>JBGSQL010000001.1:0-25736 GCA_041738105.1 Rhodobacter sp. | reverse complement strand
TGCCGCCTGCTGCGTCCACCCGCACATCGGTGCTGGCGATGCCGGGCGAGGCGCCGGTCGAGGAACAGTTGCTGGAATCCGTCCTGCTGGCGACATTGGTCAGCCACCCTGGCCTGGTGGCGCGGTTCGTGTCCGAGCTTGAGGCGGTGGACCTGCTGACACCAGGCCATGACGGCCTGCGCCTGTCGCTGCTGCGCCATGCAGGGGGCGTCGATGCGGCAGACGTGCGCGCCCGCATTGCAGAGACCGAAGCGGCGGCCCTTGAAACCCTGTTCGCGCAAAGCCATGTGCAATCGGCGCCACCGGTGCGTGCGGATGCCGATCCGGAGCTTGCGCTGATGTGTGTGGCCGAGGCTTTCGCGAAACTGGATGCCCGACGCGGGGCGCGCCGCGAGATTGCCGATGCCGCCGAAGACCTGACCGGCCTTGCCGACGAGGGCGTGACCTGGCGCCTGTCGCAGGCGGCCGCCGCAATGCAGCATACCGCTCGGTCACCAATGGACGACTCGGCGGCGATGGGAGAAGACCGGACCGCCCTGTCACAACTGCTGCAGAACATGATCGACAGCGAGATCTGGGTGAAGAAAAAGGGCTGACGGCCTTTCCTCTCCCGTGATTCGCGCTAAAGAATCGAATCGCGCCCGGAAGCCCCGCCGCTGATTCGCCCAACCCCGCCACCGACCCGCCCGAAGGAGTACGCATGGCCCTCAAGGAAACCGACGACGCCAAGCCGGACGAGCAGGAAGCCGAGGTCTCGCTCGACATGAGCCAGGCGGCGGTCAAGAAGATGATCGCCGACGGGAAAGAGCGCGGCTACATCACCTATGAGCAGCTGAATACCGTGCTGCCGCCCGAACAGGTGTCTTCGGAACAGATCGAGGACGTGATGTCGATGCTGTCCGAGATGGGCGTCAACATCATCGAGGATGACGAGGTCGAAGAGGGCGAGTCGGTGGGCGCGCTGGTCGAAACCTCGACCTCGCGCGAGGTGGCCGTGGCCGGCACCACCACCGAGACGCTGGACCGTACCGACGACCCCGTGCGGATGTACCTGCGCGAGATGGGTTCGGTCGAGCTTCTCAGCCGCGAGGGCGAGATCGCCATCGCCAAGCGGATCGAGGCCGGGCGCAACACGATGATCGCGGGCCTGTGCGAAAGCCCGCTGACGTTTCAGGCGATCACGATCTGGCGCGACGAACTCCTGTCCGAAGACATCCTGCTGCGCGATGTGATCGACCTTGAGGCGACCTTCGGCCGGTCGCTGGACGGCGAAGTCGAGATGGAGGATGCGGGCCTTGAGGGGGTCGATCTGGGGGCGGCACCCCGCCGCACCGCCTCGGAAGAGCCCGAACTGGACGCCGACGGCAACCCCATCGTTGCCGCCGAGGAAGACGACGACGACGATGAGGCCTCGGCCATGTCGCTGGCCGCGATGGAGGCCGCGCTGAAACCGCGCGTGCTGGAGACGCTGGAACTGATCGCACGCGACTACGTCAATCTGGCGACGATGCAGGACATGCGCATGCATGCCACGCTGAACGACGCCAACCGTTTCACCAGGGTCGATGAAGAGGCCTATCAGAAACTTCGCAGCGAAATCGTGCTGTTGGTGAACGAACTGCATCTGAACAACAGCCGGATCGAGGCGCTGATCGATCAGATCTACGGCGTGAACCGCAAGATCATGGCGATCAACTCTGGCATGGTGAAACTGGCCGACGCGGCGCGCATCAACCGGCGCGAGTTCATCGACGAATACCAGGGCTACGAGCTGGATCCGACCTGGGCCGACCGCATGGCCGCCAAATCGGGGCGCGGCTGGCAGACGCTGATGGAGAAAAGCCGCGACCGGGTCGAGGAGTTGCGGGCCGAGATGGCCTCGGTGGGCCAGTACGTGGGCGTGGACATCAGCGAGTTCCGCCGCATCGTGAACCAGGTGCAGAAGGGCGAGAAAGAGGCGCGGCAGGCCAAGAAGGAAATGGTCGAGGCGAACCTGCGGCTGGTGATCTCCATCGCCAAAAAGTACACGAACCGCGGGCTGCAATTCCTTGATCTTATTCAGGAAGGCAATATCGGCCTGATGAAGGCGGTGGACAAGTTCGAATACCGCCGGGGCTACAAGTTCTCGACCTACGCGACCTGGTGGATCCGTCAGGCGATCACGCGATCCATCGCCGATCAGGCCCGCACGATCCGCATCCCGGTCCACATGATCGAGACGATCAACAAGCTGGTGCGCACCGGCCGCCAGATGCTGCACGAGATCGGGCGCGAGCCGACGCCCGAGGAACTGGCCGAAAAGCTGCAGATGCCGCTGGAAAAGGTCCGCAAGGTGATGAAGATCGCCAAGGAGCCGATTTCGCTGGAAACGCCCATCGGCGACGAGGAAGACAGCCAGCTTGGCGACTTCATCGAGGACAAGAACGCGATCCTGCCTCTGGACAGCGCGATTCAGGAAAACCTCAAGGAAACCACGACCCGCGTTCTGGCCAGCCTCACCCCGCGCGAAGAGCGCGTGCTCCGCATGCGTTTCGGCATCGGGATGAACACCGATCATACGCTGGAAGAGGTCGGCCAACAGTTCAGCGTCACCCGCGAACGTATCCGCCAGATCGAGGCCAAGGCGCTGCGCAAGCTGAAGCATCCGAGCCGGAGCCGGAAGCTGAGGAGCTTCCTCGATCAGTGAGACCCGGCCCTGTCGATCGCGGAGAGTCGGGCAGGACTGGCAAGGTGCGGCGCTTCGAGCAGGTCAGCAATATACGAACGGGCGCCCAAGGGGCGCCCGTTTTGTTTGGCTTGTTCGGTGCAAGCGTTCAAGCGCAGGCCGCAGCCTCTTCTGCAATCTCGGCGATCTGCAGGCGCGAGATGCCGATATCGGCCAGTTCACGGTCCGTCATCGCTTCAAGCTGGCGATACGTCTGCCGATAAGCGTGTGCCCGGCGGGTCTTGTCTGCCATCCGTAGGCGCAGCGCTTCGAAACCGCTGAACAGACCGCCAAAGGCCGGGGCAAGGGATGTGCTCGTATAGGACATTTTTTTTCTCTTTCACTTGGCGCGGGGCAGTTGCCCGCAACGTCACGATCAGAGATACGCCGCCTGGCCCGGAACGAAAGGTCTAGGGCGAGAACGCCGATATGCGTCAGGCGCATGGCTACTTGATTTTGCGGGATGGTCAGCCCGCTTCAGGTGCCGGCGGCATATCCCAGTCGGCGCCCATCGCCAGAATGCAGGACCGCCCGTCGGCATAGGTTTGAACAAGCGTCCACTGCCCGGTGGGCGCGGTCCAGATCTCCATCACCGCCTCGATGTCACGGATGCCGGTTGCAGTCCGCCTTGCTCCCATGCTGCGTGTCAAGCGCTGCACCATTTCAGCCGTCGGCGCGCAAATGACTTCGGCAATCGGGCTTTCGGCCCAAGCGGGCACGACCGGGAACGCAAGGAGCAAGATGAGTCGTTTTGCCATACACGTTAATGTAACACAGTTATGACAAATACGCGCCTGCCGGGGCCTTTGGGGACGCGCCTTTCCGTCGCCAGCATGAAGCCCCTACGCACGCCACTCGCGCCTGCTTCCGGCACTTTCCGATCGGTTCACTTTGTCCTATCGTGATGGTGTGGTTTTCTGGAAGGTCTTTGTCATGCGGGTGGTTTTGTCTTCGCTGGTGCTGAGTTTCGCAGCAGGTGTGTTGGCGGCCTGTGTGCCAACAGAAACCACGAATTCGTTCAGGGCGGTGAACGGGCTTCGGGTCGTCGCCGAAGCGCCGGATCGTTTCCATGTGCCATGGTTCGGGCTTCCCGGCGACACGGCCTTCTGGTGCGCAGCGGGCGACTATGTGCAACGCCGCCTCGGGATGTCGGGCAGCACGCGGATCTACCGCGTGTCCGAGCCACCACGCAGATCGGGGGAAGGCATCACCTTCTCGCTGTCCCCTGATGGTGCGGCATCGCGGACCGGGGTGACGCAGTTCTTTGGAGCGGGCCACGAGAACAGCCTGTCGGTCGCCAGTGCAACCAGCTTTTGCGATCCGTTCTTCTGGAGGTGAACGAGAGCCAAAGAAAGCTGGCAAGCCGACACTTGCCGGGTTCGTCGGGGGGTAGCGGCTTGGTCAGCCGTTGGATTGCAGATCAAGGGAAGGGGTTCTCGATGCGTCATTTTTTTGCTGCTGCTGTGTTTGTCTTGGGAAGTTCGCTTTCAGCGGTGCCGGCCGCGGCATTTGTTGCGATCAACGGGTTGCGTGTTGAACAGACAGGGCCGGACAGCTTTTATGTGCCTTTCGGCCTGCTGTCGGCTGACACTGCGTTTTGGTGTGCGGCCGGAGATTACGTCAAGCGCGGCCTTGGCCTGCCCGGACGGACGCCGATCTATCGGATGACCGAGCCACCCCGAAAGGCGCGGTCGGGACTGGCGTTTTCGCTGAATCCGGAAGGCGCGGCCACGCGCACAGGTGTCACGATCTTCGGGAACTCGGGGCCCAAGAACAGCGTGTCGGCGACCATCGCCTGGAACTTGTGCGAATCGCGTATTCCATCGATGCCAGGGTTCTGAGTGCTATATGTTGCGTTGAATGTTACCCCTACCCAAAGGCTTGAGGCTGGCCTATAGTCCCTGTGGATAACAAGAACCATCCACCAAGGGAGGGGCGATGCGCTGCCCGTTTTGCGGAAATATCGACACGCAGGTGAAAGATTCGCGCCCCGCGGAAGATCATGTCTCGATCCGCAGGCGGCGCTTTTGCCCAGCCTGCGGCGGCCGTTTCACGACCTATGAGCGTGTGCAACTGCGCGATCTCGTCGTCATCAAGACCTCGGGCAAACGTGAGGACTTCGATCGCACAAAGCTCGAGCGGTCAATCAGGATCGCGATGCAGAAGCGCCCGATCGACCCGGAGCGGATCGACCAGATGATCTCGGGAATCGTGCGGCGGCTTGAAAGCATGGGCGAGACTGACATCCCCTCCAAAGTGATCGGTGAGATTGTGATGGAAACGCTGGCCCGGATCGACACCGTAGCTTATGTAAGATTTGCCAGCGTTTACAAAAACTTCCAAGCGGCGGATGATTTCGACAAGTTCGTATCGGAGTTGCGTCCGCATGGATCCCCGGACGAGTGAGCACGGAAGACGACCGTCGGCACATGCGCCATGCCCTCGGGCTGGGCGCGCGCGGGCTGGGTCGGACTTGGCCCAATCCGGCAGTTGGCTGCGTGATCGTCAAGGATGGCCGGGTGATCGGCCGGGGCTGGACGCAAGCCGGGGGTCGGCCGCACGCCGAGACCGTTGCCTTGGTGCTAGCCGGCCAGGCCGCGCAGGGCGCGACAGCCTATGTGACGCTGGAGCCTTGCGCGCACCATGGCCGGACGCCGCCCTGCGCCGAGGCGTTGATCGCGGCAGGCATAGCGCGGGTCGTCACAACCCGGCTTGATCCCGATCCAAGGGTCGCGGGTCGTGGCCTTGCCCTTTTGCGCGCGGCAGGGATCGATGTGGTGAGCGGGGTCGAGGCAGAGGCGGCGGAACGCGCCCATAGTGGTTTTCTGCGCCGAGTCACGCAGGGCTTGCCAGCACTCACGCTGAAGTTGGCGACAAGCCTCGACGGGCGGATCGCGACGGCCACAGGGGAAAGCCGCTGGATCACCGGGGCCGAGGCCCGCCGTCAGGTGCACGCCCTGCGCGCGCGTCATGATGCGGTGCTTATTGGCGCGGGAACGGCGCGGGCCGACGATCCCGAGTTGACGGTGCGCGATCTGGGCACCACGCATCAACCGGTGCGGATCGTGATTGATACGCGCTTGTCGCTCGATCCGGCGTCGCGCCTGGTCCGGACCGCCCGCGATGTACCGCTATGGCTGTGCCACGGCGATCATGCGCCCGAGGCTGCACGCGCACGGCTTGCCGATCTGGGCGCACGGCTGTTTCCCTGCCCGGTCGAGGCTGGCCATGTCTCGATCGCGGGGGCACTGCGCGCACTGGCCGCGGCGGGCCTGACACGGATCTTCTGCGAGGGGGGTGGGCAACTGGCGGCCTCGGCGCTGCGCGCGGATCTGGTAAGCGAACTGGTTCTGTTCACGGCGGGCAAGGTCCTTGGTGGTGATAGCGTGGCAGGGATCGGAGGATTGGGACTCAGTTCGCTTGCCGATGCGCCTGACTTCATGTTGGCCGAGGTGCGGCAGATCGGCGGTGACAGCCTATCACGCTGGTATCGCGTGGGATTGTTCGAAAACTGATATTCGAGGATCTTGCTATTGCCCCAACTGCCAACGGATGTTCGATTTATGCTGGTTCTACCGCCACAGCCAAGCCTGTGACGCAAGCAATCCTTGCAGTTTGGACAGCGCGCGAGTGATCGGGCCGGTTGCAGGTGCCACGCCCAGTGCCAGCCGCTCGACAATGACCTCGGGTGGGCAGGGGCGCCGCGACACCGGATCGCGGTACCGCGGGTAGGCGATCAGGGCAGCATGGGCGAGATCCGTCAAAGAGGCGTTTCGGTTACGCCATGCGGGCGTTGCACCCAAATCGCGGGTCAATCCCCAACCGGCGTAGAACGGGCTGCCGAGACAGGTGACAGGCAAGCCGCGCAGCAGGGCCTCGAACCCCAGAAGTGATGTCATGGTCCACACTTCGGTCCCGTCCCGTAGCAACGCTGCGGGATCGATTTCGGGGACAAGAACATCCGCGAAGCGCAGCACGTCGGCCGCAGGAATCGCACCGGGCCGCAGACCGGCTGTTACATCGGGGTGCGGCTTGTAGAGGATCAGGGCACCCGGATTTGCGCGTCGGGTGTGTTCGAGAAGTGCAAGGTTGGTCCGGATATCGCCCGCCCCCTTCAGGATCGAGGCGTCATCTTCGACCTGCCCCGGTATCAGAATGCGCGGTCCGGTGGGAAGGTCTGTGCCCGGGGCTCCCTGGGTATATTTCGTAAGGCCCGCCGCAATGATCCGGGCAACCAGTTGTTTGGCGCGGTCAGCGCCACCTGGCGGCGGACCCGCGGCGATCAAGTGGTCAAGGCGGCTTTCGCGACTGGGGTCATAGTAGATGCCCAGATCGTCAGCTACGAGTGACATCGGCGGCACGAGGTTGGCGCCAAGCCCGCGTGAGCGCAAAAATCCATCCTCGATCCGCTGGATCGGCACGGGGAAGGTGGCGGGCTCCCGCGTGGCCCAGACCATCGCGCGCCGACCGGTTGCTGTCGCGACACGCGCGGCACGGTGGGGCGCATTCGTGAAGTGGACGCGCCGCGTGTTGCCGTAAAACTGCTGGATCGTGCTACGTTTCCACAAGCGGATGCCGATGGCCACGTGCCCGAAGCGATCATCCCGCCAGGCGCGCACCTCGGCCTCAAGCTGATCAACAGCTTCTTCGAACGAGCAGAGCCGGTTGCGACACGGATCGTACCAGGTCGGGGCCAGGATCATTGCTGCGGCAAACAACTGCACGCGGGTCAGGGTGCGGCGGCGCCGGGGAAAGGGCATCTCATCGTTGCTCAGGCCCCAGCCCGCATAAAACGGTGTGCCAAGCACATGCGGCCGATGTCCTGCCAGGATCGCCTCGAACCCAAGCTGAGAGGTAGCGGTATAGACCGCGATCGCCCCCTCCAGCAGCGCATAGGGTGAAACGGCATCGCTCAGCACCTGAATCCGGCCCGTTGCGATGTCCGGCCCGTAGTGGCCTGGGCGCAGGCCAAGAAGGGTTTCAGGATGGGCCTTCACCAGGATGCGCGCGGTGGGATGGTCCTCTTGCGCGCGAACCAGCATTTCGCGGAATGTTTGCGCATCGGCGCCACCATGCAGAATCGAGGCGTCCTGGCGCAGTTGGTCGACCACGAGGACATAGCCTGGTGGAGGCAGGGGCGCCTCGGGGTCGTGCAGGTTGTACTTCGACAGATGCAGCGCGCGTACCCTGGCGATGCCGTCGCGGGCGCGGGTCAGCAGCACATGATCGTCGAGCGGATGCGTCGCCAGGATCCGCTCCAGCGTCGAAGGCGCAGAGGCATCGAAATGGACACCCAGCGGATCTATCAGCAGGCCCAAGGGCCCATCCCCAAGTCGGCCAGGCCGAAGCGAGCGCAGAAAGGCATCCTCGATCCTGACCAGCGACGCGCCGGACCGCCGCGCCATCGCCTCGCCGCGGGCCGCGTAGGGGCTGCGGCCCCACACCCCGACCAGATCCTCGGGCCCCGGTCGCCCAAGGGTTGGGCGCAATCCAGCCAGCGTCAGGATCCGGCGAACCGGGCCAGGGCGGAGCAAGCCCGCATTGAACGCATAAAGCGGGCGTGCGGCCTGCCGCTGCGGAAACGGGTCAAGGTCTGGTGGCACCATGGGCGGCCTCAGCCGCCCGAACCGAGCCCCGCGACAGAGTTCGCGGCGGTCGCCGTGCCGTTGAAGGCGGCGAGGGTCTTGGTCCACTGCAGGAATGGCGCCTCGGTCACATAGACCGTGTCGCCGTCGCGCACGACAAAATCGCGCGCCTCGAAAACGCCGGTCGGCGAGGTCAGGTCAAGCACGTAGATGAAGCGTTGGTCGCCCTGCAGGTCGGTGCGGCCAAGCACGGTGTTTGCAATCTCGGCTGGTTCGTTGCGAAACACGAAAACGCCAGTCGGATCGGCCACGTTGGTGTTCAGGCCGCCGACCTGCGCGATTGCCTCGATGGCCGAAAGGGTCTGTGTTTCAAACGGGATACGACTTTGCGATCCGGTGGCGCCAAGGGCCACGAAGGACCGGCGATCGCGTTCCACCACGATCCGGTCGCCTGGGCGCAGCGCGATGTCGAGCGAAGGATTGTCGTAGAGGTCTTCCAGCCAGACCTTTCCGGTATGGGAGCCGCGTGTGATGCGAACCAGCGCGGCCGAGGGCTCCAGGATCACACCGCCAGCCCTGGCGAGCATCCCCGACAAGGTTCGCGTCGGCCGCTCGATCGGGAACACGCCCTGTGTGCCAACGCCGCCGGACACCGAAACGGTCGCGCCATCGCCGGCCAGTCGCTGCACGGTTATCTGGGGGTCAGGTGTCTGGGTGTCGAGTTTTTCCGTGATGATCTGGCGAAGTCCGTCCGGCGTTTGGCCCGCTGCCTTTATCCGCCCGGCATAGGGTACGAAGATGAAACCTTGCCCATCGACCTGCACCTGATCCAGCGCCGAGACGCGTTGCCCGGTATTGCCCAGAAGCGGGTCGTCACGCACGTTCTCAAAGATTGTCAGCCCCAGAACGTCGCCGGGTGCGATCAGATCGGATCCGATCACATCGGCGCGGCTGAACGCTGCGCCGAAGCCATACGCGGGCACGATCGAGGTGGCGCGCGTGACCCGATCGTTCACGGTCACAACAAACGCATCGCCGCCTTCCAGCACCGATCCCTTGAAAATCTCGTTCTTGTTGGGGCCTGAGCGGGGCAAGCCACAGGCTGCCACCAGTCCAACAAACAAAATAAGGGCAAGGCCTGTGCCCACCCGTGATGCCGATACCGTCACTGCTCGGGCTCCTTAATCGGAAGCTGCCTCATATTTTTCCTGCAAGGCTATCCAAATGCGGGTGAAAACGCCAGTGTGGCCTGCGGTGTTCAGGTCACAAGGCGCAACTGTTGCCGTGGTGCCGCGTTGCCGTCCAGCCGAGCGGCATAGGGATCGACGGGCGAAAGCATCATGTCGACGACCTGGCGAAGCAGTTGCCGCCGCCCGCTGGTCGAATAGAAACCACCGGCGACCTGCGACGTTTCAAGCAGAAATCGGCGGTAATCGCGGTAGGCGAGGCTGTCCGGCCGTTTCGGATCCGCAAAGAACTCGGGCAAGGGCTGGTGCGAAACGAATTCCGGTTTGGCAAAGACGGCCACCCCGAACGCGCGCAACGGCAGTCCGCGCCAGAGCGCTTGTTGCGCGGCAGTCGAGTTGACGGTGACGACGCTGCGTGCGGCGCTCAGCAGGCGGGCCAGTTTGCCGCCCCGCACGAAGTGGACCCGCCCCGAAAGGCCGGCTGCATGCGCCAGAGTGCGGATCTCGCGTGCAAGTGGCACCCGCCCGTCTTCAAGCGGATGAGCCTTGAACACCAGGTGATGATGCCGTGGCGCCCCGCGGGCAAAGGCTTCAATGCACAGCTTTACGAACTCGGTCGTGCTGGAAAAGGGACTGTGCGCACGAAAGCTTGCGTCATGGTCGAGTTGCAGCAGGGTCAGATGATAGGGAAAGCCGCCCCGCTCGATGCGTCGGGTAGCAAGAGCACGCTCGATCCGGTGCAGCGGCATTAGCGCGAGCCGCCGCAGATACAAGCGAAACTCGTCTGCTAGAGGGATCGCGCGATGTGGTTGATATTGGCGATACCCGCGTGTGCCAAGCAGAACGCAGCCGTGGTAGATTGCCCCATAGAAGATGTGCTGGCGCAGATCGCCCCAGCTTGCGGGGGCCTCTGCCAATTCAGTGGTCCGGTCGGCGAGGGCGTTGCGCATGGCAGGCACGTCGAGGGTCATCAGCCGGGAATTCCCGTTTGTGCCATCGCGTTCGTAGGTCACCCAGTAGGGGCGCAGATACCCTTCCTCGAACACATGGACGGTCACGCCTCTGGCGTGTGCGATGGAAATTGCCTGCGCGTGGAGACTGCGCGTGTCGCCATAAAGCACAAGATCGGTGATGCCGTGGTCGGCAAGAAGGGCGCGGCAGGTGTCAGGCCAGGCGTCTGGTGAGCCGCGGTAGGGAATATACCAGTGCCGATCGGGCCAGAAGGTGCGATCCCCCCCATTGAAGCCCACGCGCCAGACCTGAGCACCAGTTCGGCGCAGCATCCGTGCAAGCTGGTGAAAAAACGGGCCGTGCGGGCCTTGCAGCAGCATAAACCGCCGATCCCTGGTGCCTCGCTGCCCGATGTCCGATGACTGGTTCATACGCCGTTTCTGTGGGATACTGCTTTCCACATTGTGAAGATTATCGACCGGGACGGCGAAATTACAGCGATTTGGTGCCGACGGTCAGGCAGGCGTGCGGCGCTGTCTATCGCCAGGGGTCTTGCAGCCCGCATCTTGCAGGGCTACCTCGGTCGGTAGGTTCAGGGAGACGCTCATGTTCACTGGCATCATAACCGACATTGGCCATGTGCTGGAGCTTGAGCAGCAGGGCGATCTGCGCGCACGCATCGCCACGGCGTATGACGTGTCGCGGATCGACATTGGTGCCTCTATTGCCTGTGACGGGGTTTGCCTGACGGTGATTGCAGCCGGTTCCGCCCCGCAAAACTGGTTTGATGTCCAGGTCTCGGGCGAGACGCTGTCCAAGACGACGATCGGCGGCTGGGTTCTTGGTCGAAGGGTCAATCTGGAGCGCGCGCTACGGGTGGGCGATGAACTGGGCGGTCACATTGTGGCGGGCCATGTCGACGGTCTGGCCCAGGTGATCCGGGTGCGGCCCGAAGGCGGCAGTCTGCGTGTGACCTTCCGCGCGCCGCTCGAGCTCGCGGGGTTCATCGCGCCCAAGGGGTCGGTTGCGTTGAACGGCACGTCGCTGACCGTGAACGAGGTGGACGGAGCCGATTTCGGCGTGAACTTCATTCCTCATACGCAGAAAGCGACGACATGGGGCGATGTGACCGAAGGGTGTGCGGTGAACCTTGAGATCGACACGATGGCGCGCTATGTCGCCCGCCTGCGGGAATGGGACGCCTGACATCCGATATCCGAGTTGATCCGAGGGGGAAGGGCACGAAGCCCAGCCGTACTGGTCAGCTCAGTACGGGGGCAAGGCAGGCACTGGCCTTCCGGTGCGCACCGCGCTAGGACGCACGCAAAGCCGGAGATATCTGACATGAACACTGAAACCAGGACCGAGTATTCGGACGCGATATCTTCGATCGAAGAGATCATCGACGACGCCCGCAATGGTCGGATGTTCATTCTGGTCGATCACGAAGACCGCGAGAACGAGGGCGATCTGGTGATCCCGGCGCAGATGTGCACGCCGCAGGCTGTCAACTTCATGGCGATGCACGGGCGCGGCCTGATCTGTCTGGCGCTTCCGGGAGCACGAATTGACGCGCTTGGCCTGCCGCTGATGAGCCCGAAGAACTCCAGCCGTCATGAAACAGCCTTTACCCTGTCGATCGAGGCGCGGGAAGGCGTGACAACCGGCATTTCGGCTGCCGATCGGGCGTTGACCGTGTCTGTCGCGATCGACCCGTCCAAGGGGGCGGCCGACATTGCGACCCCTGGCCATGTGTTTCCGCTGCGCGCCCGCGAAGGTGGTGTGCTGGTGCGCGCGGGACATACCGAGGCGGCGGTGGATGTAAGCCGGCTTGCAGGCCTCAACCCTTCAGGTGTGATCTGCGAGATCATGAATGAAGACGGCACAATGGCGAGGCTGCCGGATCTGGTGGGATTTGCGCAGCGGCATAACCTGAAGATCGGCACGATTTCCGATCTGATCGCCTACCGGCGGCGGCATGACAATCTGGTAAGCGAAAAGGCGGTCAAGCACGTCACCTCCGCCTATGGCGGGGATTGGTTGATGCGCGTCTTTGCCGATGAGACGCAGGGTGCGGAACATGTGGTGCTGACCAAAGGTGACATATCCAGCGACGCGCCCGTGCTGGTTCGGATGCATGCGCTTAACCCGCTGGCAGACGTCCTGGGGATCAATCCCGACCATGCAGGCGAGTTGCGCGGCGCGATGAAGACGATTGCTACCGAAGGGCGCGGCGTGGTCGTTCTGTTGCGCGACACGACGATGAAGCTGGTGACCGAGGATGAAGTGTCGCCGCAAACTCTGCGCCAGTATGGGCTTGGCGCGCAGATCCTGTCCGCGCTTGGACTGTCGCAGATCAAGCTGGTGACCAACTCGCGCGCGCCCAAGGTGGTCGGGCTTGACGCCTACGGGCTGACCATTGTCGGGACATGCCCGATTGCGGAGGTCTAAGAGATGGCAAGTCAGGAAAGCCATTACATCTTGCCACTGCCCAGCTTCGACAAACCGGTGAAGCTGTTGATCGTCGTGGCACCCTATTATCGCGACATCGCGGATCACCTGATCGCGGGTGCGCGCGCGATGGCCGAACGCTGCGGCGTAGAGGCTGACCTTATCGAGGTTCCGGGAGCACTGGAGGTGCCGACGGCAATTGCGATGGCAGAGCGCATGGCCGAGTATGACGGCTACGTCGCGCTCGGCTGCGTTATCCGGGGGGAAACCACGCACTACGAGACGGTCTGCAATGACTCGTCGCGTGGATTGTCGCTGCTGGGTCTGGAGGGCGCCTGTATCGGAAACGGCATTCTGACTGTCGAAAACCGGGCTCAGGCTGCGGTCCGTGCCGATCCCGCAGGGCAGGACAAGGGTGGCGGGGCGGCGGCGGCCGCGCTGCATCTGATCGCGCTGGGTCGGACGTGGCTGGCGCCAAAGGGTGGGCTCGGATTTCGTGCTGCCGCAAAGGACAGGTCGTGATGGCGCAGAAACCTGACAAGCGGCAGATGCGATCGGCCGCGCGCCTCTATGCCGTGCAGGCATTGTTCCAGATGGAAGCCTCGGGCCAGACGGTCGAGTCTGTTACGCGAGAGTTCGAGACCCATCGTTTCGGTGCAGTCTATGATGGCGACGAAATGGCCGAGGGCGATGTCGATCACTTCCGCGCCTTGATTGACCACTCTGTCGATTGGCAGGCCAGGATCGACCAGATGACGGATCGCGCGCTGGTCGCCAAATGGCCGATCGACCGGATAGATCCGGTGCTGCGCGCCTTGTTCCGTGCAGCGGGGAGCGAGATCCTGGAGGCGACGACGCCGCCCAAGGTCGTGATCAACGAATTCGTCGATATTGCGAAGGCATTCTTCCCGGATGGCAAAGAGCCGAAATTCGTGAATGCGGTGCTGGATCACATGGCACATGAGGCAAGGCCCGAGGCGTTCTGAACGCCGCGTCCTGCACGACTCGCCCGCAGGCGCAGCGCGATCTCCTCTGGTGACGCATGGACGGGTGCCCACGCGATCGCTGGTTTTGCTTGGAACGAGAAACAATCGCCCTGATTTCCGGCGATTTGATGCGAAACCGGACTGCGACAATCCGCGTTCCGCTTTCTGCTGGAAAGTGGTCGCGCGTGATGTATCTTGTTGAAGAACCGAGGAGGAATGTCGTGCCGAAACTTGTCCGTCTTTACATCGTGAACGTTCTGATCGGGTTCGCCCTTGCTTTGGCGTTCGTGGTGGCGCTTGTGGTGATGGACATCGCCAATCTGCGCCATCTGATCCTTGAAACGGAAAAAGGCTATCTCGCCTTCGTGCTTTTGGTACTTGCCAATGGTGTCGTGTTTGCCGGCGTTCAGTTCGCCATTGCGGTGATGCGGCTTGCAGACGACGCATCCGGGCCGAAGGGGGGGCGGCGTGCCCCGATCGCGACATCAACCCCGATCCGCGTTGAATCGGTGGCGCGACCATCTGCAGCCAAGATCGGCCGCTAAACACAGACAGCCGTTTTGCACAGGGCCGCTTCGGCGGCCCTTTTCATTTCGGAAAGGGTGGCGGGAACCGCGGCAGCCGTGGAGACGGAGATTTCCCGAGAGCCTGGTTGACCAGGTGGGCGCCAGATACCAGGACCAGGATCCTGGCAGAGCCAGCTCCCTCGGAAGTGCTTATCGGCCACTGGAAAAGAGCCTCGCACGAGAAGGGCAGTACCCGCCTCCACTGACATAGGACGGGCGCGTGCGGTCTGCAAGTCTTGCGTGATGTTCACCTTTAGTTCATAAATTGTCTATGGACACCGTGTCGCATGACCCCGCCCTCAGGCAAATGCCCGGCCAGCTTCTGGCGCGCGGCGTCTGTCGACACTTGCTCAGCCATGACTTTGTGACCCTGGAAGAGGTGGTTCCTTGTCCGGGGCTGCGGGTCGACGTGATGGCGCTGGGGCCACAGGGCGAGGTTTGGGTGATCGAATGCAAGTCGGGCCGCAGCGATTTCAGGGCGGACCACAAGTGGCAAGGTTACCTGGCCTGGTGCGATCGGTTCTTCTGGGCGGTCGACGCCGATTTCCCGACCGATCTGCTTCCCCCCGACACCGGCTTGATCGTGGCCGATCCCTACGACGCGGAAATCCTGCGTATGGGACCAGAGACGCAGTTGGCCGCCGCGCGGCGCAAGGTGCTGGTTCGGTCATTTGCCCGCAACGCCGCCTTGCGGTTGCATGCGATGCGCGATCCGTCGGCGGCGCGGGCCGCTAACCTTTCCGGGCTTTAGGCGGCTTCGGTGCGGTTGGCGCGCCCATGGCGCGCGCGCGTTCGGCCGCGACGCGCAATTCTTCCGCAATCTCGTCCGCTTCCTCGGGTTCGAAATCGAGCGGCAGTTCCATGCCCTCGGCCTCGATATAGATACGGACCATGCCAAGGCTGGTGGGGCCGATCTGCAGATTGGCGGCGATCTCGCTTTGCTTGTCGATGCTCATCCCATGGCCTCCTGATCCAGATGCGTCGGCCTAGCGCCGTTCGGCCAAGCTGACAAGGGGAAGGCGCGTCGTGCGCAGGTTCAAGCCTCGCTCGCAAGCTGCCCGGTTCGGCCTGAAGCAGCCTGGCGTGGCGCTGCCACTTCTCCCGGCCTTGCCTCTTGCAATCGGCGGGGGGGGGCGATACATCGCGCAAAGTGCCGACGTAGCTCAGTTGGTTAGAGCACCAGATTGTGGATCTGGGGGTCCCCCGTTCGAGCCGGGGCGTCGGTACCATTCCAGCAGTCCAAGACCCTGATGTGCCCGGGATCTGTCGATCATCTCCGACGCGGGTCTATTCCGCAGGCCTCACCTTGCGGACGACTGCAGCCAGCTCCTGACGCAATATGTGGGTTTCGGCGGCCTTCGGCTTAGACAACCCCGCCAGCAGAAGATAGGCCACCGGGGTCATGAAGAGCGTGGCGATCGTGGCCAGGCCAAGACCGCCGACAATGATCCAGCCCAGCACCTCGCGCGCCTCGGCGCCAGCCCCGAAGGCAAAGACCAACGGCAAGCCGCCAAGCACTGTCGCCACCATCGTCATCATGACAGGGCGAAGCCGGATGATCGCCGCGTTCTCGATCGCCTCGCGGACACTCGCGCCTTCGTCGCGCAGTTGGTTGGCGAACTCGACAATCAGGATGCCGTTCTTCGCCATGATCCCCACCAGCAGGACAAGCCCGATCTGGCTATAGACGTTCATGCTGCCGCCAGTCAGGACAAGCGCGTAGACCGCGCAGGCCAACCCAAGGGGCACGGTGGCCATCACGATGAATGCCGAAACGAAGCTTTCGAACTGCGCGGCAAGCACCAGCAGCACGATCAGGATCGCAAAGCCGAAGGTCAGCATCAGCCCTGTCGAGGTTTCAGACAACGTCGCCGCCTCGGCCAGTGGAACGATACGGGTACCGGCCGGCAAGATGTCTGCTGCCAGACGATCGACCTCGGCCAGCGCGGCGCCAAGAGACAATTCGGGCGTCAGACCGGCAGTCACCGGAACTGACCGCAACTGCGATTCCCGGCTGAGTTCGGGCGCGACCGCGCGTTCCTCAAGCGTCACGAAGCTCGAGATCGGCACCATCATGCCGTCACTCGCCCGAACGAACACCCGCTCTAGGTCGCCAGGATCATTCACCGGCTCGGCCGTCGACACCAGCTTGATGTCAAAGCTGTCGTCATCAAGGAAAACGGTTCCGACGCTGCGACCGTCCAGCACGGCCTGAAGCGCCTCGCCCATGCCGTCGATGTTCACCCCAAGGTCAGTCGCGCGGGCCCGGTCGACCTCTATAAACAACTGCGGCTGGGTCGTGTAGTAGTTGATCCGAACCTGACCGAAGGCCGGGTTCTTTTCCATCACGTCCACAAGCGCCTTGGCGTTCTCGGCGAGCGCGGAAAAATCGTTGCCGACGACCGCAAAGCTCAGTCCCTGGCCCGCCCCGCGAATGCCCAGCGAGTTGGGTTGGATCGCATAGGCCCGGATCCCGATGACATCCCGCAGTTTCACATTCAGTTCGTCCACAATTTCCTGCTGGCTGCGGTCGCGCGCCGCCCAGTCGGCAAGCGACAACACCATGAAACCATTGCTGTCCGATCCGCCCTGTCCCACGATCGCGAACACATTGCGCACTTCACCAGAGGTTTGAAACGGCTCGATCAGGGCCTCGATTTCGCGCATCTTGGCGTCGGTGTAGTCCTGCGCCACGCCTTGCGGTGCATTGATCCGCAGCAAGATCACGGCCCGATCCTCGGGCGGAGTCAATTCCTGGCGCAGCGACGGAAAGATCAACGCCGCGAACAAGGCAAACAGCACAGCCACGGCAACCACGACCAGCGGTGCGGCCAGCGCGGCCCGCAGCAAAACCGCATAAAGCGCAGCCAAACGGTTTCCGAGCCAGTCTATCGGATCACGTCGCTTCTTCTCGCCTTCGTCCGCACGCAGCATCCGGCTTGCCAGAACCGGACACAAGGTCAACGCCGTGATCGACGACAGCAACACCGATATTGCCAGCGTGAAGCCGAACTCGCGAAACAGCCCACCAGTCTGGCCGGGAAGAAAGGACAGCGGGATGAACACTGCGGCAAGCGTCGTCGTCGTGGCGATGACCGCAAAGAACACCTGTTGCGTGCCCAGCACGGCCGCTGCTCGCGCGCCCATGCCTTCGGATCTGCGCCGCACGATGTTTTCCAGCACCACGATCGCATCATCCACCACCATCCCGGTGGCAAGCACAAGGGCCAGCAGGGTCAGGATGTTGATCGAAAAACCGACCAGCCAGATCGCGGCCAGCGTGCCAATCAGGGACACCGGCATTGCAATGGTGGGGATCAGCGTGGCCCGCGCATCGCGCAGGAAAAGAAAGATGATTGCTGTCACGATCAGCACAGACAGCCCAAGCGCAATTTCGACCTCGTGGATCGCCCCCTTGATGAACGTCGCGGTATCCGATGTGACAAAGATCCGCACATCGGGCGGCAATATCTTTTCGACTTCGGCGATCACCTCGCGAACGGCCGCCGAGATTTCAAGCGTGTTGCTTTGCGCCTGACGGATGATCCCCAACCCGACGCCTGCCTGCCCATTGGCGCGCAGGATCGACGTTCCCGGTTCCGGGCCAAGCGTCACTTGAGCAACATCGCCAAGACGCACGTTCGGGGCAATCTCCAGCGCTTCGAACTGCGGCGCGGTCGTGATCGCGGCGGTTGTGCGCACGACAAGGCTTTGTCTGTCGGAACTGAGCGAGCCTGCCGGCGCATCGAAGGCGACCGTCCTGAGTGCCGTCTGCAACTCTGCCAGCGAAAGACCGCGACTGGCGAGCTGCAACTGATCGACATCGACCCGGAAAACCAGATCGCGCTCGCCATAGATCTGCACGTCGGCGACGCCAGAGGCCGAAAGCAGCCGATCCTGAACCGTGTCCTGGACGAGCTTCGTCAACTCTTGCGCAGATCGCGTCGAAGACGTCACGGCGATGCGCAGCACCGGATCTGAATCGGCGTCGGCCTTGACCACACGCGGCGGATCGGCGCCATCGGGCAGACGGTTCTGAATCCGGGCGATCGAATCGCGCAGATCCGTCGCCGCCACGTCCAGATCGACGTCGTCGCGAAATTCGACCGTCACGCGGCTTGCACCGAAACGCGACGACGACGAGATCGACTTGACCCCGGCCACCCGCCCGGCCGCGCCCTCGATCACGGCGGTGATTTCGCGGTCGATGCTTTCGGGGGCAGAGCCGTCGAAATCGGTGTTGATCGTGACAACGGGACGGTCGACATCCGGCAGTTCCCGGATCTCGGCGCCCGACAACGCGGCAAGGCCTGCCAGCACAATCAGCGCATTCACCACGAAGGCCAGAATCGGCCGGCGCACGAACAGCGCCGTGCCCGATCCGGTCAGCGCAGTCTCGTCTATCTGGGGGGCGCTTTTGCTCATGCCATCAACTCTTGGGGGCTTTCGTTTCGGCCGTATCCGAAACCGGAACAACCTCGCCGTCGGGGCGCAGGGCCTGCACGCCCTCCGTTACCACAAGGTCGTCCGGCAAAAGGGCTGCGTCGATCAGGATGGAATCGCTGTTGCGCTGCAGGATGCGCACGGGCACGCGCGCGGCCTTGCCCTCGCGCACTGCCCAGATGAAGGCCCCGTTGGTGCCCCACTGGATCGCAAGCGGATCGACAGCCGGATGGGTGTCACCCGTGAAGGTCAGATAGATCTGAAACGCCATGCCCGGGCGCATCCTGTCGGCGTCATTCTCGATCGCGGCTTGCACCTGCAGCGTCCGGCTGACCTCGTCAACCCGGTTGTCCAGAGCGGTGATTGCGCCTGCGAGTGCAACGCCGGGATCGGCAAGAGGCGCCGCGCGCACCGGATCGCCAACCCGCAGGCGACTGACAATGCGCTCGGGCACCCGAAAGTCGATGACGAGGCTCGAGCGATCCTCGATCCGGGTGATCTCGACGTTCGGGGCTACCTGATTGCCAACCTCGGCTGTCAGGATGCCGACCCAACCTGCGATCGGTGCAACGATCTGGTGGCGCGACAGGTCGAACTCTGCCTCGCGCAATTCCAGCTCGGCCGTCTTCAGCGCAAGGTCTGCCTCTTGCGACTGCAGCTCTGTCGCGGCGCCTGTGGCGCGCAGGCGGGCCACCCTGTCATGCGTGGCCTGCGCGTCGCGCAGAACCAGCGCTGCGCGATCGACAGCGATCCGGGCGGCTTCGGCATCAAGTTCGGCAATGACTTCACCCTGTGTCACATAGTCGCCCGAGGCGACGTTAAGGGATGTGACGCGACCGGAAACTTCGGGCGAAAGAATAACGGAATGCGCACTGCGGGCCGTGCCGATTGCGGTCACGACATCGCTCATCAACTGGGTCTGCGGTTCTACCGCAACAACACGCGCTGGTCCGTCGCGTCCACGACCGGGTGCATCCTGCGAGACTGGTTCTGCTTGCCCGACCAGCCCCAGCCGATCGAGCGGCGCGAGCAACCCGATCCGGCCGAGCATCGGATGGGTCACCGGCAGGAACGCTGCCGAAAGACCAGCCGCCGCAGCCAGCAAAGCGACGATCAGCACGGCCTGTTTCCATAGGGACATCAGTTTCTCCGGTCAGGTCCAACAGCAAGCAATTGGCGTCGCAATCCTCGCACCGTGACTACTACGCCGCCTTTGGCCGGATCATGCAACCGGCCACTGCTCACGTAGCCGTCAGATTGGGAAAGAAAAGCAGAGATAATACGGATGTGACTGCGCTTTCCGTCGCTCCACGGGGCCGCCACGGCCCGGTGGGCGATCCATCTGAAGATGCGTGCTAGCCACGCTGATAACCTTGCACCGCGCGTCGCCAGTCCTGCGAAGTGGTTTTGCATCATGCGCACGGGGGGGGGATCTGTGGCGCAAATGGCGCGAACCGATCACCACACGGGTTCGCGGCGCGCGGATGGTGTTCTTCCGGTCAGGGCCTCACGGGTCGCTGCCGAAGCAATCTCTGGCTTGCAACGGCCCGCTGATCGCGAAGACGTTTTGTCTGTATTTGGAGCCACCCGTTCAGGCATAGCGATCTCTTGCGAAACGCCCCGATTGCGCCCACGATACATGATTATACCTCGGAGACCGAAATGCCCGTCAAGAACCGCTTTGCCGAACTGCTGCCCGAGATCATCGCCTGGCGGCGAGATTTCCATGAACACCCCGAGTTGCTGTTCGATGTCCATCGCACGGCATCCAGGGTAGCGGACCTGCTGCGCGCGTTCGGTTGCGATGAGGTGGTGACGGGGATCGGCCGCACGGGGGTGGTCGGTGTCATCAAAGGGCGAACCGATACCTCGGGTCGGGTGGTCGGGCTGCGCGCCGACATGGATGCGCTGCCGATCAATGAGCAAACCGGCGTGCCCTATGCATCGAAAACGCCAGGCACGATGCATGCCTGCGGCCATGATGGGCACACCGCGATGTTGCTGGGGGCAGCGAAGTACCTCGCAGAAACGCGCAACTTCGATGGCACGACCGTGGTCATCTTCCAGCCTGCCGAAGAAGGCGGCGGCGGCGGGCGCGAAATGGTGCAGGACGGCATGATGGATCGTTTCGGCATCCAAGAGGTCTACGGGATGCACAACATGCCCGGCATCCCGGTTGGCCAGTTTGCGATCCGCGAGGGGGCGATGATGGCGGCGGCGGACCAGTTCGAGATCACCGTGACGGGCAAGGGCGGCCACGCGGCCAAGCCGCACGACTGCATTGATACGACGGTCGTTGCGGCCCACATCATCGTGGCTTTGCAGACGATCGCCTCGCGCGGCGTCGATCCGTTGAAGCAGGTGGTCGTCTCGGTCTGCACCGTTGCCACGGATTCGACGGCCCATAACGTTATCCCGCAGGTGGTGAAGATGAAGGGCACCGTTCGGACCATGGATCCGTCGGTTCAGGAGTTTGTCGAGCGTCGTGTGGCCGAGATCGCGGCCGGCACGGCGGCCGCTCTCGGGGCGGTGGCTGAGGTTGCCTATCAGCGCGGCTATCCCGTCACGATCAATGCGCCCGAGAACACGGTCTATGCGGCCGAGGTCGCGGCCAGCGTTTCGGGCCGGGTCGATACCAACACGCCACCCCTGATGGGGGCCGAGGATTTCAGCTTCATGCTGAACGAGCGACCGGGGGCCTATATCTTCCTCGGCAACGGCGACACGGCGATGGTGCACCACCCCGCCTATAATTTTGACGACCATGCAATCCCGTTCGGGGCCAGCTGGTACGCGGGCATGGCCGAGGCGCGCATGCCGGCCGCCTGAGCTGATCGGTATCAGGTGCGCTGACCCGCGCGGCGCGCGGGTCAACTGCGGTGAAGGACACGGGGTGCTTGCGGGGGTGTCTCGTTCCCCGGTCGGATCAGCCGCCGGTATGGCTCATGTGGCGCGTGACCTGGCCGGCGACGGTCTGGCGGGAATAGTCGAAGTCATGTCCCTTGGGCTTGCGCAGGATCGCCGCGCGGATCGCCTCTTCCACGAGGTCGTCCGACGGGGCGGCGCGCAGGGGTGCGCGAAGGTCGGCCATGTCTTCCTGACCCAGACACATGTAAAGCTCGCCCGTGCAGGTCAGGCGGACGCGATTGCAGCTTTCGCAGAAGTTGTGGGTGAGCGGGGTGATGAAGCCGATCTTCTGGCCCGTCTCCTCGATCCGGACATAGCGGGCCGGGCCGCCGGTGCGTTCGGCAAGGTCGGTCAGGCTGTAGCGTCCGGCGAGGCGCTGACGCAGATCCTTCAGCGACCAGTATTGATCCAGCCGATCCTCGTTGCCGAGGTCGCCCATCGGCATGACCTCGATCCAGGTCAGATCGTGGCCTTCGGCGGCGCACCAGTCGGTCAGGGAAAACAGCTCGTCATCGTTGACGCCCTTCAGGGCGACAGCGTTGATCTTGACCTTGAGGCCGGCCGCGGTTGCGGCGGCGATGCCGTCGAGAACCTGGGGGAGTCGGCCCCAGCGGGTGATCCGGGCAAACTTTTCCGCGTCGAGCGTGTCGAGCGAGACGTTGATCCGTTTCACCCCGAGCGCGGCAAGATCGGCGGCGTAGCGGCGCAGTTGCGAGCCGTTGGTGGTCAGGGTCAGCTCTTGCAGCGCGCCGGTGTCGAGGTGGCGCGCCATCGCCTGGAAGAAGGTCAGGATGCCTTTGCGGACGAGGGGTTCGCCGCCGGTGATGCGCAGCTTCTGGACGCCCATCCGGATGAAGGTCGAGCAGAGGCGATCCAGTTCTTCTAGCGTCAGCAATTCCGCCTTGGGAAGGAAGGTCATGTTTTCGGACATGCAGTAGACGCAGCGGAAATCGCAGCGGTCGGTGACCGAGACGCGCAGGTAGGTGATGGCGCGGGCGAAGGGATCTATGAGGGGTACGGACATGGGACAAGGTTACGGATTGGGCCGGTTCGGAGCAAGGGTTTCCTTGCAGGTGGGGATCAGGGGCGAGGGAAGAGTCTGGCAGATGTCGCACAGGTGTAACGTTTGCCAAGCAATTGGTAACAATACAGTTCCCGTTTTTTGTTAGGGGAATCTTCAGCTTTTGGCAGGGTCAAGGTGGCGCGCGGCCTCTTTGCGGGCGAAGGATTTCAGGCCCGCGCCGTGCGCTGCGAGAAAGGCACGGGTGCGTTCGGGGTCATGGCGCGAGAGATCCCGCAGCCACCAGGCGACCGCTTTCTGGATGAACCAGTTGCGATCGGCGATGTAGCCCTCGGCCCAGCCAAGGACACGTTCGCGGATCGCCAGGTCTTCGGGTTTTGGATGCGCTTTCTTGGCCCAGGGCAGGGTGATCACCAGGGCCGCGCGCCGGGTCCACATGTTCGGATGCAGGGTCCAGGTGGCGACGGTGTCGAGCCGGGAGGGATCGGCCACGACGCGTTTCTGTCCCGCGATGGTGGCATGATCGGCAATGGCCCAGGCATCGAAGCCTTCGGCCCAGTGGCAGATCAGCGCCCAGGCCTCGGCATCGGGGCGAATCCGGGCCTGGGTCAGCAGTTTTGCGGCCGCGACGCGCGCCTCGTGGATGTCGCTGTCCCAGAGCGCGGCGGCTAGGGCCAGCCGATCGTCGAGCCCAAGCCTTGCCCGCCAGTCCGCCACCAGCGCTTCGATCTGGGGCACCGGCACGCCGAGATAGCGCCGGGGGGCCTTGTGATAAGCCTGCGCCGCCGCCGCGCGGTCGGCATCCGCCAGAGCCACGAGTTGGGCAAGCGCCTGGTCTGCGGGGACAGGCCCGGTCATGGCTGAAGGTTCGCCCCGATGCCGGTCGGGCGGCCATCGAGCGAGGTCGCATTGCGTTCGGCCCAGTAGTCGCGCAAGCCGTCCTCGCCCTTGGCGGCAGCCCAATCGCGCAGCACCGGACGCTCGGCCCGATAGCCCATGAACGGCACGGCAAAGCCGCAGGATGCCTGCACGAGGTCGATCGCCACGTCGATGATCTGGCGTGCGCCCGGTTGATCGGGCAGATGCGCCTGCAACTCGGGCCAGTCGGGATCGCCGTGATGGATGGCGCGGGCGGTGCCATAGGTGCGCAGGATGAGCGGCCGCGTGGTGACGCTGCACCACATCAGCGTGATGCGCGGATCGCAGGCCAGATGCGCGGCCGTTTCGTTGCCCGATCCGGTGAGGTTCAGCCAGAGGATCCGGCCCGGCGCCAGAATGCGCAGCGACTCCATCCCTTTGGGCGACAGGTTCACCCGGCCGTCACGGGCGGCGGTGGCGACGAAATAGAGGTGCTGATCGGCGATGAAGGCGATCTGGTCTTCGGTCAACGCGTCAGTGCATTTTCCCATCACAGGGCCTTTCGTGGCTTGGGGCGCCCGGAGGGGCGAGACGGGGGTGTGAGAAAGTGGGGCGCGGCGCCACAGGGTGCGCCCGGAGGCGCGACGGGCGCGTGTCTGGCGGGGCGCGGGATCATTCCACCGTCACGGATTTTGCGAGGTTTCGCGGCTGGTCCACATCGGTGCCTTTGGCGATGGCGGTGTGATAGGCGAGAAGCTGGGCCGGGATCGCGTAGAGGATCGGCGCGAAGGTGGGATCGACTTCGGGCAGGGTCAGGCTGCGCCAGACGCCAGAGCCGGCCTCGGCGATGCCCTGTGCGTCCGAGATCAGCAGCACCTTGCCGTGGCGTGCCATCACCTCTTGCATGTTCGACACGGTCTTGTCGAACAGCGGATCGCGTGGCGCCATGACGATGACCGGCACGCGCGCGTCGATCAGCGCGATGGGTCCGTGCTTGAGTTCGCCCGATGCATAGCCTTCGGCGTGGATGTAGCTGATTTCCTTGAGCTTCAGGGCCCCTTCCAGGGCTAGGGGGTACATCGCGCCGCGCCCCAGAAAGAGGATATCCTGCGCCTCGGCCAGCTCTTCTGCGATCTGTGCCACGTCGCGGGCGAGGCCGAGGGCGTGGTTCATCAGGCCGGGCAACAGCCGCAGCGTTTCAAGGTGCTGCACCAGTGTCTCGGGCGGCAGCGTGTGGCGATCCTGCGCCGCCTTGAGTGCCAGGAGTGCCAGCACCAGAAGCTGGCAGGTGAAAGCCTTGGTCGAGGCCACGCCGACCTCGATCCCGGCGAGGATCGGCAGCGCGAGATCGCTTTCGCGCGCGATCGACGAGGTGGGCACGTTTACCACGCTGAGGATGCGGGCAACCTTGTCGCGGCAAAAACGCAGCGCGGCCAGCGTGTCGGCGGTTTCACCCGACTGACTGACGAAAAGCGCCCAGGAGGTGGGCGAGAGCGGCGGCGCGCGGTAGCGGAACTCGGAGGCCACATCGACCTCGACAGGCAGTCCCGCGAGTTGCTCGAACCAGTATTTCGCGACGTGGCACGCGTAGGACGCGGTACCGCAGGCGACCAGCGTCAGGCGATCGACGCCGGTGAAATCGACCTGTGGCAGGTTCAGCGCGGTGCCGTCGGCGCTGAGGTAATGGCGCAAGGCATCGGCCAGCACGACGGGCTGCTCGGCGATCTCCTTGGTCATGAAGTGCTTGTAGCCGGCCTTTTCGATGCGGGTCGCATCAATCTGGATCGTCGTGACGGGGCGGTTCGCGGGGCGGCCGGCGGCATCGTAGATGGTCGCGCCGGCGCGGGTGACAACGGCCCAGTCGCCTTCCTCGAGATAGGTGATGCGATCGGTCATCGGGGCAAGGGCGATGGCGTCGGAGCCCACGAACATCTCGCCCGTGCCGTGACCGATGGCGAGGGGCGAGCCCTTGCGCGCGGCGATCATCAGGTCATCCTCGCCCTCGAACAGGAACAGCAGCGCGAAGGCGCCGTGCAGGCGGTCGAGCGTTGCGCGGGCGGCCTCGACCGGCGTGCGG
>JBGSQL010000378.1:0-2385 GCA_041738105.1 Rhodobacter sp. | reverse complement strand
CGGCGTATCGGGCGGGCCGGCTGGTGGTGCCCGCACTGTTCGGGCTGACGATCCTGGTCGTCTGGGAGGGGCTGGTGCGCGGCTTGCAGGTGCCGGCGGTGATCCTGCCACCGCCGAGCGCGATCGCGGCGGCGCTTGCGGGCAATCCGGCGGTGCTGTGGGGAGATTTCGTGCAGACCTTCGTGAAGGGGGCGCTGAGTGGCTATCTGATCGGCTGCGCGGCTGCGGTGCTGGTGGCGATCGTGATCGACCGCTCGCCCTTTTTGCAGCGCGGCTTGCTGCCGGTGGGCAATTTCGTGGCGGCGTTGCCGATCATCGGGATCGCGCCGATCCTGGTGATGTGGTTCGGCTTTGACTGGCACTCGAAGGCGGCGGTGGTGGTGGTGATGGTGTTCTTTCCGGTGCTGGTGAACACGGTCGCGGGGTTGGGCGCGAGCGAGGCGATGCAGCGCGACCTGATGGCGACCTGGGGGGCAAGCTATTGGCAGGGGTTGTGGAAGCTGCGGCTGCCGGCGGCGATGCCCTTTGTCTTCAACGGGCTGAAGATCGCGTCGACGCTGGCGCTGATCGGGGCGATTGTTGCCGAGTTTTTCGGCAGTCCGACACGGGGCATGGGGTTTCGCATCTCGACCGAGGTGGGGCGGCTGGCCTTGGACATGGTCTGGGCCGAAATTGCGGTTGCGGCCTTGGCGGGATCGGCCTTCTATGGGGCCATTGCGCTGATCGAGCGGCGGGTGACGTTCTGGCATCCGTCACAGAGGACTTAATCAAGGGCCGTGGGAAACGGCCTGCAACATGGAGGGTGACTGGATGAAGAAGATCTTGACGGGCGCGCTGTTCGCGGCTTTTACCGCCGGGGGCGCGCAGGCGGCGGACGATGTGACGCTGCAACTGAAATGGGTCACGCAGGCGCAGTTCGCGGGCTATTACGTGGCGCAGGCGAAGGGCTTTTACGAGGAAGAAGGGCTGAACGTCACGATCAAGCCGGGGGGGCCGGATATCGCGCCGACGCAGGTCGTCGCGGGCGGTGGCGCGGATGTGGTGATCGACTGGATGCCCTCGGCGCTGGCCGCGCGCGAGAAGGGGTTGGCGCTGGTCAATATCGCGCAGCCGTTCAAATCGTCGGGCATGATGCTGACCTGCCTGAAGGAGAGCGGCGTGGCGAGCCCGGCCGATTTCCCCGGCAAGACGCTGGGCGTGTGGTTCTTTGGCAACGAGTATCCGTTCCTGTCCTGGATGGCGACGCTGGGCATCCCGACCGATGGCTCGGCCGGTGGCGTGACGGTGCTGAAGCAGGGCTTCAACGTGGACCCGCTGTTGCAAAAACAGGCGGCCTGCATCTCGACCATGACCTACAACGAGTACTGGCAGGTGATCGATGCCGGGATCACGCCCGAGCAACTTGTCACCTTCAAGTATGAGGACGAGGGCGTGGCGACGCTGGAGGACGGGCTTTACGTGCTGGAGGACAAGCTGTCGGATCCGGCCTTTGAGGACAGGATGGTGCGGTTCGTGCGAGCCTCGATGAAGGGCTGGAAATACGCCGAGGCCAATCCCGACGAGGCAGCGATGATCGTGCTCGACAATGACGAGACCGGCGCGCAGACCGAAAACCACCAGAAGCGGATGATGGGCGAGGTGGCCAAGCTGACCGCCGGATCCAATGGCGCGCTCGACCCGGCGGATGCCGAGCGGACGGTGAAGATCCTGCTGGCAGGCGGGTCGGACCCGGTGATCTCGAAGGCGCCCGAAGGTGCCTGGACGAGCGTGATCACCGACAAGGCGTTGCAATAGCGGCGCTGCAATGACGGCGCTGCAATAACGGCGCGGCAATAACCGACGTGCGGGTGACCGCAGGGGGCGTGTCCGATCGGGCACGCCCCTTTTTTACGGGCGTTGGTCTTGCCGAGAGCGCCGGGGAGGGGGTTTTCCACCCCCTCCCCGGACCCCTTCCCCGAGGATATTTCTGAACGGAAGAAGCTGGAAGCAGGGGAGATTGCGGGGGCGTGGCGTTGCCTGTGCAGGGGGGGAAGGATTTGTGGCGGGCGCGGGGGCTTGGGCGGTTTGCCTGCGGTTGCCGGGCTGGGGAGAGGCAAGGCGGGGGCGGCGCGCGGCGGGGGGGCGACTGATGGAGGGGCGCACCCGCCAATCGGCGCTTTAGCGCGTGGGCTTGTGATGGGCGCGCCGCGCTGTAAGCTGAGGTGCAATCGAGGGGGGCTGCGCTATGCCGATGATGGCGCTGGCGGGATCGCGGGTTCGGGAGCGCCGGCTTTTGCTGGGCCAGCGGCAGGCCGAGGTGGCGCGGGCGGCCGGGATCTCGGCCTCGTATCTGAACCTGATCGAGCACAACCGGCGGCGGATCGGGGCGCCGCTGCTGGCGCGTCT
>JBGSQL010000045.1:0-8814 GCA_041738105.1 Rhodobacter sp. | reverse complement strand
GCCTGATATCCATCAAGCGCGATGCGCACAGCGGCATCGCCAATGGCGTGAACGGTGATCTGCATGCCGCGCCAGTCAATCTCGACCGCCGCTTCGGCAAAGCTGGCGGCATCGAAGATCGGCTCTCCCTTGTGGCCGGGGCGGTCGGCATAGGTATCCAGCATCGCCGCCGTGCCGCTTTCGATCACCCCGTCGATGAAGATCTTGACCCGGTTGCTGGTCAGCTTTTCGCCGGTAAAGTCGGCAGCCATGGCGCTGGCGCGGTCCAGTTCCGACAGTGGCATTTCGCGGGTGTAGTGGAAGGGAACCGAGACGCGGGCGATCAAGTCGCCTTCTTGCTCGACCGTGCGGAGCAGTTCCAGCAGGTGCCGGTTGCCGTCCATGTTGTGCATCGAGGTGATGCCCTTGGACGCACAGAACCGCAGGCCCGCCTTCAGGACATCCACATCCTCGCGCCATTCTGAGGGGGTGGGGGAAACCGGCGGTTCGATCCCCGACATCCCCAACATCTCGCGCCCGCCCGAGGTGCGCAGGTCCAGCACCGGGAGCAGGGCGAACTTCTCGCGCAATTCACCCGTGGCAAGGCCGTCGGTTCCCATCACCACCTCGCTCCCCACGGGCAGGTCACGGCCGTGCAGCAGACCGGCGGCAGTCAGGGCGGCAGTGTTGGCGAAGAGCGTATGGAAGTCATAGGCCATGACCGCCAGCGGCCGGTCGGAGCACATCCTGTCCAGCACATGCCGGTCAAGCCGGGTGCCTTGGCCAAGGATCTCATAGTCGGTGCCCTGACCGAACAGCAGCCCCTCTTGCGGCTTGGCCTTGGCAAAGGCTCGCACGGCGGCCTGCAAAGCGTCAAAGCCCCGGACATCGGCCAGTTGCAGAAGCGTCTGGCCGTAGGCGCCGGAAAAAAGGTGGAGGTGAGACTCTACAAAGCCGGGCAGCAGCGTGGCGCCCTGCGCATCGATGATACGCGCACCCGGTCCCGCAAGGGCGCGGATGCTGACAGCATCGCCCACGGCAAGGATGCGATTGCCCTGCACCGCAACAGCCTCGGCCCGTGGGTTGGCGTCATCCATCGTCAGGACGGATGCGTTCAAGATGACAAGGTCAGCGGTCATTTTGGGGCCTTCCGGCGGGGATGTGCCGCGCAATCCTCAGTGAAAATCAGCTCGACGAGCGGCTCGAACCGGGACCGGAGGGCGGTCTCTTGATCGGCCAGCGTTTCGGCCTCATCCGTAATCAGCCGGATGAAGCAGGGCATCCAGAGGTCATGAAAGGTTGCCGCTGCCCAGTCGGGCGCACAGTCGGTGCCTGCGCGGGTGGGTAGTGACAGCTCGGCAAAGAAGTCCGCCACCACTTCGACCAGCGCCGCCGAAACCGCCGCATATTGCCGCGACAGGTCCGCATCCGGGTGGCGGATCGCCGCCGCCTCGGCATAGCGCCAGACGCGCTTGCCCGCGATTTCCAGTGTCCGGGTCGAGACGCGGACGAAAAACCCGGTGATCAGCCCGGCAAGGTCAACCCCCTCGCGCCAATGCATCGCCCGGTCTTCTTCGCGCGCCGCCATTGTGCCTTCGGTGATCATCGCGATCAGGATGCCATCCTTTGATCCGAAATAGTTGAACACCGTCGGGGTGGAGATTTCGACCGCCGCCGCGATGTCGGCCATCGTTGTTGCGTCGATGCCCTGGCGCGCGAAGAGGTCCTTTGCTGCCGCAATGATTTCATCGCGCCTGCGCGCTTTCTGGCGGTCGCGCAGGCCCGGCTCTGCGGGTGCCTGAATCGTGGACAGCTTGGTCATCCGGACTCCAAAACGTTGTTTGAGTAAAGATTCTTATTGACTAAAGAAATTTGTCAATAGGCCTAGAGCGGATGAGAGGTGATGTTTCATGCTGGAACTACGCAACCTGACGAAAAGCTTCGGAAAGGGCGCCGGTGGATCCTGCCAGAACAACTTGGGTTGAGGGAAGAAGGTAAGCGCCCTACCCTTCCCCGATGACCAAACGTTCCCCGTTCAAGTACTTCAAAACGCCACCCGAGATCATCCGCCTGGCGGAGAAGATGTACATTCGGTTCCCGTTGTCACTCCGCACCGTCGAGGACCGTCCCCCTCGGACAGCACTTCACAGTCGGACTGCGACGAGGCATCCGGCGCATCAGCAGGTTCGTCGCCCCAGAGCGACAGGATGGGTGCGTCCAGCTATTCGTCGATCTCGGTATTGAATTCCGCCTGTTCCCGCAGCCGCTTCGTCAACCGGGCTTCGACGAGTTCGACAATATCGATTATGATCCTTCTCATCTGTTCTCTGTAGGAGGCACGCCAATGTCAGGTCGACCACCAAGGAGAAGAACTTCTCCCCCGGGTGCGTCGCTGCTTGACATGATGGCGAGCGGTGACGGGTTCGGATCAGTGCCGCTGGAGGAGGCCCCCGACCCGCCTGCTGGCTCCATCGGGGAACTTCTCGCAATCATGGAGGAGCGCGGCGCAGAGTTCCAGAGATTGGGGGCGCTAGAGCCTGATCTGATCCGAGCGCGCAAGATGCTCGACGGCAGAGATAAACTGCACGAGAGAGCCGATGCATGGCAACAGATATTGGGATTCAGCATGATCCGATACTGTTCCCTGGTTGACGACCGGGAAATCGACAACCTCGCCCACCTTGTGCGCGATACCTGCGCAGCCATGAATCTCGCCGAGAACCGCAGTTATCTCAAAGGCCTCATTGGTCGCGTTGCCTTCGCCAGTTTTGAGAAATACTCGAAAGGCCTGATCACTGATGATGGCCTTCGAGCGGCTGGACACAAGGCGCTCGAGGCGGTCGGGACAAACTGGGAAGAACTGCAGGCGAAGCTTTCCAGTGGTGAGCCGATCGACGAAACCGACGACACGACAGGATAATCCTGTCGTTCGTTTCTCGCTTAGGGGGCGTGCGATGGTGTCCGTGAACACAGCTTTCACGGAGACGAACGATGACGAACATCCCAGTTCACAAGGACGCTCTGCCGCCGGCCGCTGCTGCCCGGCGGCTCGGCATCGGCCGTACGAAACTCTATGAACTGATCGGCTCGGGCACCCTGCGGTCCTTCCAGATTGGCAAGGCGCGCCGTATCCGGGTCGAAGACATCGAAGCACTGCGTCAGACCGACCAAGCGGTGGCAAAGCCCGATCCTAAGCGGATCTCGTGCTGCTGTGCGATGGTGCTCTTCTGCGCCTCTCGTGCCGCCCTGACCTGCCAACCCTCATCTCCTGGCAATTGCCCCGCCCGGGCCTCGTCAGGGGAGAAGTCGACATGAGCGACACACAGGACCTTCCGATTTCTCCGGACCTGACGCCGCGAGAGGCCGCCCACCGCCTCGGAACTAGCTTGGTGACCGTTTGGGCGATGATCAGGGCTGGTCGGTTGCCCAGCTACTCACTCTCTCCCAAGCGCGGTGCCGCACGTCGCATCCGTTGGGAGGCCGTCGAGGCGATCCGTCGCGGAGACGATCCCGCCGAAGCCGTGCGCAAGGCAGACCAGGCCGTCGTGCATCGCCTCAACGTGCCGGTCGCCGACATCAATGCAATCAGCCAAGCCGCCGAGACCATCGCGCGGACACGCTAAAACGAAGGAGATCAGGGATATGACTGCCGATGCAAGGAAACCGAGCGAAGAGTCACCGGCGAAACTGAAGGAAGCCTATGCCATCGAGGGGGGGCCCACTCCTGTTGGTGGAGGAGCAGACCCCTTCAGCCTCGACAACCTCTCGGTTGCTGGGACCTCGGCAGAAGATCTCGGCATTGAGCGGCCTATCCTGCACATCCCGGTCGATAAGCCGGGTCGCCAAGACTTCTTCCGTGTTCATCCTGACCCAGCCTACCGGCTGACGGCGAGGATCATCAAACTGGAGGCCGAGCGCGAGACCTACCTCGTGACCCGGCCCATCTGGTCGTCCATCCCCGGCGAGACCAGGCTGGTCCAGCTGGTGCCCGCTCTCACCCGCCTCGGCACCCTGTACCTGTGGCCGGTGTCGCAGGTCGACGACGTGCTGGGCAAGCGCGACACCCCTTGGGGAACTACGGCACGGCAGGCGGCGGAGATCGCGCAGACCAAATGGGTTCGGATGCAGGCCAACCAAGCTGCTGGGCGGTACGATGTTTTCACCACGACGCACATCGCCGAGCCGGTCTGGCCGAGCATGTCGCTCGAAGCGATGCTGAGGATCGCCTTCGGGGACGGCCGATTGATTGACCGCATGGATCACCCCGTTCTGGCCCAGCTCAACGGCAGGGCATGACAGATGCTCGAGCAGCAGTTCAGTGAGGTTTGGCTCGTCGACTTCGAGTTCGTCGCACCTGACGGTGAACAGCAGCGTCCTGTCTGTATGGTTGCCGAGGAGTTCTTGAGCGGTAGGCAGATCCGGATGTGGGAGGAGGAGTTGCGGGCGTTGCCTGCCGCTCCCTTCAATACCGGACCGGATTGCCTTTTTGTCGCGTATTTCGCCTCGGCGGAACTGGCCTGCTTTCGTGCATTGGGCTGGCCGCTCCCCTACAACATCCTCGATCTGTTTGCTGAACACCGGGTCATTACAAACGGGCTGAGGAACCTGCACGGGAACAGTCTTATCGGTGCCGCTCAACGTCTCGGGATCGACACGATCGAGGCCACCGAGAAGGAGACGATGCGGGAGCTGATCATGGGCGGCGGTCCGTGGAATGAGAGCGAGCGTCAATCGATTCTCGACTACTGCGCCTCGGACGTCGAATTGCTGCGCCCTCTGCTTAATGCCATGGCCCCCCAGGTGACAGCGACCAGCCAGCGTCTTGGGCACGCAATCTGGCGCGGACGCTACATGGGCGCGGTTGCCACGATGGAGCACAACGGGGTCCCCATCGACACGTTGACGCTCGGCGTCGTCCGGTCCAAGTGGTCAGACATTCAGGACGCTATGATCGCTGATGTGGACAGCAGCTATGGGGTATACGATGGCCGCACGTTCAAGGCCGACCGCTTTGCCGATTACCTCGCTCAAGCGGGCATTCCCTGGCCCCGCCTCGATACGGGCGGTTTGGCTCTCGACGACGACACCTTCCGCTCAATGGCCAAGGCCTACCCGCAAGTTTCACCGTTGCGAGAGTTGCGCCACTCGCTGGGTGAACTGCGGCTGAATTCGCTCGCCGTCGGCGCCGACGGACGCAACCGGACGCTTCTCAGCCCTTTCCGCTCTAAGACCGGCCGCAACCAACCGAGCAACTCGAAGGCGATATTTGGCGCTGCTACGTGGGTACGGGGGTTCATCAAGCCGGAGGCCGGCACAGCTGTTGCGTATCTCGATTTCGCCTCACAGGAATTTCTTATCGCAGCAGCGTTGTCCGGCGATCAGAAGATGCTCGCCGCCTATCACTCGGGCGACCCCTATCTTCAGTTTGCCAAGGACGCTCGGCTTGCCCCCCCGGATGCCACGAAGACGACACATGAAGCTGTGCGCAACCGGTGCAAGGCGATTGTCCTGGGGGTGCAGTATGGCATGTCAGCAATTGGTATGGCCCAACGCGCGGGATTGTTGCTCGCTGAGGCCCGCGAGCTTCTGCAACTCCACCATGAGACCTATCGGACCTTTTGGACGTGGTCCGAGCTGAACGTTGAGAACGTACTGGCGGGGGGCCAGATTTCGACGCCCCTCGGATGGCAATTCAGGCAAGGCATCGGTACCGAGGCCAACCCCCGATCCATCCTGAACTGGCCGATGCAGAGCGCTGGTGCCGACGCCCTCCGCCTGTCCTGCGTTCGCCTGATGAATGCCGGGATCAAGATCTGCGCGCCGATCCATGACGCCATCCTGATCGCGAGCCCGAACGACCGGTTGGAGGTGGATATCGCCGCCGCCCGGGCGATCATGGAACAGGCCTGTCGCGACCTCTTTCGCGGCGAGGCTTGCCGCGTTGATGCCTCCGTCGTCATCGCCCCGGACCGGTTCATGGACATGAAGCGGGGGGTTGGAATGTGGAACACCGTGATGCGCGCCGTGGGGCTCCCTGAGCACCCAATCCCCCCGAAGGAGACTTGAAGTGAAGGCTGAGTCTGGACCTCGGTCCGCCCCCCGCGACTGTGGTCGGGTAACCCACAGCACTGTGGTCAACCTGACCACAAACTGTGGTCAACCTGACCACAACGGCCCTTTCTTTATAGGTTTATACGTAGGTTGCATAACTGAGACCCCGCCAGTGAGGCCGGGGTCGTCGCTATGAAGCGCGAACCTTGGCGTCAGGAAGACGGCCAGATAGACTACTCCCACCCTGGCGTACCGGATGAATATCTGTGCATCGAGAAAGTGACCCCAGAGGAGCTGGGCCTCACCACGTCCAGTCGTGTTGAATACGCGGCCGTGCCTCAGGAGTGCTGGTCGGGGTTCCGACCCCCAGAGCGCCTCCTCCTCGCCCTTCACTACGCCTACAGGACTTGGCAGCCGGACGAGCCGGGCGGCTGGTTCCGCTTGGCGAGGCGGCTCTACACCCGGGCGGGGCTGTTGGATCGGTCAAACCGACGGCGTGTCCTCGACCAGCTTGCCCGAGAAGGTTTGATCGAGGTCCGCCGCGATCGAACGAAGACCACCCTTGTGAGGTTGATGCAGACTGGTCCTCACAAGCTCACCCAGACCAAGGTGAATAGCAGACCATGACTATCGCAACGTCGTTTGGATCGATTGCATCAGCCGCGCAGTGCCTTAGCAAGGACGCGTGGGCACGGGGCGGCTTCGTACGCGCGCGCGAGATCGCCCTCGACCTCGACTACCAAATCCAGTATGATTGTTATAGTATAACTCCATATACGGGCGCTTCTCATGGCTGGCCGCCCCAACCTCCGCATCAAACGCCTCAGCGCTGCATTGACAGAGGCGCTTGCCGCAGGGCGGCGTGACGAGGCGACGATGCTCTACGCCGAGGTGCGCCGCGTCGCCACCGAGGCGGGGCTGCCGTTGCCGGATTTGCCCACCGAGGCTTCCGAGCTGTGGCTTCAGGTCACCGAGAGCGTCCCGGTTCGCGACCCTGTCCAGAAGCCGGTCGAGACAAAACTTTCGGATACGACCCGGGAAACCCTCGTAAGGGCGGGCGACTTGGCCGCGAAGCACATGCTCGACCTGATGCAGGCGTCGGGCCTCTTCGGCCCGCTGGGCGTGATCCCCATCGACCGCCAGCTTCCAATCCTGAATGTTGTGATGGGGCGCGCCTTCGGGGCCATGCCACTTGGCGCGCAGCGCGTCGCCATCAAACCGGCCGAGCTTGAGGCACCGGAACCCGAGCAGAGCGTCCAAGCCACCCTCAGCATGCTGATCCGGCAGCGGCAGGCTATGCCCAAGGAGAACGCACCGCGCAATGTCACGCCCGCCTCGGACGAGGACGCCGCATAGGCTCACCAACCTTGATCAGCACGCTATCCCCTATATCGGATATCAAAGCGGATACACCATCGCGCAGAATGCGCTATATGCTTTTCATATTAGTATGTTAACCGATCTTGGCTGAAGTCTATGTTACCTCCGCGTCGGAAATTTGCCAGTTCATGCTAGGTCTGGAGGCGCGTCTTGAAGTTGATCCGGCGCAAGCCCCCCACCCCCGGGCCGTTCATGGGGGGCACGTGTGCGCGCTGCCCCCATAGGCATCGTCACGTTGAAAACCCCGGCTCCCAAAAAACTCGCGAAATAACCCCGATCCCGGATCCGCACTAAGGCCTTCGAAGACCCCCCCCCCCTCCACTTGCGGGATCCTGCGAGAAATTTTTTCTAGGGGTAGCAGCGCCACCGCGGGCAGCAAAGCAGTTGTTAGTTCCAGCCCCCTTCAAGGAAGCAGTTCGCCGATAACCCGAAATTCAGGGAGTTGTCTCCTTGCATGGAGCAAGGTTGGCAAGGAATCTGTGTCAAGGACAATGACCCCGAACCATTTCCCCTCGTCAGGGTCCACCCGAGTGAACACGTCGTTCACGCTGCAAATCACGCGGCCCTCGTTCAGCGCCTTTCTCGCCGCAAGGCGCGCCTCAGAGGGGGCGTCGAAGAACTTTGGTTTCGCCAGCATTCTTTCCGCCCCTTTGAATTTGACGCCACGTCCGTTTTCCAGGCGTGACGATGCGATCGATGCGGGGCGGAAACATGATTGCAAAATGACCATTTCGAGAAACCGCACAGATGTCCTGTGGCCTCGTCGTAGAGCCGAAAGCAGGGCGGCGAGAATTGCGGCAGTTTCCCTTCGGTCAGGCCGACGCGACGAACCGCGTGATCTCCGAAAGCGGCGCATTGACGGTGAAGTGATGCGCCACGATTCCCGTAATGCCGAAAGCCGCCAGCCGAGCCAGATGTTTTTCAGCATAGGCCTGAGCTGCTTCAGGCGTGGTGAACAGGTAGATCCCGCCCGACATGCCAGTGGCGGCGTTCTCGGTCCAGATCTTCCAGATCAGCCCCGGCTCTGACGCGATGTCCTGTGCAAGGCCGTTCATCGCTTTAGCCATCTCAGTGCCCCAAGGACCATCGAAGGGGAAATCGACTTGCAGGACGGTTACCATGGTGACTCCTTTCAACGGGCGCCCGAGTGATCGGATGAGCGTGTAGCGGGAAATCCTGTCGGTCAAGGCAGGGATCCACCAGCTCACCCTTGGTCAGGATGTCAGCTGCGTCTGGCGTTGCCATGCTGACGTTCGCGGCCCATATGTATGTGTCGGCTGCTGTTCGCAATTGAGAATCTGGCACGACCTCGGAAATCGCTCATATGTATCCGGCCTGTTGATCGGCTCGCGGGCCGTGGCCTTGATGGGGTTACGCACGCGCCTTGGTCTCATTAGCGGCAAG
>JBGSQL010000365.1:0-54734 GCA_041738105.1 Rhodobacter sp. | reverse complement strand
CTTTGGCAAAGGCTTGATTCAGTCTTTGTTCAATCTTTCAGATGGTTCAGGCTTGGCCGTCACGATTGCCAAATACGAAACACCCGACCACCATGACATCAATCGGTTAGGCATTCAACCCGATGTAAATGTCGCCCTTGACCGAGCGCTGCATGTCGGTGACTTCTTCCGGCCGCTCGTCGATCAGAAGCACGATCAGATAGCACTCGGGGTGGTTCGTCGCGATCGAATGGGCGATGTTCTGCAGCAAGACCGTCTTGCCTGTACGCGGAGGCGCAACGATCAGGCCGCGTTGCCCCTTGCCGATCGGCGCGACCAGATCAATGATCCGTGCAGAGCGATCGCGGATCGTCGGATCCTCCACCTCCATCTTCAGGCGTTCATCCGGGTAGAGCGGCGTAAGGTTGTCGAAATGAACCTTGTGGCGGGCTTTTTCCGGATTGTCGAAGTTGATCCGCGTAACCTTCGTCATACAGAAATAGCGCTCATTCTCGCGTGGCGCCTGAATCACACCCTCGATCGTATCGCCTGTACGCAGCGAGAACTGACGCAGAATTTCCGGCGAGACATAGATATCATCTGGTCCGGGCAGATAGTTTGCTTCTTTAGATCTCAGAAAACCGAACCCGTCCTGAAGCACCTCGAGCACACCGTCGCCGCCAATTTCCCAGCCTTCTTCCGCATGTTCCTTCAAGATCGAGAACATCATCTCGCCCTTGCGCATGGATGGCGCGTTCTCGATTTCCCACTCGTCTGCCATCGCCAGCAGATCGGCTGGCGTCTTGGCTTTCAGGTCGGACAAGTTCAAACGTTCTTTGTTCATCTATAGGGCTCGCGCAGATGATCCATACCCTGCTGGGCGAAGGACACTTATGATTCGGGAAATGCCTAGGCCGGACAGCCCTGCAATGTTCGTCTACGCATCAAGACGGTTGAAGTCAACGGATCAGAACTTGACGATCACGGACAACACGATGACGATCATCAGCAACGTCGGCACCTCGTTCATTATCCGGTACTGTCTACCGATCAGCGAGTTGCGCCCAAGCGCAAAATCCTTTCCGCGTTGGCCAAGCCAGTAGTGGAACCACGTCATCGCCACTAGGGCGCCACCCTTTGTCCAGGGCCAGACCGCAGCCCAATCGACGATCCCGGGTGTGAACACCAATGCCAATCCAAAGAGCCATGTCGTGATCATCGCTGGACCCATGATCACGCGGTACAACTTGTGCTCCATCTTCTGAAACAACTGATCCGTCGACGCTGCGGCCCCTGCCTCTTCCGCGTGATAGACAAACAGCCGAGGAAGATAGAACAGACCGGCCATCCAAGCAATCACGGCCATCACATGTACCGCCTTGGTCCACGGATACATCGTCGCAAGGAGATCACTCATTCCATCGCCTCTAGGGTGGGTCACCTCTTCTTAATCTGAAAAGACTTTATAAGGAAATGATGCTGTAGGGGCTGGGGAGAAGGGTATTGTGAGAGTTATGCCGGTATGTATCCACACGAACGGCCTTGTGGAAAACCGGATGAGAGAACATAGGACCGAAGCCCTGTTTGATAAAAACGTAAATATAATCAGATAGTTAATAGGAAGAGAAAGTGGCTTGAAACCTGTGGATAGAATGACCATGGTTTTTATGAATGATTGTTCCGAACAGCTGCCGCTCTGCAGTGTCCCCAAGTGGACAAGTTGCCACAACCCGGCGCAAGCCCGACAATGACCCGGGCGTTGTCCGCGTTCCCACGGTCTCGGCTTGTCTCTGCCCATGGAACATATCAGGATTGTCCACATCACTATCCGGAAAGCCATGGCACCCCTCTTGATCCTTGCTTCCGCCTCGCCGACGCGCGGCCAGATGCTGCAAGCGGCTGGCATTGATGTTGCACAACACCCGGCGCGGCTGGATGAAGATGCGATTCGTGCGGCGCTCGAAGCCGAGAAAACCTCGCCCCGCGAGATTGCTGACGCGCTTGCCGAGATGAAGGCGCGGAAGATTGCAGACCGGCACCCCGGCGCGTGCGTGATCGGCTGCGATCAGGTGCTGGAGTTTCAAGGGCGAGCCTGGGGAAAGCCTGGCTCGCGTGATGCAGCGCGGGCACAGTTGATCGCGCTTCGCGGTGGAACGCACCTCCTTCATTCGGCGATCGTGCTATATCACGACGCAAAACCGGTCTGGCGGCATGTGGGGGAGGTTCGGTTGACCATGCGGGTGTTCTCTGATTCCTACGCGGATGGCTATCTTGCGCGAAACTGGGAAAGCATTCGCGAAAGTGTTGGTGGCTACAAGATCGAAGAGGAAGGCGTACGTTTGTTTTCCCGGATCGAAGGGGATCATTTCACCCTGCTTGGCCTGCCGCTTCTTCCGTTGATCGACTATCTGTCGCAGCGCGGCTTCATTCCATCATGACTGACCCCGCCCGGATCCCTCTTGCCGGTGTCATCGGGTCTCCTGTATCGCACAGCCGATCTCCTGCCCTGCACGGTTACTGGCTGAAACGCTACGGGCTGAGAGGCCACTACATTCCGATGGACATTCTGCAATCGGATCTGAGGGAGGCGCTTGCCACGCTTCCGAAACTGGGCTTTGTCGGCCTCAACGTGACGATACCCCACAAGGAAACGGTGCTCGGCCTAGCTGATATCGTGACTGATCGTGCCGCCTTGATCGGCGCGGCGAACACACTGATCTTTCGAAAAGACGGCAAGGTTTTTGCGGATAACACAGATGGCTCGGGCTTTATTGCCAACCTCCGCCAGGAGGCCCCGCACTGGAATCCCGCAGCCGGCCCAGCTGTCGTGTTTGGGGCTGGCGGCGCCGCGCGCGCCGTTGTTGCGGCCTTGATCGAGGTCGGCGCACCCGAGATCAGGATCGCCAATCGGACGCGCGCCCGGGCAGATGCGCTCCGGTCGGATTTCGGCGCCAAGGTTCATGTCCATGACTGGGTGCAAGCGGGCAATCTGCTGGACGATGCCGCGACCGTGGTGAACACTACGGCGCTGGGGATGACGGGTAAGCCAGACTTCAAGGTGCCGCTGGATGCCCTTAATCCGCGCGCTGTCGTGAACGATCTTGTCTACACGCCGCTGAAGACCGGCTTGCTGATTGAGGCCGAGGAAGCGGGCTGTACCGTCGTGGATGGCTTGGGGATGTTGTTGCATCAGGCCGCGCCGGGGTTCGAGCGTTGGTTTGGCACGCGACCAGAGGTGGATGCGGCGACACGGGACGCCGTGATGTCCGCATGACCGCCTTTCGCCTTGGCCTTACGGGATCGATCGGCATGGGCAAGTCGACCACCGCCGGGTTCTTTTCCCAGGCAGGGGTTCCGGTTTGGGATGCCGATACCGCTGTGCGGCGCCTCTATGCTCCGGATGGCGCCGCAGTGGATGCTCTCGCCAGGCTTCATCCGCAGGCGCGTCGCGACGACGCCATTGACCGAGAGGCACTGAAATCCTGGATAAGCCATGATCCCTCGGCACTGAGGCAGATCGAAGCGGTCGTTCACCCACTTGTCGCTGCTGACAGGCTCCGGTTCATTGAAATCAGTCACGCCGACATTGTCTTGCTCGACATACCCCTGCTGTTCGAGACAGGGGCCGAGTCCAGCCTCGACGCCACCCTTGTCGTGACAGCCCCGGCAGACGTTCAACGCCAGAGAGTGATGGCTCGACCGGGGATGACCGAAGCACATTTCGAGACGATACTTGCCAATCAACTGCCAGATCGTGACAAGCGTGCCCGCGCCACACATATCATCGAAACGCTTGGCCTCGAAGCGGTCGAGGCCTGCGTGCGCGCCCTCGTGGACTACATTCGGAGCCTCAAGCATGCGTGAGATCGTCCTTGATACGGAAACGACGGGTTTTGAGCCTTCCGAGGGCCACCGGATCGTCGAGATCGGTGCGATCGAACTTGTCAACCACATGCCGACCGGGCGGACCTATCATCAATACATCAATCCAGAACGCCCCATGCCAAAAGAGGCTTTTGACGTTCACGGACTGGGCGACGACTTCTTGCGCGACAAGCCTGTGTTCCGGATGATTGGCCGGGCATTTCTGGAGTTCGTCTCGGATGCGCGCCTCGTGATCCACAACGCGGCGTTCGACATGAAGTTTCTGAATGCAGAGTTGTCGTCGGCGGGTTTGACACCCTTGCCAAACGATCGGGCGCTCGACACCTTGATGATCGCGCGGCAGAAGTTTCCCGGTGCGCCGGCCTCGCTCGATGCCCTCTGTCGGCGGTTCGGAGTCGACAATTCGGCGCGCGAGAAGCACGGAGCGTTGCTCGACAGCGAGATTCTGGCGGAAGTGTATCTGGAGCTTATCGGAGGGCGACAGCCGGATCTGGTTCTGGCAGCTGCTTCGCCCCGTCCCGGCGCGGGTCACGTGCCGACGAGCGACTGGCGGCCGAAGCCGCGCCATACCCCTCTTTCGGCGCGATTGACCGACGCAGAGGCCACAGCGCACGCCGCCCTTATCGCCGCAATGGGCGATAGTGCGCTGTGGAACAAACGCCGCGTCTAAAGACTCAGGATACGGATTGCGGGGCTTTCTGGGCCTCGGCGCGGCGGGCAAGTTCCTGGCGATAAAGCGCAAGGAAATCAACGGTATCCACGTTCAACGCCGGGAAACCGCCATCGCGCGTCACGTCCGAGATGATCCGCCGTACGAAGGGGAACAAAAGCCGGGGGCACTCGATCAGCAGAAACGGATGAAGCTGTTCGCCTCCAACGCCCTCCACAACAAAGATGCCGCCATAGTCCAGTTCGAGCAGGAACAGAACTTCACCGTTCGCCTTGTTCTTTGACGTAACCTTGAACTTCGTGATCACCTCATACTGGTGATCCACGGGACGCTTTCGCGCATCAAGGCTGACCTGAACCTGAACGTCTGGCTGAACCTCTCCTGCTTGCAAACCCTTCTGCGCAACCGCATTCTCGAATGAAAGGTCGCGGATGTATTGGGCGAGAACCTGCATCCGGACCTGTGGGGGCGCCTCCGGGGCGGCGTTGCCATTTGCTTCGGTCATCGGGGTCTCCGTGCTTTGTTCCTGTGTTGCATTGTCCTTAGCAGGTCGGACCCGCCCGCTCAATGCCGCGTCCAGCCGGATCGAGGCGTGTTTTCGTCTGGGGGCAGTTCTTCCCAGGTGCCGTCAATCACATCCTGGTCGCGGCGCGTTGACATGGTTGCTGATGTGGCGGCGCCCCAGGCCTGCGTGCGCACCTGGCTTTGGACAACTGCGTGGGCCCGAAGCGCGAGGCGCGCGACGACCCATCGTTGAACTGGCGGCAACAGCAACAGCGCACCCAGCGTGTCGGTCAGAAATCCCGGCAGGATCAGCAGCAGACCTGCCACAACATTCAATGCATCCGACGCAAGAGCGGGTGCCGGGTTTTGACGCGCCATCATGGCCGCGCGCAGATCGGTCTGCGCCCGTTCACCCTGGCGCCTGATCAACCAGATCCCCAGGATCGTCGTTCCGATCACGACGCCAAGCGTCAGCCACAGCCCGAGCCAGGCCCCCAGTGTTACGAAAAGCGAGATCTCGGCCAGAGGCAGGCCAACGATCAAGACGAAAAGCCACATCTCATCCCCTCACTTTCAGGCGCAGCGGTAGACTTGCGACCAACCCTGACCTACATAAGGCCCGAGGCGGCGGGTGAACAGTCCGACGGCCGTCCAATCCGAGGTCAAGATGAGTTCTTCCGTGATTCAACTTCTGGTTCTTGCTGGGGTCGCAATTTTCTTGATCCTCAAGTTGCGCTCCGTGCTTGGCACGCGCGAAGGGTTCGAAAAACCCCCGACACCGATCGAGGACGCGCGTGCGCGTCCGACCAAGCGCGAGTTCGAGGTTATCGAAGGCGGGCCAGATCGAGATATCGTGGACCATGTGCCAGATGGCAGCCCGGCTGCCAAGGCGCTTGCGGCGATGAAGGCGGCAGAGCCCTCATTCTCGGTAAGCGACTTTCTGACCGGCGCGCGCGGCGCCTATGAAATGATAGTCATGGCCTTTGAAAAGGGGGATCTCGGCGCCATCCGCCCCTTCCTTTCGGACGATGTGAACGCCTCGTTTGCCGAGGTGGTCGAGGCGCGCGAGCGTGAGGGCCTTTCGATCGAGTCGCATTTCGTTGGGTTGCGCGAGCTTGCCCTGCAAGATGCGACGTTTGACCAGAAATCCCGCGAGGGCGAAATCACCGTCCGGTTTGTCGGAGAGCTGACATCGGTTGTTCGCAACAAGGCAGGCGAAGTGGTGGAGGGCAGCCCGACCGCGATCAAGCGACAACGCGATGTCTGGACGTTCGCACGCCGGATGGGGGTCGATGACCCGAACTGGCAGCTTGTCGCCACCGGCGAATGACGCCGGCCTGATGCAGCCCGTGTTGCGTCGCATCGCCTTCGCTGCCTTGATGATGTTGGCGGGGGTAGCGCCGGGGCAGGCTCAGGTGATGACATTTGCAGAACTTGATGGCTGGGCGGCTGATGATCATGCGTCGGCGCTGTCGGTGTTTGTGCAGACCTGCGATCTGCTCGAGCAGGCAGACTGGACCCCGGTCTGCCGACTGGCGCGCGACACGCCGCCAGAGGCTGCACGGAGTTTTTTCGAGTTGTTCTTTCGGCCGGTCCGGATCGGATCGGAACCCGCACTGTTCACCGGGTATTACGAGCCAGAACTTCTTGGATCTCCAGTTCGGACGCCGCGTTTTGCCTATCCGCTTTACCGCAAGCCGCCCGAAGTTGCGGCCGACGGCACCTGGTACTCGCGCGCTGAAATTGAAACGACCGGCAGATTGCAGGGGCGTGGCCTTGAACTGGCGTGGCTGGAGGATCCGGTTCAGGTCTATTTCCTGCAGATCCAGGGTTCGGGTCGGATCCGGATGCCCGATGGGCATGTGATCCGGGTGGGATACGCGGGAAAGAACAATCAGCCCTATCGCTCGATCGGGCAGGAGCTGATCCGGCGAGGAACGCTTGCGGCCAGTGAGGCTTCGGCCCAGACAATCCAGGACTGGGTGCGACGCAATCCTGCGGCGGGGCGAGAGCTGCTGAACCACAATCCATCGTTCGTCTTCTTTCGCAAGATTACCGATCTGTCGCCCGGTGCCGGTCCGATTGGCGCCATGGGCCGGTCTATCACGCCAATGCGCTCGATCGCGATTGATCCAGCCTTTGTTCCTCTTGGCGCGCCTGTCTGGATCGAGAAGGAGGGCGCGGCCCCCCTGCGTCGACTGATGATTGCGCAAGATACGGGCGGTGCGATCAAGGGTGCACAACGTGCGGACGTGTTCTATGGCACGGGGGCCGAAGCAGGTCGCATTGCTGGACAGATCAAGGATGGTGGCCGGATGATCGTGTTGCTGCCGATTGAGCGCGCCTATGCGATGCTGCCGGAAGGCTGACCCATGTCTCGACACCGACGCACGCTGCGGCCAGAGGAAGAGGAGTTGTGGCAAAGTGTTGCTCGCACTGCCCAGCGACTTCACCCCGAGACGCCTCGGATCCCATCGTTCGACCTTCCTCCCGTGCTTCCGGCGGGTCGGCCGGAACCTTCAGCCAAGCCAATTGAACCCTTTCGGATAGGTGAAGCGAGACACCACAACCCAAGGCAGGATGTACCGGTCGGCCTGACCGCAAGCGTCGCGATGGCGCCGCTGAAGATGGATGCCAAGGCTTTCTCGCGCATGTCACGCGGCAAGCTGACGCCAGAGGCGCGGATTGATCTTCATGGCATGACGCTTGCCGAGGCGCATCCAGAACTTGTCCGCTTCGTTCTGAATGCTCAGTCGCAAGCGCTTCGTCTGGTGCTTGTGATCACCGGCAAGGGACGGCGTGGTGCGGATGATGGCCCGATCCCGCAGCGCCAGGGCGCGTTGCGACATCAGGTGCCGATCTGGCTGGGCCAGCCGCCGCTTGTAGCCGCCGTTCTGCAGGTGGCCGAGGCGCATCTGCGGCACGGCGGCGGCGGCGCGATTTACGTCTATCTTCGCAAGCCGCGCTGACGATCACTCTTCCAGTTCGTCGCTCAACACTTCGACGGGCTTCAAGATGATCGCGGTTGCATTTCGGGCCGTCAGGACGACCCCGGGAAGCAAGCCAACGCGGCCGGCATTGTCTGCGTCGAAAGCAGCTTGCACCGATCCGATCTTGTCAAGCAGGGCGATAAGCTCGGGTGAGTCGCCTATGGTGAAGTGCCCCGATCCACTCGAGAAGGCAGCTACATCAACCACGCGGACTTCAAGATCCGCAACCTGCTGGAGGTCGCTCAGGTTTCCCAGGCGATCCCGCTCACCGGTGATCAGGGCAGAAAGGCGCAGTGCCCGGTCTCTCTGCGACGAAAAGATGATGAAAGGCTGCGGCAGAGTGCCGAATGTGGCTGCCTGCGACTTGAAGACGTCCACGTCGATGTCTGGCGATAAAAGAACCACGCCCTTCAGATGGCGGCGCAGTTTTTGCGGGTTCCGGATGTCCATCTGCCGCAGTGCTTCGACCAGCAGCAGCGACCCCATCGAGTGCCCGACCACGATCACCTGCTCGGCACCGGCATCCACAACCTCATTGAACAGCTTCTCGAATCCATCCCGCGCATACAGTGCCGAATCTCTATCGTGGACATAGCCCAACGGCCTTGCCGCCGATGGCCAGGAATAGTGAACCGTAACGCGGGGCAAATCGAGGTCATGGGACAGTTGGGCAATCCGATAGGCACCCTCTGCGAAAGTATTGTTGAACCCATGCACAAAGATCAGCGCTTGGCGCTTGTTACGATCTTCGGAACGCATGGCGGCAGCCAGATCCTGGCGGAACGCCGCCCCATCAGCAAAGATCACTTGCTTTGTCGTAACGAAATCTGTTCGCGGGTCAGGTGTCTTGCCCTCCTTGGGCCAGGTGATCTGACCGGGCTCGCGATCTGGCGGGATCGAGATGTCCAGCCGGGCAAGGGAAAGTTCCGAGGTGCGAACACGCCCAAAGCTGTTTGTCGTTGGGTCGAAGGCTCGGGTTGTTCCGACAAAGATCGGTTCTACCGTTCCCACGTTGCGCGCGACAGGATCAACGGTGATCGTGCCCCGCTGGCTGCATGCAGAGATCACCAGAAGCGAGACAAGGAAAAGAACTGCTCTCAAGACCGTTATCTCCGTGGATCGTCCCGATGTTCGGTTGATCCTGCGCAGAGATATCCGGGTTGGGCCAGTGCGTGAAGCACCTCTTTGTCGATCAGAGAACGTATCTGCTGAGGTCGGTCGAGCGCGAAAGGGCGCCGATGTTCGTTTCCACAAAACCAGCATCAACGATCACGCAATCTCCCGCGCGTTCGGGTGCCGTGAAGGACAGCTCCTCAAAGACCCGTTCCATCACGGTGTACAGTCTGCGTGCCCCGATGTTCTCGATGGCACCATTCACTTCAGCTGCAATCCTGGCCAGCGCGGCGATCCCGTCGGGCGTAAACTTGACCTCGACCTTTTCGGTTGCCATCAGGGCAGTGTATTGGCGGGTCAGGGCGTTATCTGTCTCGGTCAGGATCCGGACGAAATCTGCTTCCGTCAACGCGCGCAACTCGACACGGATCGGCAAGCGACCCTGCAGTTCCGGTAGCAGATCGGACGGTTTGGCTACATGAAACGCACCGCTTGCGATGAACAGGATATGGTCGGTCCGGACCGGGCCATATTTGGTTGAAACGGTGGTTCCTTCGATCAGCGGCAGCAAGTCGCGCTGCACGCCTTCGCGGCTGACGTCGGCGCCGCGCGTGTCTGACCGGGCGCAAACCTTGTCGATCTCGTCGATGAACACGATCCCGCCTTCCTGAACGGCGGCGAGAGCTGCCTTGGTAACCGTTTCGTCGTCCAGCAGCTTGTCTGCCTCTTCGCCGATCAGCACGTCGTAGCTTTCCGCAACGGTCATCCTGCGGCGCACCGTTCGACTGCCGAAGGCTTTGCCGAACAGATCCTGCAGACCCTGCATCTGCTGCTCCATCCCCGGCATCCCACCAACCATCGGCAGCGCGGGCTGCGCTTCTGCCACCTCAAGCTCGATGATGGTCGCATCCAACTCGCCGCGCTCCAGTTTTCCGCGAAACATCTCGCGGGTCTGTGCGCGCGCATCCTTGCCAGCAAGCGCCTCGATCACGCGTTCCTGTGCGGCCTTGTGGGCGCGTGCCCGCACGTCTTCCCGCATCTGTGCGCGTGTTTCGACAATCGCGGCATCCATCAGGTCGCGGATGATGCTGTCAACATCCCGACCAACATAGCCAACTTCGGTGAATTTGGTTGCCTCGACCTTCAGGAAGGGCGCCCGGGCCAGCTTGGCAAGCCGGCGGCTGATTTCGGTTTTGCCGACACCTGTCGGGCCGATCATCAGAATATTCTTGGGATAAACCTCGTCCCGCAGGTCGTCGGCAAGCTGTTTGCGCCGCCAGCGGTTGCGAATCGCAACGGCGACTGCGCGCTTGGCATCTTTCTGACCGATGATGTAGCGATCCAGTTCGGAAACGATTTCGCGGGGGGTCAGGGTTGTCATGATGTCTCCGAGGGGGGGAAAGAGCAAGGCTTCCCCGAGAGCCTAGGTGCGATACGCAGATCGTCTGGGCCGCGGCTGTTCAAGAAACCGAGGCCCCGATACGCTCGATGGTAAGATTGCCGTTGGTGTAGACGCAGATGTCTGCGGCGATTGCCATGGCGCGCCGGGCGATCTCTTCAGCGGGCATGTCCGTGGCCATAAGCCCGCGCGCCGCGGCAAGCGCAAAGTTTCCGCCAGAGCCGATTGCGGCTACGTCATTTTCAGGCTCCAGCACGTCGCCGGCACCAGTGATGACGAACAGGTCGCGCCCGTCAGTAACGATCAGCATCGCCTCCAGGTTGCGCAGGTACTTGTCCATGCGCCAGTCCTTCGCCAGCTCGACACAGCCGCGCGCAAGTTGCCCTGGCAGCGCCTCGAGCTTTTTCTCCAGCCGATCGAGCAAGGTAAAAGCATCGGCGGTCGAGCCTGCAAAGCCGGCCACGATGTCACGGCCACCGGGGGCAAGGCGCCGGACCTTGCGCGCCGTTCCCTTGATCACGGTTTGCCCAAGGCTCACTTGTCCATCACCCGCAACAACGACTTCACCGCCGCGCCGTACGGCAAGAATTGTCGTGCCGTGCCAGCCGGGAAACCTGTCGTCTGTCATGCGGCGCCCCTTGCCTCGTCTCGTGCCGAACTATGCCGACGCTGGTCGGGCGGTACAACCCGATCGATCTTCATTCAATGAAAAGGGCGCCCGAAGGCGCCCGTTCCGAACAGGCATACCTGATCAGATTGCAGAGTTGATCCAGTTCGCCAGCGCTGCCTTGGGGGCCGCGCCGATCTTGTTGGAGACAACCTGACCGTCCTTGAAGAGAAAGAGTGCAGGAATACCGCGCACACCCAGCATCGCCGGGCTGTCCGGGTTTTCATCGACATTGATCTTCACGATCTTCACCTTGTCACCGTATTCGGCCGAAAGCTCTTCAAGCGCGGGGCCGATCTGGCGGCAGGGGCCGCACCACTCGGCCCAGAAGTCAACGACGACGGGCACGTTGGCCTGTCGGACTTCGACATCAAAGGTGGCGTCGGTGACGGGGGTGGTGGCCATGATGTTCTCTCCACGAGACTTTCTGTTGATCTTGAACGTATGAACCACGCCCCGGATCGTCAAGAGAGGCGGGCCCGGTCAAGGGCAGACATCACCAAGCCGTGCGGCAGCGGCATCAGGCGTGGCGCCTCTGTCCACAGGATCGCGGTTTCGATCATGGCGGCGGGATAGATCTGCGAAAGCACTGCCGCATAGGCACCCATCTGGCGCAGCAAACCCTCGGGCACCGCCTCTGGCAGGGCAGGAACCAGGCGGTTCGACTTGTAGTCCACTGCCAGAACACGGTCTGGCATGACCAACAACCGGTCGATCGTACCAAGGACGCGGCGGCCCCAGATCGTCCCGGTCAGCGGAACCTCGGTCAGTGCCGAAGGGTCGAACAAGGCCTGCAACGAGGGATCTGAAAGAACCTTGCGGGCCGCCGCAAGGCACGCACTCGGATCCACCCCATCAACCAACCTCTCTGCTAGAAGCGGCCAATCCTTTTCCGGATGGCGGGGAAGATGCTCCAAAAGCAGATGAACAGCAGTCCCCCACCTCTTTGCGGTTTCCTGCAAGGCGGGGTCAGCCTCGCCTGACAAGACCTTGGGGCCGCCAAGGTCCGAGGGAGATAGAAGATCGGGGTCCGCCGTCAGGGGGGGAACCGGCCCTCGCACCCAGGCGGGAAGGCTGACTGTCGGTCGCGCCATTGCGGCTGTTTGACGCGCCGCCGTGGGCCAGACCGCATGTGCCAGCCGCAGGCTGCCGTCGGCTTGTGGGATTGCGCCCGCCCTTTCCATTCCTGCCTGTATGATTGTGTACCAGCCGTCGTCACGCGTCGTTGGGCCTGCAGCCGCGACGATCAGCCAGGATTGTGCCCGCGTCATTGCGACATAGAGCAAGCGCAGGCTTTCCGCTGCCGCCCGATTTCTGCGCAACGCCACGGCGGTCATGACTGGTTCGGGGCTGTCCGATGCTGGCGGTCTCTGGACAGCGGTTCCGTTCGGCAGCACCACAATCTCACCGCCATCCGGGGGAACGCGATCCTGGGTTTCCGGCAAGATGACGATTGGCGACTCCAACCCCTTGGCGCCGTGCACCGTCATCACGCGGATTCGCCCGCCCGCCGCATCCACCTGCCGCTTGACGTCGATTTCTCCAGCCTGGAGCCACCCCAGAAAATCGGTCAGGCTGGGGATCTCACCACGCTCATATGCCAGCGCCTGAGACAACAGCGCGTCGATCCCGTCTTCAGCCTCGTCTCCCAGCCGCGCAAGCAGCTTGCGCCGTCCGTCATGGCGGGTCAGGGCCCGCTCGATCAGATCATAGGGCCGAAGGTAGTCTGCCTGATCCCGGAGATCATGGAGAATGGCGAGCGTAGCGGCATGAACCTCGGCGGCGTTGCGCAACGCTGTCCAGAGATACGAAGTTCGACCCTGTGCAAGCGAAAAGAGCTGCCCTTCTGTCCAGCCAAACAGGGGCGAGCGCAAGACGGCCGCAAGCGACAAATCATCCTCGGGTGTTGCAAGAAAGGCAAGCAAGGCCGTCAGATCCCGCACCGCCAGTTCTGCGCCAAGCTTCAGACGGTCCGCGCCCGCGATCGGCAGATTGGCGGCCTTGCAGGCGCGAATGATCTCGGCGAACAGGGTCGATCGGCGCTGCACCAGGATCAACACATCGCCCGCCGTGATCGGACGCGGACCGTCGTCCGTCGGGATCTGCTCGCCGCGTTCGATCATGCTGGCGATCTCACCCGCGATCTTGCGCGCCAACTGCGCCGCATGATGTTCATCAGCGACCTGGTTCACGGGATCTGTCCAAAGCCCGGGCTCTGGATCCTTCACCGGGGCGATGGCGGGCCAGAGATCGACGCGTCCTGGCATGTCGGACTTGAAGGCGATGTGCTTGACCTCGCCACCCAGATCGCGACCTGCCCTTTCGTCGAACGTCAGATCGACGAGTCGCAGGATCGCTGGCGAAGAGCGGAACGAATAGTCCAGCGTCAGTTCCGAAAGATGGGTTTCCACCGCCGCCAGACGACTGCGGAAATGTGCCCGCATCGCATCGAACGCCTCCAGGTCGGCGCCTTGAAAGGAATAGATCGACTGCTTCTTGTCTCCGACGACAAAGATTGTGCGAGGCACGTCTCGTGCGCCGCGCCCTGTGGTGAACTCTTGTGCGAGCAATTCGATCACCTGCCACTGGGCGGGGCTGGTGTCTTGTGCCTCGTCCACCAGGATATGATCAATGCCACCATCCAGCCGAAACAGCACCCATTGCGCGACAGACGGATCCAACAACAGCCGCCGCGCCCGATCGATCAGATCGTCGAAGTCCAGCACGCCATGCGCCATCTTGCGCGCAGCATACGCCGGCAGGAAGAACGCCGCGAAGGCATGCAGGGCGCGCGTTCGGGCTGCCGCGGCCAAGGCGATCCGCAAGGGTCGTGCCGCCTCGACGCGCAGCATCAGCGCGTCGAGCGGGTCAGCCAGCACCCCGAGAGTGGCTCGTGTCGCCTTTGTCGGAAACGTCCCTGTCTTGGCTGAAAAGGGCTGTTTCGAGTCCTTCCTTGTCAGCAACAGCCCTTCCAACGCCGCGAGCGTGGTCATGTCCGGGGGCGTCAAAGGCAGGCGCAATAGACGGTCTGACGCCTTGCAATCATTGGTCGATCCAGACGCCATATGCAGCGCAACGGTTCGCAAAAGGTCTGCATCCGGTGCATGAAACACCTCAGTCAGCAGCGTGGCCTCGGTCAGATCCGCCGGTAACCCGAACGCCGCCCTTGCATCGTTGTCGGAAAGTGGGCGGTCGAACAGATGGCGTGCACGGACGATTTCGTCAATCAGATCGTCCAGCGTCTCGTCCGTCACGATCCGCGCGAGGTCCGCCACCAATTCGGGCGCGCCGCTTTCCGCCATTTCTTCAAGGATCTCGGCGCGCATCACCTTTCCTGCCCGGTCCTCGAGCTCGGTGAACTGGGGCGATACTCCAGCCTCTAGCGGAAAGCGGCGAAGCAGAGATGCGCAGAAAGAGTGGATCGTCTGGATGCGCAGGCCGCCGGGTGTCTCGATGGCCCGGGCGAACAGCCGCCGCGCGTCGGAGAGCGTCCGGTTCTGGATCGCGCCTTCAACGCCGAGGTCTTTCAGTTCTGACCGTAGCCGTTCTTGATCAAGCATGGCCCAGCCGCCCAGCCTCCGGAACAGCCGGTTCTGCATTTCTGAAGCGGCGGCCTTTGTGTAGGTCAAACACAGAATGCGTTGCGGCTCTACCCCGTCCAACAACAGGCGCGCCACGCGATCAATCAGAACCCTGGTCTTGCCGGACCCCGCGTTGGCAGAAAGCCATGTCGACAGGAACGGATCCGCCGCCTGCACCTGTCTCTGGCTTGCCGGATCGCGCGTCATCCGACGGTCTCGGGCAGGGGCTCGTCAGTCATTTCCCATTCACCAAAGCGTGCGAGATGGTCGTAGTCCCCGGCAAACCGGGTATCGAAAACCGCGCGCCGTGCTGTGTATCCTTGGCTGTCAGTCAAATACTGGGCGATCAGTCGGCGCAGACCATCCCAAACCTCTTGCGTCAGTTCAGGCGTGATTTCGGTTGAAATGACTCTGGCGGCAGTGTTCAGCCCGACATAGGTGATCCGCGCAACCTCGCGCGGGCCGAGGGCCTCGAACCCGCCGCGCTCTGCCATCGCTGCCTCCAGCAGAAGCTGCTTGTCAAACGCCTTTTGCTGCTTCTCGGTTGGCGGCGCGCCCGTCTTGTAGTCCAGAATGTGCAGCCGGCCATCGGGCAACAGGTCGATGCGGTCAGGCTTCGCCGTCAGCCGGAAGCCAAGATCGGGAAGTGTTACCCCGCCCTTGCTTTCGATGATCACCGGCTGCCCCTCCTCCTCGGCCTCGCGCGCCAGAAAGGCGCTCGCAGCACGCTCCAGCCTCGCGCGCCACATCAGGCGCGCGCTGGGCCAAGGCACCAGTTCGGCCAGAACAGTCTCTGAAATGGCCAGCAGGCGCGCCCGAGCCATCTGCGGTGTCTCCTCATCATCTCGCTCTTGCACGAAACGCTCGAGGATGGCGTGAATCGCAGATCCCCTTGCCAGGGCGTCGGGGCTGGGCCGAAGCGGATCAAGTGGCCGCAGGTGCAGGATACGGCGCGCGTAGATCGCGTAGGGGTCACGGATCAGCGTCCGGATCCCTGTGACCGCCAATTCCCTGGGTCGGACAGCCACCGGGGGGCGGGGGGCGGGGCGGTGGGCCGGCGATACAATGGCTTCCGGGCGGTCGGCGGCTAGCGCAAGATCAAGCCAGACCTGCCCGCGCGTTCGCATCGCCGCCAGTGCGTCGGGCCCACGCTGGGCAGGCAGGCCTGACAGCAGGTTCGTCAGCCGGTTGATCCAGCGCGATGCCACCGTTTCAGCTTCAGCGTCGCGGATGGCGCGGGTCAGGTAGACCTCGGGTGCTGCAACGGCTTGTTGGTAGTCATGCGCCGAAAGCCCGATCTGGCGTTCCGGTAGCAGCAATCCGGCCTGCAACCGCATCCGCCGGTTCAGCCACGGATCGGGTGGGGGCAGTTGTGGCCAGATCCCATCGTTCAACCCCGCCAGCACGACCAGGTCCGCACGACATTCCCGCGCTTCACGTGGTCCTAGAACCCGGATCAAAGGGTGCGCCTGAACCGCCTCGCGCACCTCTTCGCGCGCAAGAATGGCCGCAAGCAGGCTCGCATACTGCGCGCAGCCAAGGTCGCCACCGTGCGGGGCCTCGGTTTGAAGCGACTGCATTGTCGCAAGGGCGACTTGTCCCGCGTCGCGATCCCACAGGGCGCCGCTCGCGGTCCCGTTGGGGCCCTGCGCCAGAGCTTCCGTCGCGCTGAGATGGTGTGTGACATGATCCGTCAGGGAGCGACTGCCAATATCCTCCAGTCCGCCCAACGTCTCGGCAAGCCAATCTGCCCAGATCGCCGCACCGGGATCGCGCTGCTTGGTTGCCCAAGCCCGCAGGTCGTCGACGCTCGGAAAAGCTGGCCCCTTCCGCCGAAGGTCAAGCTCAAGGTCACGCGTCCACCGCAGATGATCGCCCCGGGTAGCGCCTGTCGCCACCAACGGGTGTTTCAAGAGCACAAGCAGGCTTTCCGCTGTCAGCTTTTGCCCGAACAGATTTGCGACATGTCGGAGCAATCTGCCGGGAGCAGACAGCGCCAGGGGCCGCCCCGCGCTGTCGTCGGGCAGGATGCCCCAGATGTCGAGGGCCGCGGTTACCCGACGGGTCAGCATCCGGTCGGCTGAAATCAGCGCGACGGCGCGGCCCTCCTCGACGGCCTTTCGCAAGATCAGTGCGATCGCGACGGCCTCGCGACGCGGATCTGGCGCCTCTATCAATCTGATGTGGCAGGTCAGATCCACAAGATCACCCAGATCCTGGCCATCGTTCAGCCATTGATCTGTAACCGGTGCAGGGCGCAGGGAAAGTGAAATCAGGTTGTTCAGAGCCTTGTTCGATCGACCTTCCATGAACCAGGGCTGGATGTCGCTGGGGTCTATGCCAAGTGTTGTCATCAACCGTCGATAGCGGAATTGCGGGTGATCCTCGCCGGTCCGGGCATCCGTCAAGCCCTCCCACACAGCCAAGGGCAAGCAGTCGTCGAACCCTGGAAGGACGAGTGCGCCCCGCGGCAGTCTTGCGACGGCCTGCATCAAGAGCGCGGTCGTTCCACGTGACCCCGTGGAGCCGGCTACAATCACTGGATGGGTCGGCGGGGCCGTGCGCCATCTTGCGTCCAGCGCCTCGATCGCAGGGCGCTGCCGGGTTGCAGCATCGGGAGCGTCAGGGGTGCTGAAGAAGGGCGCGATGAGGGTCAGGAAATCGCGCGTACGCCGCCAATGCGCCGAATGCTCCGAAACATCTATCGCTGCCAGCACCCCCGGCTTGACGTCCTCGTGCTGCATTTCCTCCATGAGGTTCGCCAGGCTGTCGGCCAGATCATAGGTGGCGGCGCGTGGCGCAAGATCGGGCTGGCTCTCGATCAACCTGCCAACAAGCCGGGCAAGCTCCAGCCGTCGGCGCAGCGGTGGAACCGCGTCTGGCAAGTCGATGAGCGTCGGGTCGTTGCCGGCTTCGCTCACAAGGCGCAGGCGCGGCAGAAAACCCGGATCTGCCGTTAGGAAAGCCTCTCGGACTGCCCGCAGCATGCGCCCGGAGTTGACGTAGACTTCGACCCGAGCGATCGCCTCGGCTGGGTGTCCAGCCAGACGCGCGCGCAGGCCCGCGACGAGGGTCTGCGGAAAATCCGCTCCTGGCCTCACCCCAAAAACATGCGCGCCGGATGGATCAATCATTCGCGCCGCCTCTGATCACAGCTTCGGCGTCGGGGATGTTCTCTGGTCGACCCACATCGCACCAGTCCCCACGATGGATCAGCCCGAACAATCGCCCGCTCTGGATCATCTCATCCCACACCTGGTTCAGGGAAAACACCGGTTCGGGAATGGCGTTCAGGATGTTGGTCCTGATGATCTGAGCGCCCAGATAGACAAATCCATCCGGGCTGCGGCGCAGCTGGCCCACACGATCCATGGAAAAGTCGGCACGCCCCGTATGGCCGCGCGCGGCCCCGCTTGGCGCGAGCAGCAAGAGCCCATCCATGCGCGTGTCGTCCCACGCGCCAGCCAATTGGCGCAAAGGGTTTTCGCCGCTCCACACGGCATCCGAGTTCAAGGTAAACACTGGCCCGCTGCCAAGCAGAGGCAGCGCATTGCGCAGACCGCCCCCGGTTTCCAGGATCTGGTCGCGCTCCCAGGACAGGTGGAGTGGGCGCCCGGACAGATGCGAGGCAATCTGTTCGCCCCGGTAATGCAGGTTTACGACGATCGGATCCGCGCCCGCCGCAAAGGCCAGATGAAGCGCGTGATCGATCAGGGGCTGGCCACCGACCGGGATCATCGGCTTCGGGCGGTCTGCGGTAAGCGCACCCATGCGCGTGCCGAACCCGGCGGCAAACAACATCAGCGGCCTTCTGGGCATAGGCGCAGGATCCTTTCAAGACGTGCGGGGGTGGGTTCCGGCAGAAGCGTAGCGCAGATGTCAGCCAAAGGGTGCAGCGCCGGATGGGCGAGGTTTTGCTGCAATTGCCCCCAAACCCGAGGAATCAGTCGAATGTAGCCCGGCTTTCCCGCGACAAGCGCCAGCCGGGCAAAGACGCCGATGATCCGCAGGGCTCGTTGTGCCCCAAGACAGGCGTAGGCGGCATCAAACGTCGCCGCTCTGGTACCGGTCTGATCAAGAAAGCGCGCGACCATAAAAGCCTCAGTTTCAGGCGCCACATCACGTCTAGCGTCTTGGCACAGCGAAACAAGGTCGTATCCCGGTTGCCCCATCTGGGCCAACTGGAAGTCCAGAAGGCCAACCCGTGCAAGGCCACTGCGGTGTGGTAGCCAGAGCAGATTTTCCGCGTGGTAGTCGCGCAGGATCATCACTCTCGGGCCATCGGCATAGGCGGACAGCAGGTCGGTCAGAGTGTCTACAAAGTTCGCTGACTCCGCGCGCTCGCCTGTGACGGCATATCTGTACCAGTCCAGCGCAAAGCTCGCAGCCGCCGCCCATTCCGCGGCGCTTGCATCGGTAAGCCCTGCGGGCGGGGCATGGGACTGAACTGCAGCGATCACGTCCACGGCGGCCGAATAGATCGGCCGTTCCAGCACGGGATCGCGCGCCAGGATTCGGGAATAGAGATCGTCGCCAAGATCTTCCAGCAGCACGAACCCGTTCGCCTCATCCTTGGCGATGACCTCGGGCGCAGACAATCCGATGCCCCGCAGATGCGCGTCGATAGACACAAAGACGCCGACATCTTCGCCCGTGCCTGGCGGGGCATCCATCAGGATCGCATTGCGCCCTGAAAGGAACAGCCGCTCATAGCGCCGCGCCGATGCATCACCGGCCAGAAACGTGTGCTCTGCCCCGCCCCAGCCCGCTGTGACAAGAAACGCCGCCGCGAGGGTGCCGCGCTCACCCATCCATCGCCTCGGCCAATCGTTCCAATCGCCTTGCCCAGCGCGCTCCATCGCTCAGCAAGATCCGCCGGCCCTCGCCCTCGGTCGAGAACCGCAGGCGCAGCGCGTCGGGCGGAAGGCCAGATCCCAGCCGATCGGGCCATTCGACGATGCAAATCGCGCGCCCGAAAGCGTCCTCGAGCCCCAACTCCAGAACCTCGTCCTGGTGGCCCAGCCTATACAGATCCGCGTGCCAGATCTCTCCGGCAACCCCGTCATAAGTTTGAACCAGCGTGAAACTTGGCGATGGAACATCCTCGTCGGGCTGCGTCTGCGCCCGGACGAAGGCGCGGGCAAGATGGCTTTTTCCCGATCCGATCGGTCCTTCAAGCAGTATCGTGTCCCCCGGGCAAGACGCATCGCCCAGCCAGGAACCCAGTCGCTCGGTATCGTCTGGCGTGGCAAGAAACAGGGACAGTTCGGGCAGGGAACAATGCATGATCCAAGTCTTAGCTTGTGACGGCCGGTCCGCAAGCGTCTTGGTCGCAGTCAAGCAGTAACGCGTGCCCTGGTGAAGACCAGGCCATGCGCCTGAGCCTCGCCACCAAGCGCCACCCGGAACCCGATCAGGGTTGCGCCGCCCGCCAGCGGCACGAAGCGGCACCGCAACAGCCGCCCATCCGACAGGCGGGCATCGCCATCCCACGCCTTGCGCTCGCCCAGAGTCACCACGAAATCTTCTGCCTCCTCCCAGATCGGGGATGTCGCAGTTTGTTTCCGCCAGTGGTCTGCAAGCATCGTTATGCCAGATTCAGCGGCAAGCGATCCGGCCGGATCATGTCCCCAAAGCGCCGTGTAAGCGGTGTTCGACATGACAAGCAGCCCGGAAGGCGAGAAAACTGCCAACGCCTCATCCAGCGAGTCCATGACGGCCTGACCAAGCTCAACCTCCGAACGATATCGGCGTGTCCGGCTCATCTCGTTCGAGATATCCTCAAACAGCAGTGCAAGTGCGCCATCAGGGTGCGGGCGCGCCAGAACACGATAGGTCTGACCACCCGGCAGGTTCCATGTCTCGTTGTAGAGGCCCTGCGCAGCCGCCTTTTCCAGATTGATGATCCGCTGACGCCAATCTGGATAGTCTTCGGGTTCGGGGATCATCCGTCTCTCCCGCATCCGATCGAGAAAGTCGAACAGGGACGGACGAAGACTCAGGAACTCGGGCGGCAGGCAGGTGAGATCGTGCAGAGCTGGGTTGAAGAGTGCCAATTGCCGCTGCCGATCGAAGATTGCCAGCCCGATCGGCAGATGTGCGAACGTCTTGGTCAACGTCTGCGTAAACTCGCTGAGTGCCGCTTCGGCATGGACCAGACCATCTATCGGCAAAGCGTAAATCATGCGCCCGTCGTCAGCGGGATGCACATGTGTGTCGAACCAGGTTGTGGTGCCGACCTTGACCCTCTGGCGCTCGTCCCCTTTCACATGGATCAGTTTCGGAAGCGGCCAGGCAAGCTCATACTCTGGCCCCAGCCGACTTGTGGCCAGCTCCAGATAGCCCGAGTTGGCCCATATGACCTCGCCCTTGGCACTCTCAAGCCAGATCGGCAGTGGCAGATGCGCCACCGTGCCCCGCAACAGGCGCAGCTCTTCCTCCATCGCGCGCAGCGTCAGCGGATCCGTCACGTTCAACATCCCGTCGGCGTCAGGATCGGACAGGGATATGCGGGTCAGGCCGCTGCGCGACTCAGCAAGAAACGTCATCGGTGCTTCACCCTTGGGCTGGGATGAATTCAGCACGATGCGCCCTTTTTGCGCCAGCGCAGCGATCTGGTCGTCAAGCTGCGGAAACCGCGGGGCAAGAAAGGCCATCAACCGATGCCAAGGCGGGCCTCGCATCGCGGCCGCCGCCAGTAACGAACGTGCCGAAGGCGACGCATCAATGAGCCGTTCGCCGTCAAAGATAAAGAGGGTGCTACCAGGCCCGTCCGCGAACAGTCCGCTTCGGCGGCTATCGTGCCGCTTTGCGAGAACCGCCAGCAGCCCGATTCCACCAAGAGCGGACGTGAAGGCTACAAGCACAAGCGAAAGACCAAGCGCCCAGCCAACTTGCATCGATAACCGCCAAACGTGAGTTTCAACTTCCACTACAACTATCTGGAGAACAGGTTAACGGAAGGTGAATGTTCACCGGCCGGGCGGCTATCGGTCAGGGCGCGATCTGCAGGTTCTGGCCCAGGCTGCCGCCTTCGGGCGCAATAATCGCCGTGCGCGGCCAAACCACTTCGACGATCGCGCCAGATCTGCTGGGATGTTCCTCTGCGCTCAGGAAAGGGTCGGCGCCGTTCGCGAAACTCAACTCTGCCCCTGACCGTTCGAGCAGTGTCTTCGCGATGAACAGACCAAGCCCCATTCCTTCATAGTCCGGGCGCTGGTCGCTGCGCTCTGCTACCCGGCGGCTACGCACAAAGGGATCACCGATGCGCCCGAGCATGTGGCTGGGGTAGCCGGCGCCGTTGTCGCTGATCCGGACCGACACCTTGCTTTCCGTCCAGGTGGCATCGACCCAAACCTGATCATGTGCGAAGTCCACTGCGTTCTGAACCAGATTGCGCAAGCCGTGGATGACCTCGGGTCGTCGCTGGATCGTCGGCTGTCGCTTGTCCCCGCCCGGACCAGGCATGATTTCGAAGTGAATGGTCTTGCCCCGCGCGATATGCGGCTCGGCCGCTTCTCGCAGTACGGCGCCCAACGGGGCCTGGCGCAGGTGCAGGTCGTCCTTTCCCGCGCGACCCATCGACCGCAGAATATCGCGGCAGCGGTCGGCCTGGGCGCGGATCAGGCGGGCGTCGTCCTGCAAGTCCGGCCGATCGGCAAGCTCTTCCAACAATTCCGAACTGACCAGCTTGATCGTGGCGAGCGGCGTTCCCAGCTCATGTGCGGCCGCAGCAACCACGCCGCCCAGGTCTGTCAGCTTCTGTTCCCGCGCCAGCGCCATCTGCGTTGCAAGTAGCGCGTCCGACATCGTGCGGATCTCTGTCGCCACGCGCCGAGAATAGAGCGCCAGGAAAAGGATCCCGATCACGATCGACAGCCAGAAGCCGAACTCGAACATGACTGGAACCGATAGTGGCGTTCCATCCGCGAACCGCAGAGGAATGTTGTAAAGCGCGATGATCGAGACCAGAACAATCGCGACTATCCCCAGCAACACCGTTGTCCGCAGTTCGAGCGCGCTTGCCGAGATTGTGACGGGCGCAAGGATAAGCAGTGCAAATGGATTGTTCAGCCCACCGGTCAGGAACAACAGAAAGGAAAGCTGCGAAATGTCGAACAGCAGCGTGAGCATCGCCTCGATTTCTGACAGGCGCTTGTTCTCGGGAAAGACGAAGGTGGCGATCAGGTTTGCGATGATCGCCGCCCCGACAGCCAGATAGGATAGACCCAGCGGCAGTTGCATCCCGAATTGCCGATCGGCTACGGTTATCGCGGCAAGTTGGCCCGCAATGGCCAGCCATCGCAGCAAGATCAGGGTCCGAAGGCGGACCCACGCGCTACGCGTTTCGCGATTGAAGAGGCCGAGGCTGGGGGTGACCATGCGAGATGATGCCGAAAACCTGAACGATCCAGTCTTGTTAAGCGTCACAGCCTGCGGGATCAATGCGCGCAGATGTCTTGCACAAAAGGATAGCGCAATATGAGGTTCATGGCCCGCCTTGCGGTACTGTTGGTCATCGCGATGGTTGGCGCCACCGCATGGCTTGCGTTTGCACCTCGCAGCGATGATCCGTTTGCCGAATGCCGCACCAGTCAAATCGCTGGTGGCCCTGGGAGGATTGGTGGTCCCTTTACACTTGTGGATCAGACCGGGCGCACGGTCACCGATGTGGACGTGATCCAGAAGCCGTCCTTGCTCTACTTCGGTTATACATTCTGCCCGGATGTTTGCCCGCTGGACATGGCGCGCAATGCCGAAGCCGTGGACATCCTTGAAGAACTTGGCTTCGAGGTAACGCCGGTCTTCATTTCCGTGGATCCGAAACGTGATACACCCGATGTCCTGGCCGACTTCGCCGCCAATTTGCACCCCAGGATGATCGGCTTGACGGGTAGCGAAGAACAGGTGAAGGCCGCATCCCAAGCGTACAAGACATACTTCAATATCCAGGATGGTGATGAGGAATTCTACCTGATCGACCACTCGACTTTTAGCTACCTCGTTCTGCCAGGGCACGGATTTGTAGAGTTCTTCCGCCGTGAGGTGACGCCCGAGGAAATGGCGAACCGTGTTGGCTGCTTTGTCGAAAAGGCCTGACCGGATTTGACCGCACCCCTTGTTCGGCCTACATCGGGGCAGGAAACACGGGGAAAACAGAATATGCCGGACTTTCCATCCGCCGACATCGGCGAAGATCGGACCCTCTTGCTCGTCGATGATGACGAACCGTTCGTCAAGCGGCTTGCCAAGGCGATGGAAAAACGCGGCTTTCTGCCGGAAACCGCGGAAAGTGTCGCGGCTGGTCGGGCGATCGCACAGACCCGGCCACCGGCCTATGCAGTTGTCGATCTGAGGCTGGAAGATGGCAATGGCTTGGACATAGTCGAGACTCTGCGCGAACAGCGACCGGATTGCCGCATCGTTGTTCTGACGGGCTACGGCGCGATCGCCACCGCAGTTGCGGCAGTCAAGATTGGCGCTATTGACTACCTCTCGAAGCCTGCCGATGCAAATGACATCACCAACGCCCTTCTTGCGAAAGGCGAAGCCTTGCCGCCCCCGCCGGAAAACCCGATGTCTGCCGATCGGGTCCGGTGGGAACATATCCAGAGGGTCTACGAGCTTTGCGATCGAAACGTCTCGGAAACTGCGCGTCGCTTGAATATGCACCGCCGGACGCTGCAGCGCATTCTGGCCAAGCGCAGCCCGAAATAACCTTGAACTATTTTAGCGCTCTCTGGTTGGAGCTAGAAACTGAACTTGAAACCTGAAACAGACAGGCTTATCCAGACTGAGTCTCTGGAGGATGTATACGATGGATATGAACCTGAACGCGCTCTCGCTGAAAGAGCTCAAGGACTTGCAATCACAGATAGCAAAGGCGATCGCGACGTTTGAAGATCGCAAGAAGAAAGAGGCACTTTCAGAGCTTGAAGAAAAGGCCAGATCAATGGGCTTTTCTCTTGCCGAATTGACGGGCACGGCGGTCAGTCGCAAACGTGCGCCAGCGGTTGCAAAGTATGCCAATCCCGCCAATCCGTCGGAAACCTGGTCAGGCAGGGGGCGCAAGCCACGTTGGTTCGAAGCGGCCTTGAATGCGGGAAAATCGCCCGAAGATTTGGCGATCTGAAACGGCACGGCATAAAAATCAGGTCGGCCCGCAATCAGCAAGAAGGGCAGTGTGCCGGAGAACATACTCCGCTCTCACCTCTTTTGGTGGCCTCAGCCTGATTTCCAAGCCATTCAAAAGATCTGGTGCGGGCCGACCGAACAGTCGGTCTGCTTCGTCCTGCGCGAACCCTGCGATCCGTACCGACTCGAGCCATGCCGATATCCGGTCGGCGCGCTTGATTGCAGCTTTCATGGCCTTTGGCAGGATGGCGGGCAATCCGAATCGTCGGTGAATCGCCGCGCTTAGCCGTTCATCAAGATCGCCATACCCCGGGCCGACGGCAGCTTTCACGGGACTGATCATGTCGCCGATCACGTATTCCGGTGCATCGTGAAGCAATGCCGCGAGGCGCCAGCGCGCCTCGGCTGCCGGATCGAGCCGGGCAAAGATCTGCTCAACCAGCAGCGAATGTTCAGCGACCGAATAGGGCCAGTCACCATACGTCTGCCCGTTCCACCGCGCAACGAAGGCAAGACCATGCGCGATATCTTCGATCTCGATATCCATCGGCGTCGGGTCCAGCAGATCAAGCCTTCGGCCTGACAACATTCTTTGCCATGCGCGCGGCTGTGCTTTGGTCATGTCTCCCCCGTTCCGTTTTCGGTAGAATGGCCGTCCTCCGCCCGTCACTCAAGCCGCCGTTGCCGCAAGCCCCTTCGGCTGCTATGTCACCCCCAATCAGATTGGATCGCACCGGAGACAGCGATGAAAGACTATATCGTCAAGGATATCGCCCTGGCCGGCTTCGGCCGCAAGGAACTGACCATCGCGGAAACCGAAATGCCCGGCCTCATGGCCCTGCGCGAGGAATTCGGCACGGCGCAGCCGCTGAAGGGGGCACGCATCGCCGGTTCGCTGCATATGACGATCCAGACCGGCGTGCTTATCGAAACGCTCAAGGCGCTGGGCGCGGACGTGCGCTGGGCGTCGTGCAACATCTTCTCGACCCAGGATCACGCGGCGGCGGCCATCGCCGAGGCCGGTGTGCCGGTCTTCGCCGTAAAGGGCGAAACGCTTGAGGACTACTGGGCCTACACAGATCGGATCTTCCAGTTCCCCGAAGGCACCTGCAACATGATCCTCGACGATGGCGGCGATGCGACGCTTTACATCCTAATGGGCGCTCGTGTCGAAGCGGGCGAAACCGACCTGATTGCTGTGCCCACGTCCGACGAAGAGGTCTGTTTGTTCAACCAGATCCGCAAGCGGCTTGCCGCCAGCCCCGGCTGGTTCACAAAACAGCGCGATGCGATCCGCGGCGTGTCCGAGGAAACCACGACGGGCGTCCACCGCTTGTATGATCTGCACAAGAAGGGCCTGTTGCCCTTCCCGGCGATCAATGTGAACGACTCTGTCACCAAGTCCAAGTTCGACAATAAATATGGCTGCAAGGAATCGCTGGTCGATGGCATCCGCCGCGCCACTGATACCATGATGGCCGGCAAGGTCGCCGTGGTCTGCGGCTATGGCGACGTTGGCAAAGGCTCTGCCGCTTCTCTCCGTGGCGCAGGCGCCCGCGTGAAGGTGACCGAGGTTGATCCGATCTGCGCCCTCCAGGCGGCCATGGACGGCTTCGAGGTCACGTTGCTCGAGGACGAGGTGGCATCCGCCGACATCTTCATCACCACCACCGGCAACAAGGACGTGATCCGCATCGAGCATATCCGCGAGATGAAGGATATGGCGATCGTCGGAAACATCGGCCACTTCGACAACGAGATCCAGGTCGCGGCGCTGCGCAACCACAAGTGGACGAACATCAAGGAACAGGTGGACATGATCGAGATGCCCTCGGGCAATCGCATCATCCTTCTGTCCGAAGGCCGCCTGTTGAACCTTGGCAATGCTACCGGCCATCCGTCTTTTGTGATGTCGGCCAGCTTCACAAATCAGGTTCTGGCCCAGATCGAACTTTGGACCAAGGGTGCCGACTATGCGCCGGGCGTCTACATCCTGCCCAAGCATCTCGACGAGAAGGTCGCGCGCCTGCACCTCAAGAAAATTGGTGTCAAGCTGACGGAACTGAAGCCCGACCAGGCCGCTTATATCGGCGTCTCGGTCGAAGGTCCGTTCAAGTCGGAACACTACCGCTACTGACCGTTGGCAACCGGCGCGCTCCCCGCGCCGGTTGCTTTCGTGCGGCGCTGCAACCTCTTAAAGAACAGCCTGCGAGCCTCGGCGTTCCGGTGAATATCCCGCCCGACCGTGACATCGCTTCCGCACCGTCGGCCTCAGGCAATGCCGCCCGGCAAATTGCCTTGTTCGCGCAACGATCGCCATGCAATCCTCCCCGGCAAGAGCAACAATCGAGCAGGCGGGCGAGGCAGCTGCATGGAAAAGGTCGATCTATCCCGGCGTGAGGCAATTCGTGGGCGCCTTCTGGCGCATATGCCGAAAGGCGGCGTCGCGGCTGAAATTGGTGTCTGGGAAGGCCACTTCTCACGCCGCATCCTCGAGATCGGTGAACCGAGCGCACTCCATCTGATCGACCCGTGGCTCTACATGCCCGAGTTTGGCAATACCGGCTTCGGCCGGAAGAAGAACGAATTCCTGATGGAGGAGAAGTATCAGGGCGTCGTCGCGGCTTTCAAGGACAACCCGGTTGTCACTATTCATCGCACCACGTCGGACGTCGCCCTTGGCTCGTTGCCGGACGGTTCTCTCGATTGGGTCTACATCGACGGCAACCACAATGAACCCTTCATAGGAAATGACATCGCCCTCTGTCTGCAAAAGGTGAAGCCCAACGGCTTCATTGCAGGCGACGATTTCAACTGGCAAACCGAGGCTAGCGGCGCCCCGGTAAAGAAGGCGGTCGAGGCCGCCGTGGCCGCTCTCGGCGCTCAGGCCAGCCTGAAACTCATGGCGAACCAGTACATCATATCGCTCGGGCGCGGTTGACAGGCCAGCATCGCCAAAATTTGCTTCCTCGAATTTCTGCTTTCGCCTAGCGTCTTTGTACCCGGGGTCATCGTGGCCCTAGGAAAAATGGGCTGTGCCGCGAGGCGCGCGAAAAGATATTGGAGACCGGAATGAGCAAACGTGACGAACTGATCGCAAAATACGCCGATGATCTTCGCAACAAGTGCAAGATGGAGCCCGACATGGCTCTCTTGACCAAGGTCACCATCGGGTGCGGCCCCGCGATCTACAATGCCGATGCCGAAACCGTCGCGGCATCTCAGGCCTCGGAACTTGAGACGATCAAGGCGAATTTCCTGATGCGGAAACTCGGCCTTCCGGACAGCCCCAAATTGATGGACGCCATAAATGCGGTGGTCGAGACTTACGGCAAGTCCGAACGGAACAAGTATCGCGCCGTTGTCTATTACATGCTGGTCAAGCATTTCGGCAAGGAAAGCGCCTACGCCTGAAATGGGGCAGCGCCCACGATCGCGGTGGGCGCACCCAAATTGCATCAACTGATAGGCACTTCCGGTTTGCGCGCATTGCAGACCAGTTCTAGTGTTGTGACATACGCGGGCAGGACGTCCGGGACCTTATCAGAACACGTGTGGTGCGCAGGGGGCACGTGGGGTGGATGGAGGGTCCCGTCGGGGTCGGGGCCCTCCATTTCCAGCGAATGCGTGTTCGTTTGACTTGCTTGGAGTAATCTGGCGTCAGAACGTCATGCCGCCCATCTTGCAGATGATCTGCCATTCACTGGCTGACACCGGCTGCACCGACAGTCTGGAATTGTTTACTAGGACGAGCGCTTCCAGTCCTGGTTCAACCTTGCATTGCTCCAGCGTAACGGGTCGCGGCAGTGGTCTGACTGCGCGAATTCGAACACAATCCCAGCGGGGATCGCCTGTCGTGCTGTCAGGCGCGCTCTCGGCACAGATCTCGACGATGCCGACAATTTCCTTGCCGACGTTGGAATGATAGAAGAAACCCTGATCGCCCACTTTCATTGCCCGCATGTTGTTGCGCGCCTGAAAGTTGCGAACGCCGGACCAATCTTCGCCGGCATCGCCCCTTGCAACCTGATCTTCCCAGCTCCAGGCATCCGGCTCGGATTTGAAAAGCCAGAAGGCCATCAGCCGATCACCTTCTTCCATTCCTGCAACTGCACCTCGGCAAAGAGACCGGCCTTCGCGTAGGGGTCAGCTGCGGCCCAGGCTTCGGCGTCCTTCAGCGTGCCAACCTGCAGAATGATCAACGATCCGCACATCGTGCCGGTTTCGTTCAGAAAAGGGCCCGCCATCTCGACGATGCCGGACTTCTCGATATGCGCCAGATGTGCCGCTCGATTCTCCAGGCGGATTTCAAGCGCGCCGGGTTTGTCCCGACATATCAACGCCACTCGCATCATCATTCCTCCTTTAATGGCCGCGACAGAAGGCCCTCAATCGCATCGTTCAACCGAATGCGGCCATCCACAAGTTCCGCGATCATCTGTGTGATCGGCATGTCGATGCCCCGCTTTTTTGCAAGAAGAGAAACGGCCTTTGCCGTAGCAACACCTTCGACTGTCGCGAGTGGGTCAAACGGTTGGTCCGCGCCCCGCGCTGCTCCGAAACGGAAGTTACGGGACTGGGTCGAGGTGCAGGTCAGAACCAGATCCCCCAGCCCAGACAGTCCCGCAAGAGTTTCGGCCCTCGCCCCCAGTGTCAGCGCAAGGCGCACCATCTCGGCGTAGCCGCGCGTCATCAGCGCAGCGCGCGCCGACTCGCCCAACCCCGCCCCAATCGTGACCCCGGCTGCGATCGCGACAATATTCTTCAGGGCCCCGCCCAGTTCAGCCCCTGTGACGTCACTGCTGCGATACAGTCGCAGGCTGCGTGTGGAAAGCTGCGACTGCAGCCATGATCCCTCACGCGCATCGCGGGCCGCGATCGTCAGGGCGGTCGGCAGGCCCAAAGCAATATCGCGCGCGAACCCTGGTCCCGTCAGAACGCCGACCGTGGCCGAGGGGCAAGCCGCCAGTGCCACGCCCGAAGGGCCTTGCAGCGTCGACAGGTCGATCCCCTTGCAGCAGGTCACCAGGCGTCGCCCGTCAAGGCGGGATCTGTGTTCGGCCAAAAACCCGCCCAGCGCCTGCATCGGGACCGCCAGCAACAGAACCTCGGCACTGTCCGTCTGCGCCAGATCGGTCGTTCTGGACACATGATCCGGCAGATCGACACCTGGCAGTCGATCGTTCGGCCTGCTGTCGCGCCGCGCCCAAAGCGTGACCTTGCGCCCTTCGCGCGCAAGGGCGACTGCAAGTGCGGTGCCAAAGGCGCCCCCCCCCAGGATACCGATCACGCCTTCGCCCCTCGCTTGCCCGAGCCGATCATCGCCGGTGCGTCCCTGTCCAGCGGCCAGCGCGACCGCGCGGAAAGATCCATTGCATCGCGCCCTCCTGCCCGAAATCGCTCGATTCCCGCCCAGGCGATCATGGCCGCGTTGTCCGTGCACAGCCACAGGGGTGGCGCCAGAAATCGCACGCTCGCCTCGGCGCAGACTGTCTGCAGCGCACGCCGGATCGCCTGATTTGCCGCAACACCCCCCGCTACCGAGAAACAGGGTGTGGCGGGTGCCAGAGCCAGATACGTGCGCAGGGCCCGGCGTGTCTTTTCCGCAAGCACATCCGCCACGGCTGCCTGGAACCCCGCGCACAGATCCCGCCGGTCCTGCACGCTGATCCCACCCTTTTGCCCAACCAACGCATCTCGGGCACGCAGGAGCGCTGTCTTGAGGCCCGAGAACGAAAGATCGCACCCCGGCCGGTCCAACAGAGGCCGTGGAAAGGCGAACCGGCACGAGTCACCCAACCGCGCCTCGGCCTCGACCGCAGGCCCACCGGGTTGCGGCAAGCCGAGCAGCTTGGCCGTCTTGTCAAAGGCCTCGCCCGGCGCATCGTCGATGGTCCCGCCTAGCCGCGTGAACGTCTCGGCCCCGGCAACAAGCAAGAACTGGCAGTGCCCTCCGGACACCAGAAGCGTCAGATAGGGAAAGGCCAGATTTTCCGTCAGCCGCGGTGTCAGCGCATGACCGGCCAGGTGGTTTATTGCCACAAGCGGCAGCCCCGCCCCGGCAGCGATTCCCTTAGCCATCATCACGCCCGACAGGACGCCACCGATCAGCCCAGGTCCGGCAGTCACCGCTACCGCATCCAACCCCTCCAGCGCGACTCCCGCCTCCTGCAGTGCCTGCTCGACGATCAGGTCCAACCGTTCGGCGTGGGCGCGCGCCGCAATCTCGGGCACGACGCCACCATAAGGTGCATGCAGCGACGTCTGTCCAAGCACCACCGACGACAGGATTTCGGGTCGTGCGCCTAGTCTGTGGCGCACCACGGCAGCGGCGGTATCGTCGCAACTGCTTTCGAGGCCGAGAAGGGTGAGGGTGTTTTGCATCAACTGCCAATTGCCTGGGAGGTTCCGCGCAGGTAACACCAGACCCATGGCCAGACAATCCCGCGCCGCGCCCGAGCTTTCCATTCTGCTCACCCGACCCGCAGCTCAGAGCGAGCGTTTCGCACGGGATTTGCGGGCCCGCTTCGGTCCTGACCTGTCCATCGTGATTTCGCCGCTCCTGGCTCCGCGTTTTGTGGTGCCGACACTTCCCTCGCGCCGACCGGCCGCGCTCGTCTTTACTTCTGAGACCGGTGTGGCGGGCTTTGCGCGGATCAGCGAGAACCCGGGTCTACCAGCCTGGTGCGTCGGCAGCCGCACGGCGCGCGCAGCCGCGGCCGCCGGTTTTGCCGCAAGGGATGTTCAGGGGGATGCGGATGCGCTTATCCGGACTATCCTTGCGGCCGATCAGGCTGGCCCGCTGCTTTACATCCGTGGGCGGGATCAGGCTGCCGCGCTCGCCGACACGCTGCGAAAAGCTGGACTCGAGACCGATGAGGCGATCGTCTATCAGCAAGAGGTGCAGCCCCTCTCTGCCAAGGGCGCGGCGCTGTTCACGGCGACAGCCCCGGTTGTCGCGCCGCTGTTTTCTGCGCGAACCGCCTCTGTCTTCGCTGGAGCCCAAGCCGCCGCCTCGCGACGCGCGCCGTTGTGGATTGCAGCGCTTAGCGATGGCGTGGCTCGTGCCGCAGCAGCCGCGCGCCCCGATCGGCTGGCCATCGCGGACCAGCCCGACGCGGACGCGCTTCTTGTCGCAATTGCGAAGCTGGTGCCAGTGGCAGGGCAGCCTTGAAGCCTGTCGCCTGCAGGGCGTAAGCTTCGTTAAAAGAACGGGCGGCGGGCTCGTTGATGGCCAGGAGGAAAGACGATGCCGGACGAAGAGAAACCTTCAGATCGCCCGGCGCGTTCGGAACCACCAATCTCGGACGATGTGCTTGATGCCGAGGTGATCGGGGAATCCCCCAAAACAGAGCCAGAAACCCCTGATCAGCGCCCTGAGCCGGTTCGTGAAAGGTCGAGGTCGGGGTCGTTGTTCGGGGCGGTGCTTGGTGGGATCATCGCTGCCGGTGCTGGATTTGGACTGGCACAGCTGGTCCCACAGGGCTGGCCGCTGCAAAGCGAATCGCCGCTGGTGGCGCGCATTGATGCCCAAGAGGTTGCGCTGGCCCAATTGAGTGCGGCGCTGGATGATCTTTCGAAGCGCCCTGCGCCCGACTTGTCAGAAGAGATTGCAGCCTTACGCGACGAGGTTGAGCAGCGCCTTGCAGCCCTTCCGCCGCCGGTCGATCCCACACAGGAAATCGCTGATCTGCGCGGAGTTGTCGATGGCGCGTTGGCGGCCTTCGATGCGCGTCTGACTGAGGTTGAGAAGTTGCCCGTTGGCGCTGACGGCAACGTATCGGCAACCGCGCTTGCCGCCTATGATCGCGAGCTTCAATCCTTGCGCGCGCAAGTTGAGGACCGGTTGGCGGCCGGTAGTGCGGCGTCGGGCGAAATCGTAACTGCGGTGGCCGCGGCAAAGGCGGAGCTCGCCGCAACCAGAGACGAGGCAGAACGTCTGCGCGCCGAAGCGTCCGCCGCCGCACAAGCCGCAAGGGTGACAGCGGCGATCGACCGGCTGCGTGGTGCGCTTGAGGGGGGCGGACCCTTTGCGTCTGCGGTTGCCGATCTTGCCGATGCGGGGATTGACCTTCCGGCCGCGATTGCCGAGCGGGCCGATACAGGTGTGCCGACACTCTCCGATCTGCAGCGGTCCTTTCCGCAGGCCGCCCGGGCCGCGCTTGACGCGGCGCGTCGATCCGAGGTCGGCCCGACCTGGGGGGATCGGTTGACGACCTTCCTGCGCACGCAGACCGGGGCGCGCTCGCTTGCCCCTCGCGACGGTGATGACGCCGATGCGATCCTGTCACGCGCCGAGGCGGCCCTGCGCGCTGGCGATGTCGGCTTGGCACTGACCGAAGCATCCGCCTTGCCCGAGGTCGCCCAGCAGGCGTTGTCAGACTGGCTGGCAGACGCAACAGCCCGCCAGGCGGCGGCGGCGGCAGTCGCCGCCCTCGCAACCTCTGTCGATACACAATAGGGGGCGAGGGATGATCTGGTCGCTTACCAAGGTTCTGGTTTTCATTGCGCTTGTCGCCGCCCTGACCCTCGCGGCGAGTTTTCTTCTCGAAACCGGCGGCGGCATTCAGATCGCGGCCGGGGGGTACGAATACACCCTCGGCCCGCTGCAGGCGGCGATCGTCACCGCTCTGCTTCTCGGCCTTGTCTGGCTTGTGCTCAAGGCCGTGGGGTTGATCGTTGCTGTGCTTCGGTTCGTGAATGGTGATGAAACAGCTATTTCGCGCTACTTTGACAGAAACCGGGAACGCAAGGGATATCAAGCGTTTGCTGAAGGCATGATTGCCCTTGCATCGGGCGAACCGCGCACTGCCCTGTCACGAGCAGCGCGTGCGGAACGCCTGCTTTCCCGACCAGAACTGACAACCATCCTCACGGCTGAAGCGGCCGAGGCTGCGGGCGACACGCGCCGGGCGACGGATGCCTACAAAGCGCTCCTTGCCGATCCGAAGTCGCGGTTCATTGGAATCAGGGGCCTGATCCGACAAAAACTGGCCGACGGCGATCGCGAGACCGCTTTGAAGCTGGCCGAGAAAGCGTTCGAGTTGAAGCCGCGACATCAAGAAACGCAGGATCTGCTGCTCGAATTGCAGGCGGAACGCTCTGATTGGGCCGGCGCGCGTGCGACGCTTGGCGCCAAACTGCGCACCGGCCACATCCCGCGCGACCTCTATCGCCGACGCGATGCCGTTCTGGCCCTGCAAGAGGCTCGGGCGATCATTGCTGATGGCTCGGACATCGAAGCGCGTGAGGCGGCGATCCAGGCACATCGTCTTTCGCCAGATCTTATTCCCGCCGCCACAATGGCTGCGCGCAGCTATATCGCCAAGGGCGACACTCGCAACGCGACGCGCATCCTGAAAAAGGCTTGGGACGCGGCCCCGCATCCTGATCTCGCCGCAGCCTTCGCCGAAATTGTGCCAGACGAGACGCCGGTTGAACGCCTCAAGCGTTTCCGAGCGCTGACCGCGCTGAAGCCTGATCATGACGAAACGCGGATGCTGCTTGCGGAATTGAACCTCGCCGCTGAAAACTTCCCCGCGGCCCGCCGCGCGCTCGGCGATCTCGTGGCCCGCCATCCGACACGGCGCAGCCTGGCGATCATGGCCGCAGTCGAGCGTGGCGAAGGTGCTGACGAGGCCGTGGTCCGAGGCTGGCTTGCGCGCACCCTGACCGCGCCGCGTGGCCCGCAATGGGTCTGCGACAAGTGCCAGAGCATTCATAGTGAGTGGGCGCCAGTGTGCAGCAACTGCGGCGGCTTCGATACGTTCAGCTGGCGTGAGCCTGTCGAGGAAACTGGACCAAGTGCCACCCAGTCGGAACTTCTGCCGTTGCTCGTCGGCGCCCCCGCCCGTGTTCAGGCGGATGCCGAGGCGGTAGCCGAACCAGTGTCCGATACGGCACGGCCCCTGAACCCGGCTCATCCTTCCAACTTGCAGTAAAATTGGGGCTACACACCCCCCACAAAGGTTGCTAAGACGCCTCGCACCACGCCGGTGTAGCTCAGCTGGTAGAGCACGTCATTCGTAATGATGGGGTCGGGGGTTCGAGTCCCTTCACCGGCACCACCCCTCCTCAAAGATGCAGTCAACGACTCCCTGACCGCTCGGGGAAGGTTGGAACCTAAATGCGGGTGCCGAGCTGGATTAGGCCTCGTTTTACGAAACCTTCATCAAACTGCAGTTCTTCCGTCACCCCGCCCGAGTATCCGACGGTCTGGATCTGGTGGGGACCGGGATGCTGCTTCAGGCTGAGAACGTTACACGCATGTTCGGGACAAAGGCTGCGGTAGACCGCATGACCTTTTCCCTGGACCGCCCGGCCTTTCTTGGCATCATCGGCCGTTCGGGTGCCGGCAAATCCACTTTCCTGCGGATGATGAACCGGTTGACGGATGCCACCTCTGGCAGCCTGCGCGTGGACGGCACTGATATTCTGTCCCTCAAGGGCCCTGCGATGCGTGCCTGGCAAAGTCAGTGTGCGATGATCTTTCAGCAGTTCAACCTTGTCCCAAGAATGGATGTCGCCTCGAACGTCATGCATGGCGTGTTGAACCGGCGTTCCACCCTGGCCACGATGTTCAACCTTTGGTCCGAGGCCGACATCACCCGCGCCTTGTCGATCCTCGACCGACTCGGCATCGCCGAACAGGCGCCAAAGCGGGCCGAGGCGCTGTCGGGTGGCCAGCAGCAGCGCGTCGCCATCGCCCGCGCCCTGATGCAGGATCCCAAGATCATTCTCGCGGATGAACCGATCGCGTCGCTCGATCCGATGAACGCCCAGATCGTGATGGATAGCTTGCGCCGCATCCATGAAGAGGATGGCCGGACCGTCATCGCGAACCTCCACACGCTCGATACCGCGCGGCGCTACTGCGACCGCGTGATCGGCATGCGTGACGGGCGGATCGTGTTCGACGGGTTGCCGGAACAACTGACCACCGGGGTCGCCCGCGACATCTACGGGGCCGATGCTTCGTTTTCCGAGGCTGCAACCTCGACCTCCATCGACGCGCTCGACGACACCTTCGCCGAGACGATGCTTGCCTGACACAACACCTTATCCAACCGGAGACGACAGATGAAATTTCTGATTGCTGCCCTTGCCACCACCACCGCCCTGGCCGGCGCCGTACAGGCACAGGAAATTACCGGCTTCAATATTGGCATCCTCGGCGGCGAAAACGCTCAAGATCGCCTGACCTCGAACGAATGCCTGCGCAAGTACACCGAGGAGCTGCTTGGCGTGCCGGTCAAGCTGTTCACCCCTGCTGACTATGATGGCGTGATCCAGGGCCTGCTCGGCGGGTCGATCGACCTTGCCTGGCTGGGCGCTTCTTCCTACGCCAAAGCCTACCTCACCAACCCCGAAGCGGTGGAACCGGTTCTGGTCAAGACCAATCTTGACGGATCGTTCACCTATTACTCGATCGGTTTCGCCCGCAAGGATGCAGGCATTGGTTCGCTCGATGACATGAAGGGCAAGAAGTTTGGCTTCGGCGATCCGAACTCGACGTCGGGCTACCTGATCCCCTCGGTCGAGATCCCCAAGCTGACTGGCGCCTCGATGGCCTCGGGCGAATACTTCGGCGAAGTGGTGTTCACTGGCGGCCATGAACAGACGATTGTCGCAGTCAAGAATGGCGACGTGGACGCCGGTGTCACCTGGGCCGATGGCCTGGGCGAGTGGGAAGATGGCTTCAACTCGGGCGCGCTGCGCAAGGCGGTTGATGCTGGCCTGGTGGATATGAACGACTTTGTCGAGATCTGGCGCTCCAAACCCATTCCCGAAGGCCCGGTCACGCTGCGCAAATCGCTTCCGGACGACGTGAAGGCCAAGGTGACGGAGATGATCGCCGGCATGCACAAAACGGATCCGGAATGTGCCTACAGCATTGCCGCCGGCGAAACGGCAGGCTTTACCCCGATCGGCCATGACGCCTACGAGTCGGTCATCGAAGTGCGCAAGGCACAAAGCGAATAATCACTCGACACACCAAGGGAACGGGGCCTTCAGGCCCCGTTCGCGTTTTCCGGGGGCAGCATGGTAGATATCGCATTCGGCCCCGAACCGGGCGAGAAACGCACGGGCCCTACCGCTGGCTATATAGCCGAAGTGCGCCGCAAGCGGCTCTACAGCAGCATCCTGTTGGTGCTGTTTGCGCTTTTGCTGATCTCGGGCTTTCAGGTCGTCGATGGGCGCAACGCAGGCGGATTCTGGGAAGGCATCCACCAGTTCTTTGATTTCCCTTCCGAAGTCGTGTCCGAGGCCTGGGCGAATCGCGCCAATCTGCCGGGACTGATCCTGCAATTCTTGCCCTCGTTGATCGAGACGGTGAACATCGCCGCCGTAGCCACGCTGCTGGGTGCTCTGCTGGCCATGGTGCTTGCGCTACTGGCCACCCGCGGGCTGGCCCGCTGGCCGCGCATGATCCCGGTGTTTCGCCGGATGATGGATGCGATGCGTGCGATCCCGGAAATCGTGATCGCGCTGGTGCTAATCTTCATCCTGGGTGGTGGGCCGGTTCCGGCGATGATCGCCATCGCCTTCCATACCACTGGCGCCCTTGGCAAGTTGTTTTCCGAAGTGGCCGAGAACGCCGACCTGAAACCGATTGAAGGGCTATCGTCGGTCGGGGCCAGCTGGACCCAGAAGATGTGGCTTGGCGTTGTGCCGCAAGTTGCGCCCAACTGGCTCAGCTATGGTCTGATGCGGTTCGAGATCAACATCCGTGCCTCGGCCATCCTCGGCTTTGTCGGATCGGGCGGGATCGGTTACGACCTGAAATTGGCGATGCAATGGGGTCAAGGCAAGTACGATCAGGTGGTCGCGATCTTCCTGATCCTTTTCCTGACCATCGTGCTGGTCGATCAGTTGTCCAGCCACTACCGCAACCGTCTGGTCAAGGGGCACTGATAATGGCCGTCATGGACATGCCGCAGGTCGAACTTCAGGCGACGGTCAAGGCCATGTTCGCCGCAAAGCGCAGCGTTGCCTTCGCAATCCCGGCCGCGATCCTGCTTTACCTCGTCTACATCTTCTTTGCCTTCGATTTTCCGGGGCTCGCCGCGCGGGCGCGCACCGACAATGCCGCGATCCTTCTCGCGGATTTCTGGAGCTACAAGACCCACGTTTCGCGCGACAACCGCTCAGGCGAGGTCACGATCGCGATTGAGGGCGAAACCAAGGGAACCTACCCGCCAGGGATGCGTCCCGATTGGATCACGCAGGACGGCGATGTGACCCGGATCGACCTCGGCAAGGGCCACCAGGTTGTCTATGAAGGCACTTCGGCCCGCGTTGTGGTGCCGGGATACGGCGAGATCGTGGTGGACAGGGGCGCGAGCAGTCTGACCCTGACCGCCCCGGAACCCCTGCCAGACTGGATCAGCGCATCGGACAGCCGGGTGGGCGTGACGACTGATCAGGGCCGGTTCTCGATGACACGGAACCGGACCGAGACGTTCCGCTATCAGCCCGGGTGGGAGCTGTTCTTCTTCACCCTCGACAGCCCGTTCTATGGCAAGAGCTCTCTCGAACTCCTGGGGCTGGCTTTCGGTGCCGAGCGGATAGATCCCGATCGAAGCAACGCGGGCTATATCGTGTCAGAGGTGTGGACCAACAAGATGTGGCGTCACGCCGATGTCGCGTGGGCCATTTCCGAGACGATCCTGATGGCGTTTCTTGGCACATTCGGCGCGGCCTTGGTGGCGCTGCCACTGGCCTTCCTTGCGGCCACGAACTTTGCCCCCGGCCGTGCGGCACGCTTTGCGATCCGGCGTGTCTTCGATTTCCTGCGTGGTGTTGATTCGCTGATCTGGACGATCGTTCTTTCCCGTGCCTTCGGCCCCGGCCCGATGACCGGGGCACTGGCCATCCTGATCACCGATACCGGCAGTTTCGGGAAGAGCTTTTCCGAGGCACTTGAGAACATCGACGGCAAACAGGTCGAGGGGATCCAGTCCACCGGCGCCAACGCCCTGCAACGCGCCCGTTTCGGGGTGATCCCGCAGGTGACCCCGATCCTGCTCAGTCAGGTGCTCTACTACTTCGAGTCGAACACCCGCAGTGCAACGGTGATCGGCGCCATTGTCGGGGGTGGCATTGGCCTGTTGCTGACTCAGGCGATCAGCACCCAGAAGGATTGGGAAGAAGTCAGCTACTACATGATCCTGATTGTCCTGATGGTCATCGCGATGGACACACTGTCAGGTTGGCTAAGGCGCAAGCTGATCAAGGGCGATGGCGGGGGCCACTAGGCTGCCCGACGATGCTCGCCGCGCACCATCTGAGGTGCGCGCATCCTATAAAGTCGGGGCCAAACACCAAGGTCTTGCAGGAAGAATAAATGAATGAATGAAAGCAAGCTCAATACGTCAGACTGTGCTGTGCAAATGCCTTGCCTGACCAGGCTTTCTGCCGACGGCCCATTTCTTCACCCTGACACCCAGATCGTGAATTCCACCTTCGGCCCCTATACCGAGGTGGGCCAAGGCGCGCGGATCACCAATTCGGAATTTCTGGCCTATGCCTACTGCGACCGCTTGGCCGATATCGCGAACACCACGGTTGGCAAGTTTGCGAATATCGCCGGACTGACCCGAATCGGTCCTACCGATCACCCCATGGATCACGCCAGCCTGCATCACTTCCTCTACCGTTCGACCTACTACTTCGATGATACCGCAGATGATCCCGAGTTCTTTGCCCGTCGCGCCGCACGCCGCACCACCCTTGGCCCCGATACATGGATTGGCCATGGCGCCATCATCCGACCGGACCTCTCGATCGGTGCTGGCGCCGTCATCGCGGCCGGCGCAGTCGTGACGCGTGACGTGGCGCCCTACATGATCGTAGCCGGCATCCCGGCTGTCCCCCTGCGCCCGCGCTTTCCCTCCAGTGTCGCGGACCGCCTTCAGGCGCTGGCCTGGTGGGACTGGCCGCATACCCGACTACGGAGCGCGCTCGAGGATTTCAGAGCCCTGAAGGCCGAAGCCTTTCTCGAGAAGCACGAAGCCTGATCGGCCTTGCATGCGTTCAGATCCAGCCGAGGCTACCGTCGACTTTTCCATCTTGGGATTCAATTTTTAGTTGATATATATCAATGCACTATGCCGCATCTTGACGTCAAAACACCCGTCGCGGCAAGGGATCTGAAGAACGTCATAAAACCGTTACATGATTTTTGCATTGGTGTCACATCGGTCGTCTACTGCAACGGAAGGCCAGATGGCCAACAGACATCATCAGGAGATCACCATGAAAATCCTAAAGCTCGGGGCATCTGCCCTGGCCATCGCCGCGATATCGGCGACTGCAGCAGCAGCGCGTGACAACGTGCAGACCGCAGGGTCGTCGACCGTGCTTCCCTATGCCACGATCGTCGCCGAAGCATTCGGCGAGAACTTCGGTTTCAAGACCCCGGTTGTTGAATCGGGCGGTTCGGGTGCCGGGCGCAAGAAGCTTTGCGAAGGCGTTGGCGAGAACACCATCGACATCGCGAACTCCTCCAGCCGCATCACCCAGAAGGACCTCGATCTCTGTGCGTCGAACGGCGTGACCGAGATCATGGAAGTCCGCTTCGGCTATGACGGCATCGTGTTCGCCTCGGACATCGCCGGTGCCGATTTCGCCTTCACCCCGGCTGACTGGTTCAACGCGCTCGCCGCCGAAGTCGTCAAGGATGGCGCTGTCGTCGCCAATGCCACTGAGACCTGGGACCAGGTGAATCCGGCCTTGCCCGCCCAGCCCATCATGGCTTTCATCCCCGGCACCAAGCACGGTACGCGCGAAGTGTTTGACGAAAAAGTCATCATCAAGGGCTGTGAAGAAAGCGGGGCCTTCGAGGTCTTCAAGGCCGCTGCCGGCGGCGACGAAGACAAGGCCGAAGAGCAGTGCATGAAGTTGCGCACGGACGGCAAGTCGGTCGATATCGACGGCGACTACACCGAAACCCTGTCGCGCATCGACGCCAACAAGATGGCGATCGGCGTGTTCGGCCTGTCTTTCTACCAGAACAACACCGACAAGCTGAAAGTCGCGACCATGTCCGGCGTTGCGCCCTCGGTTGAAACGGTTGCTTCGGGCGAGTACCCGGTGTCGCGTCCGCTCTACTTCTACGTCAAGAAGGCGCATATCGGTGTGATCCCGGGCCTGCAGGAGTACATCGACTTCTTCGTGTCCGACGACATCGCCGGCCCGGACGGCCCGCTGGCCGCCTATGGCCTGGTTTCCGATCCGGAACTGGCCGCGACCCAGGCAGCCGTTGCCGCTGGCACTGTGATGGGCCCCCTGAACTGATCCAACTTTCGGGTGGCACACCCGTGCCACCCGACCCTTCCTTTTGGATATGCCATGAGCGTCGGACTTCTCTCTCTCATCGTTCTGGTCGCAGCAGCCGTCGGCTTTATCGTCGGAATGCGGCGTGCAAAGTCGTCCGCAGGGGGGGATGCCCGCAAGCTGCATTCGCTGCCGCAATACCACGGCCAGTCGGTATTCCTGTTCACTGCGGTTCCGGCATTTCTGATCATGATGGTCTGGCTGCTGGCGCAGCCGGTCTTCATCGAGAACCGGGTTACATCCATGATCCCGGAGTCGTCTTTTGCGGATGATGCGGCAAGGACCTTGATCATGGCCGATATCCGCCGGGTGGCGGGCGGGATAGATCTGGCTGTGGCGCAGGGCAACCTGAAGGAAACCGAACTCGATGCGATGCGCGCCGATTTCACCGATGTTCGGGGGCGCCTGGCACAGGTTGGCGTCGCGCTCGGGTCGAACGTTACGCAGAGTGTCTTCACTGCGGCGAAGGAGTATCGCGTACTGCAGCACAGGTTCAGCCTGTGGATGACGGTTCTCGTCCTCGCTGCGGCGGCTGCCGGTTTTGCCGCTTCCTTGTCCCGCATCAAGACCGAGTATCGGGCCCGGAATGTGTCGGAGCGGTTCGTGATCGTGATGCTGGCGCTGGCATCGCTTGTCGCTGTGCTGACGACCTTCGGGATCGTGTTCTCGCTGGTCTTCGAGACGTGGCATTTCTTCCAACTCTACCCGGCATGGGATTTCTTTTTCGGCACCACATGGAACCCGCAGTTCCGCGGCGGATCGTCGCTCGGCATCCTGCCGCTGCTATGGGGCACGTTGTATGTCTCGCTCATTGCTCTGATCGTTGCTGTTCCGATTGGCCTGATGTCCGCGATCTATCTTTCCGAGTACGCATCGAAGCGGGTTCGAACCGTCGTGAAACCGCTGATCGAGATTCTCGCCGGTATCCCTACAATCGTTTACGGCCTGTTTGCGCTGATTACCGTCGGTCCGTTGCTTCGGGACTACTTCGCACAGCCGATGGGGCTGGGCGACAGTTCGTCTTCGGTGATGACCGCCGGCATCGTGATGGGTATCATGGTGATCCCGTTCGTGTCGTCGCTGTCCGATGACATCATCAACGCCGTGCCGCAAAGCATGCGCGACGGGTCGCTGGGCCTTGGCGCAACCCCGTCGGAGACGATCCGCAAGGTGGTTCTGCCGGCGGCACTTCCCGGCGTCGTTGGCGCGATCCTGCTGGCGGCGAGCCGCGCGATTGGGGAAACCATGATCGTGGTTCTCGGTGCAGGGGCCGCCGCGCGGCTGAGCCTGAACCCCTTCGAAGCCATGACGACCGTCACAGTGAAAATCGTGAGTCAGTTGACCGGGGATACCGAGTTCGGGTCGCCGGAAACCCTTGTGGCCTTCGCGCTCGGCCTGTCGCTGTTCGTCATTACCCTCGCGCTCAACGTCTTCGCCCTCTACATCGTCCGCAAGTATCGGGAGCAATACGAATGACCGACATGACCAGTTCTTCCGCTGGTGCACCGGCCGCGCGCGGGCATCATGGTTCATTGCTTTCGCAGGATCCTCTGACAAAGCGCCGCAACGCGGCCGAGACCCGGTTCAAGCTCTACGGTGTCGTGGCGATCACTCTGTCTATGCTGGCTCTGCTCTGGCTGCTGTTCGCGATCTTCAGCGTCGGCTTGCCATCCTTCAAGCAGACCTTCCTCACCATGCCGATCGAGCTACCTGCCGACAAGCTTGACAAATCCGGCACTCGCGATCTTGCGGTGATGAGCAAGGTCACCACTGTCGGCTACGCCGCAGTGATCCAGGAAGCGTTGGAAAAGGCGATCGTCGAGAACGGCATCGACACAACGGGGATGACGCCGAAGGATATTGCCGGGGTCATCTCGCTCGAGGCACCAGCCCAGCTTCGCAACCATGTCCTCGCCGATCCGGAACTGGTGGGTCAGACCATCGACTTCGAGGTTCTGGCAAACGGGCGTGTGGACGGCTTCTTCAAGGGCCGAGTGACGATGGAAAGCGCCAAGCTTGATTCGAACATCAAGCCAGAGCAACTGGTGCTCGCCGAGCGGCTGGTCGATGCCGGGATCATGGCGCAGCGTTTCAACTGGGGCTTCATCACCTTGCCGGACGCATCCGACCAGCGGCCCGAAGCGGCCGGTCTGGGTGTTGCGATCGTCGGGTCGTTCTACATGATGATCGTGGTGCTTGTCCTGTCGCTGCCGATCGGTGTTGCCGCTTCGATCTACCTTGAGGAATTCGCGCCAAAGAACCGCTTGACCGACTTGATCGAGGTGAACATTTCCAACCTCGCCGCGGTTCCATCGATCGTGTTCGGTATCCTTGGTCTGGCGGTTTTCATCAACTTTGCTGGGCTGCCGCAATCTGCCCCCATCGTCGGTGGTCTGGTTCTGACCCTGATGACGCTGCCGCGGATCATCATTCCGGCCCGCGCCGCACTGAAGTCGGTGCCGCCGTCGATCCGCGATGCCGCCCTTGGCGTCGGGGCGTCGAAACTGCAATCAGTGTTCCACCATGTGCTGCCGCTGGCGGCGCCGGGCATATTGACGGGCATGATCATCGGTCTGGCGCAAGCGCTTGGCGAAACGGCACCGCTCTTGCTGATCGGGATGGTAGCCTTCGTGCGGGACTTCCCAGGCGCACCGATGTCGGGCTTTTTCGACCCAGCTTCCGCCCTGCCGGTTCAAGTGTTCTCCTGGACGGTGCGCGGTGATCCGGGTTTCGTGGAGCGCGCTTCGGGGGCGATCATCGTGCTTCTGGCGTTCCTTCTGGTCATGAACGCGGTTGCCATCATTTTGCGCCGCCGCTTCGAGCGCCGCTGGTAAGGAGTAGCTGCCATGAATGATATGAGAATCGCGGAGAGAGACGTGGACATCAACGAGAACAAGATCACTGCGAGGAACTGTCAGGTCTATTACGGCACCAACCACGCACTGAAAGATGTGGATGTCGATATCCTCGACAAGACCGTTACCGCGTTCATCGGGCCATCGGGCTGCGGCAAGTCCACATTCTTGCGCTGCCTGAACCGGATGAACGACACCATCGACAACTGCCGTGTGGAAGGGTCGATCAAACTCGACAGCGAGGATATTTATGATCCCAAGGTCGATCCAGTGCAGTTGCGTGCCAAGGTTGGCATGGTGTTCCAGAAGCCGAATCCGTTTCCGAAGTCGATCTATGACAACGTTGCCTACGGTCCGAAAATCCACGGTCTGACCCGCAACAAGGCGGAACTGGACGAGATCGTCGAGAAATCGTTGCGAAAGGCGGCCCTTTGGACCGAGGCGAAGGACCGTCTGCAATCGCCGGGCACAGGGCTTTCCGGTGGCCAGCAGCAGCGTCTTTGCATCGCGCGCGCCATCGCCACCTCGCCCGAAGTGCTTTTGATGGACGAGCCGTGCTCGGCGCTCGATCCGATCGCCACGTCGCAGGTTGAGGAATTGATCGACGAGCTGCGAAGCCAGTTCTCTGTCGTGATCGTCACGCACTCGATGCAACAGGCGGCCCGCGTCAGCCAGCGGACGGCGTTCTTCCACCTTGGCAATCTGGTGGAATATGGCGAGACCGGCCAGATCTTTACCAACCCGAAGGACCCGCGCACGGAGTCCTACATCACAGGCCGAATTGGCTGAGGGAGTTTCCGATGCAGAGTGAAAAGCATATCGCCTCGGTCTTCGACCGGGATCTTGAAGCGATTCAGGCGATGATCATGAAGATGGGCGGGCTGGTAGAAGCTTCCATCCTCGATGCCGCGCAGGCGTTGGAAACCAGGGACGCGGAACTTGCCGAACGCGCCAGGCATTCGGACAAGGCAATCGACGCCCTGGAAGAGCAGATCAACACCGAAGCGGCACGTGTGCTGGCGCTGCGTGCACCTACAGCAGGCGATTTGCGCACGGTCTTGTCGGTCATGAAGATCAGCGCCAGCCTTGAGCGGTGCGGGGACTACGCAAAAAATCTTGCCAAGCGCTCGACCGTACTCGCGCAGATGTCACCAATCGGGGATACCGCAGGTGGCATCCGCCGCATGGCCAAGGCGGTGGAACAGCTTCTGAAGGACGCGCTCGATGCCTACATTCAGCGCGACGCGGAACTGGCCGAGGATGTCAGGCTTCGCGACAAGGAAGTCGATCAGATGTATAATTCGCTCTTCCGCGTGTTTCTGACGCATATGCTTGAAGATCCACGCAATATCACCGCCTGCATGCACCTGCATTTCATCGCGAAGAACATCGAGCGGATGGGTGACCATGCAACCGGCATCGCCGAGCAGGTGATCTATCTGGTGAACGGTGCCTTGCCGGAAGATCCTCGACCGAAGGGCGATACGACGTCTTACTCGATGCTGGATGGGACCGAGTGATGGCGGCAGCTGAACAACCGACCGTTCTTGTCGTCGAAGACGAGGCAGCACAGCGCGAGGTTCTCTCGTACAACTTTGAGGCTGAAGGCTTTCGCGTCGCCCAAGCGGGCAACGGCGAAGAAGCGCTTATCCTGGTCGACGAGATCGCGCCGGACGTGATCGTGCTTGACTGGATGCTTCCCTCGGTTTCGGGCATCGAGGTCTGCCGCCGATTGAAGTCCCGGCCGGAAACCCGTGGCGTGCCGATCATCATGCTTTCGGCGCGATCCGAGGAGGTAGACCGCGTTCGCGGCCTGGAAACTGGCGCAGACGACTATGTCATCAAGCCCTATTCGCTTGTCGAACTGATGGCACGTGTTCGAACGCAACTGCGCAGAACGCGCCCGTCCGTTGTCGGTCTGGTGCTCAGCTATGAGGACATCCGCCTTGATCCGGAAAGCCACAAGGTGTTCCGTGGTGAGAAAGTGTTGAAGCTGGGCCCGACAGAGTTCCGTCTTATGTCGACCTTTATGGAGAAACCGGGCCGGGTCTGGAGCAGGGAGCAACTGCTCGATCGGGTCTGGGGGCGTGATATCTACGTTGATACCCGCACGGTCGATGTTCACATTGGCCGCTTGCGCAAGGCGCTTTGCCAGTTCGGCGGCGACGATCCGCTACGCACTGTTCGGGGGGCGGGCTACGCTCTGGGCTGACGCGCAAGGCATCGGCGGCGCTCAGGGCCATTGCGCGCCCGAGGTGGCGGTATGGACCGCATAGACCGAGGTTGTTGCCGCGATGAACAGACGATTCCGCTTTGGCCCACCGAAGGTCAGGTTCGCGACCGTCTCAGGAACAAGGATCTTGCCCAGCCTTGTTCCATCTGGCGCAAAACAGTGAACCCCATCTGCCGCGCTTGACCACACGTTCCCCTCGACATCTGTGCGCAAGCCGTCGGGAAGGCCGGCATCTATCGTTGCAAACACGCGCGACCGGCGAAGATGTGTGCCATCCACGTCAAACGCCCGAATGTGCCGGGGCGCTGACGGATCGTGGCTGAAGGCGCTGTCGGCGATATAGAGGACCATTTCGTCGGGCGAGAACGCCAGGCCGTTTGGCTGCCCGAAGTCGTCGGCGACAACGCGCAGCTCGCCGGTTCCTGGATCGAGCCGGTAAACATTCCGAGTCGCTTGTTCTGGTGCGGCGCGATAGCCTTCGTAGTCGGACAGGATGCCGTAGGTTGGGTCTGTGAACCAGATCGTGCCGTCCGACTTGACGACGAGATCATTGGGTGAATTCAGCGGCTTTCCTTCATGGCTGTCCGCAAGCACCGTGATTGCCCCGTCGATCTCGGTTCGGGTCACGCGGCGACTGCCATGTTCACAGCTGACAAGCCGCCCTTCCCGGTCGCGCGTATGCCCGTTCGCAAAGTTCGAATTGGTCCGAAAGACTGAAACGGACCCGCCCTCAATACCGTCGGGCGCCCATCGAAGGATGCGTTGATTGGGAATGTCGCTCCACAGCAAGCAGTTCAGGTCATTGAACCAGACCGGCCCCTCTGCCCAGCGACATCCCTTGTAAAGGATGTCGAGCCCGGCCGATCCAACCGTCAGGAACCGGAACCGCGGATCGTCAATCTGATAGATGCCTGGCATGAAAAACCCTCCTACCGCAGCGATACAGTTCGCCCTGATGCAAGCAGGATCACGGCGATTATGATCAGTCCCGTCAGGATCAGCCGCACACCGGCCACCGCGCCGTAGGTGTTCAGCATCGAAACGACAAGAAACATGAACAGCGACGCGCCCCAAATCCCCGGTACATTGCTGTCGCCCCCGGCCACGGATGTTCCGCCGATCACCACGACTGCGATCGACAACAGCAGGTATTCGGCCCCCATGTTCAGCGCCGCCCCACCCGAGAAGCAAGACAGCAAGAACCCGCACAGCGCCGCAAGCAGCGCGCACAGAACATAGGTCGCATAGCGCGTTCCATCGACGGGGACTCCTGCCATGCGGGCGGCAGGTGTGCTTTGCCCGATTGCGGCGATCCAGCGACCGTAGACAGTGCGGTTCAGCAGCACCCAGCCCAGCACCGACAGCACGAAGGCGATGATGGCAAGGTTGGGGATCCCGGCAACTGCTTCGGTGGCAAACTTTGCCAGGCTTTCTGGTGGCTTGATCCTCAGTCCCCGGTTCGACCAGATGGCCGTCGATTGCACCACAAAGCTCATCGACAAGGTGGCGATGATCGGCGGGATGCGCAGCAGCTTGATCAGCAGATAGTTCAGCGTTCCGACAACCAGTCCGACCGCAAGGGCAACGCCCAGACCGGAAAGCACAAGGCTTTCATCGGTATTCATGTGCTTTAATGCCAGAGTGCCCGCGAGGGTCATCGTCGCTGGGATGCACAGGTCGATATTGCCTGGGCCCAGGGTGATGACGAACATCTGCCCCAATCCGACGAACACCGAGAAGGCCGCAAAGGTCAAAGCTGCCTGCGAAAGACCGAGGGTGCTGGCCCCTCCGGTAAAGAGGATTGTCACGAGCCAAACAGAGAACGCCGCGACGAAAGACCAGATCCAGGGTTTGCGAAGCAGGCTCATGCGGCCCTTCCCCGCTCCAGGCTGTTCAGAGCCAGCCGCAGACCAAGAACGATGATCAGGATCGCACCCTGTGCCCCGATCTGCCAATCGGGCGACAGCCGCAGGAAGGACAGGAATGATCCTGCCAGCGTCAGCGTCAGCGCCCCGATCACCGCCCCGATGGGCGATATCCGCCCTCCGGTGAACTCGCCTCCACCCAGGATGACCCCGGCGATCGACAGCAGGGTGTAGCGCAACGCAATATTGGCGTCTGCCGCCGTTGTCAGACCGACCAGGCATATTCCCGAGGCGATCGCAAAGCAGGCGGCCAATGCGTAGGCACCCGCCCGCGCCCGGATCACCGACCATCCGGCCCGCGCAACGGATCTCTCATTGCCCCCAACCGCCCGAATGAGGACGCCGGCCGAAGATCGCATGATCAGGAAATGTGCCACGACGGCAATCAGAATCGAGGCGATGATGGCCATCGGCAAGAGCGGAGGCCTCGATGTCATGACCGTTCGTATCCAGACTGGCGCCACACCGCCCGGTGCTGGCAGGATCAAGACCGCCAGCCCGTTCCAGACAAATCCCATGCCAAGCGTCACCACGATCGACGGCAGGTTGCGCAGATGGATCATGATCCCAAGCAACGCATAGATCGCAACAGATGCCAGCAGGATGCCAATTCCCACGATCGGCGTCTGGACCAGGAACGTTGCCGTCACGCAGGCCACGAAGCTCACGAAGGCGCCCATCGAAAGGTCCAGATCGTTGACACCCATGATGATCATCTGCGCTACGGTTGCCAACGCGATCGGGACCGCAAGGTTGAACAGCAGGTTCAGGCCCGTGTAACTCATCGCGCGCGGCTGCAGGTAAAACACCCCGCCAATCAACAAGGTCAGGGACAGTGCAGGCACCGCAAGCCGCAACCATTCCGATGACAGCCTCATGCGGCCCCCTTGAAGGATGCCGAAAGGATGGCCGCTTCCGAGATCTCGTGTCCCGTCAGTTCCGCGACGATGGCCCCCTCGCGAAATACATAGACACGATCGCAAAGGTCCATCTCTTCCATCTCTGTCGAGTACCAGACGAATGTGCGGCCAGTGTCAGCTTCGCTCCGGATGATTCGGTAGACCTCTTGCTTCGTGCTGATATCGACACCGCGCATCGGATCATCCATCAGAACAATCGGGGCCCGCGTCGCAAGCGCCCTGGCAAACAGCACTTTCTGTTGGTTGCCACCCGAAAGTGAAAGGATCGGGCTGTTCACATCGGGTGTGCGGATGTCGATCCTGCGCCGCCATTCTGCGGCGCGCGTCGCTTCGGCACGCGCATTCAGAAAGCCATGCCGCGCCGTGTCGCCGAGCGCGCCGATGGTGATGTTCCGCAAGATGCTCCACAGCGGGAAGACCCCGTTCAGGCCCCGGTCGCCCGCCACGAAAGTCACTTCTGGATCACGCTGGGGTAGCCAGCTTCGGCTCTGACGGGCATGTAGAGCCATCAGCATCGTCGTCTGCCCATGCCCGGCCAGGCCCGCCAGACCGATGATCTCACCCTTCTCAGCGCGAAAGGCCATGCCGCGTGCCAGCGGCAACGATACGACTGTCTTGCCCGCAGGCCGCTCCAGGCGGGATGCCGCTACGCTCGTGGCGCTGCCCATGGCGGCGACCAGACCGGGGTGATCGAATGCGGCAGCCGGACGATCCGCCACGATCCGACCGTCCTTCATCACGACCACGCGCGAGGCTGTCGAAAGGATCTCGCCCAGAATATGCGAAATCAGGATCACGGCCCCGCCTTTGGCAACAAAACCGCGAACGTGATCAAGCAGCTGGCGTGCGAGTCCAGCGTCCAGCGATGAGGTCGGCTCATCCAGGATGACGAGCCTTGGTGGCGTTCCGGCATCGGAAAATGCCATGGCGATCTCGACCATCTGGCGCTCTGCAATCGAAAGCGTGCCGACCACGGCGTCGGAAGAGATGCGATGCCCGGGAAAGATGCTATCGAGCTCGCGTGACACGATCCCGCGTGCTCTGCTACGCCAGCCGCGTCCTCCAAGGCTTTGGTGCGCGATGCGTGCGTTTTCGATCACCGTCAGGTTCGGGCAAAGGGACAGTTCCTGAAACACGCAGCGCACGCCCTCTTGTCGTGCCATGGCTACGCTGTAGGGTGACAGCACGCCAGATTTCCCTCGAATGGTGCCCGATTGTGGGGTCAGGCCACCATTGATGACATTCACGATCGTCGACTTGCCTGCGCCGTTGTGGCCGACAAGGCCAAGGCATTCCCCCGCTGAAACCGCAAGCGAAACGCCATCAAGGGCGCGCACCTCACCAAAGCGAACGCGCGCCTCGTCTGTGGCAATGACGTTGCTGGACTGAACGCTCATCACGTTGATCCGATGACGTGGGTCTGGTCCGCCCCGTTCGGGGCGGACCAGACCCACGCGTCAGGGTGTGTGCTGGTCACATCGCGCCGGAGATGACCTTTATCGCGTCGTCCTGGCTGTATTCGACGTTTGCGACGCCGCCCGCCTGTGTGGTGGCAAGGTTCGCCTCGAGATTGTCCTGGTCGATCCGCAGGAACGGAACGGTGAGATCCTTGGGGACCTCTTTGCCGTCCAGGATCTGCTGGGCCACCCAGAAGGCAAGGGTCGAGACTCCCGGCGCGATCGAGACGGACATGGTGGCGTAGCCATTCGCGTCCTTCTGCTCTTTCCACCATTTCAGTTCATCCTCGCGGTTCCCCATGATGATGATGGGCATGGGGCGACCGGCAGCGGCGATGGCCTGGGCCGCGCCGTAGCCGTCGCCCCCCTGGGTCACGACGCCGACGATGTCCGGCAGCGACGGCAGGATCCCCGCGACCGCCTTCTGGGCGACATCCTGGGCCCAGTCGCCGTGGACGGAGCCGACGACCTTGAATTGGGGAAACTGAGCGACGCCGGCGTGGATCCCGGCAGAGATCTCGTCATCCACGAAGACGCCGGCGAGGCCGCGGATTTCAAGCAGGTTGCCGCCTTCGGGCAGGACGCTGGCAAGGTATTCGACCTGGCTGCGGCCCATTTCCTTGAAATCCACCGCGATCCGCCAGGCGCACGGCTCTTCGACGATCCCGTCGAAGGAGACGACCGTGATGCCTGCATCGCAGGCCTCTTTCACGGCGCCGTTCAGTGCGGTGGGTGAGGCCGCGTTCAGGACGATCGCGTCGTAGCCCTGAAGGATCATGTTCTGGATCTGTGCGGCCTGCTCGGTGGCCTGGTTCTCGGCCGTCGTGAAGGCATCGGCGGCAGCGACCACACCATCGGCCACGGCCTGTTTGGTGATGGTGTCCCAGCTGGTGAGCATGGCCTGGCGCCAGGAATTTCCGGCATAGTTGTTGGAAAGTGCGATCCGCTTGTCTGCCGTATCGGCGGCCGCGGCAGAGGCGGTCAGCGCGATGGCTGCGGTCACGAGGCATCTCGAATAAAGTTTCATCATACCCTCCCTTAGACCCCTGCGGGCTGCGCCGGGGCGAACGGGCCCCGCAACGGGGCCGGACTTGGTGCTGGACAAGGCTCCTCCCTCGTCACGCCAAACATGGAACAGAATGGGGCTGTCTGTATAGGGGGTTCCGAGGGGGATGTCGCACAGGTGGACAAAAAGTCAGGCCGTTGATCCGGAACGATTTCCCGGATTTTGTTGACGGATTCTTAAGACTTCAGGCCGCGTCGCGCGCCGTGTTTCAGGCGTGGATCGTGGGCCGGGATGCCGGGCTAGCGCGGGCCCAGCACCTCATCCTGATGCTCGCCCAGTCTTGGTGCAGGGCGGTCCAGCGCCAAGTCGGCGTCGGAGAAGGTGAAGGGGGATCGGACGCCGGGAACCCCCTGGACGATGATCTTCATTCCGCGATGGACGATCTGCGGATCGCCAAAGACCTCGGCCAGATCGTTGATCGGGCCGGCCGGAACGCCCTCGGACTCGCAGGCTGCAAGCAGATCAGCCTTGATCCAGCCGGTCGTGGCTTGGGTAAGCGCGGCGGTCATTGCTGCGCGATTGGCGATCCGGTCAGCATTGGTTGCAAACTCGGGTGCGGCTGCCATGCCGGGCAGGCCGAGAATCCCGCAAAGGCGGCGATACTGAGCGTCGTTGCCGGTCGCCAGAATGATCCAGCCATCAGCACAGTCGAAGACGGCGTAGGGTGCAAGGTTGGGGTGCGCGTTGCCCATCCGTGTGGGCGCCTTGCCGGTTGCAAGATAGTTCATTGCCTGGTTGGCGGTGATCGAGGTTGCCACATCCATCAGCGCCATGTCGATCTGTTGGCCGCGCCCGGTCTGGCCGCGCTGATGAAGGGCGGCGAGGATGGCGGTTGCCGCATAGATGCCGGTGAACACGTCGGTGACGGCAACGCCCACCTTTTGCGGTTGGCCGTCGGGTTCGCCGGTAATGCTCATCAGGCCGGCCATGCCCTGAATGATGAAGTCATAGCCGGCACGGTGCGCGTAGGGGCCGGTCTGGCCGAAGCCCGTGATCGAGCAATAGATCAGGCGGGGGTTGAGCGCCGCAAGACTGGCAAAGTCGAGCCCGTACTTCGCCAGACCGCCGACCTTGAAGTTTTCGATCACCACATCGGCATCGGCCACCAGGCTGCGCACGGTAGCCTGCCCTTCAGCGGTGCGAAAATCCACGACAACCGACCGTTTGCCGCGATTGGTCGCGTGGAAGTAGGCCGCCGACCGATCGTCTGGCCGCTCGATGAAGGGGGGGCCCCAGCGACGGGTGTCGTCGCCCTCGGGCGCTTCGACCTTGATCACGTCTGCCCCAAGGTCGGCCAGTGTCTGGCCGGCCCAGGGGCCCGCGAGGATGCGGGCAAGTTCGATGACCCGAAGGCCCGCAAGCGGCGCAGGCATCAGATCAGCCGAGCTTTTCGTCCAGGATCTTCTTCAGATCCTCATAGCTCATGTTGGAGTGCTTGGTGCCGTCAATGATCAGCGTGGGCGTGGCCTCTATCGCGTCGGCCTCGGCGTTCTTCTGGAAGGTATCAACCATGGCTTGGGCCATCGCTGCGTTTTCCAGGCAGGCGGTCAGCGTTGCATCATCCATCCCGGCGGTGCGGCCGATCTTCTTGAGGTTCTCGACCACGACGGTGGGATCGTCGGACGCCGCCCATTCCTTTTGCTGATCGAACAGGATGCCCGAAATCCCGAAATAGCGGGTATCGCCGCCACAGCGCGCGACCATTGCGGCCCAGAGGCCGTAACGATCGAAATACACCTCTCGGAACATGAACTTTACCTTGCCGGTGTCGATGTAGTCCTTCTTCAGATCCTTGAACACGGTCTGGTGAAAGGTCGCGCAATGCGGACAGGTGTAAGAGGCGTATTCTGTGATGGTGATCGGGGCGTCCACATTGCCCAGGATCATGTCGGGCACCACGGGTACGGCCGTTTCGGCTGTCGCAGTTTCCTGCGCGGCGGCGGCCGTTGAGGTGATGGCGGTCAGATCTGTCTGACCGGGTTGGCCCAGCCAGAGGGCCGCGCCAAGCGCAAGGGCGAGGGCCGCAGTGATCAGCCCGGGTTTCTTTGCCATGTCGTGCCTCTTCATGTCTTTGTTCGTTTGAGGAAATTCAGGGTTATCTGTTCCAACGCCGCACGCAAGCCTTCATCGCGCACACCGTCGGCGGTGGCGGTGGCTTCGGCGAGGAGTGCCGGATCGGGCGGGGTCTCGATTTTCGGTGCCGGGGCAAACTCTGCCTGACCTTCGGCAAAGCCGATGGGGGCTGTCTGGGTCAGCGTGATACGCGAGATGGCTGCATATCCATAGCAGGCATTCACCCGATCGCGCAATTTCGGCAGTTGCATCTGAACCATCGGCGCCTGGGCCGAGGTGGTCAGCACTGTGAGCGTGGCCCCGAACCCGTCACGGGAATAGCCGACCTTTACCGGGCGGGTGATGCGGGCAAGGTCTTGCCCCGCGATCTCGGGCCAATGGGTCAGCAGGCGGGCCACGGCGAAGCCACGCTTTTCGCCCGCGGTGCGGATGCGGTCCGTCAAGAGCCGCGATGCGGGTTCAAAGCCGCGCATCCGGCGGGTCGGGGGGGCGTGGGGTGTTGGCGCGCGCGTCATCTGGTCATCACCTTTTCGCCCGCTATTCTAGGCGGACGGGTGGCGCATACCAGACAAATGGCGCGGATGGGGACATAAAGATTGCGTGACGCGGATTTGGCCGAGGCGTTGCTGGCTTGGTATGACCGGGCCGCGCGGGTGATGTCGTGGCGGGTTTCGCCCGCTGATCGGGCGGCGGGCCTTCGGCCTGACCCCTATCACGTCTGGCTGTCCGAGGTGATGCTGCAACAGACAACGGTGGCGGCCGTCCGGGCCTATTTCCGCCGCTTTGTCGAACGGTGGCCGGATGTGTTGGCGCTTGCCAGCGCGGCGGATGCCGAGGTGATGGGGGAATGGGCCGGCCTTGGCTATTACGCCCGGGCGCGCAACCTGTTGGCCTGTGCGCGGGCGGTGGCGCGCGAGCATGGCGGGCGGTTTCCGCAGACGCGCG
>JBGSQL010000352.1:0-9886 GCA_041738105.1 Rhodobacter sp. | reverse complement strand
GCGCAAGACCTGGTGCAGGCGCTGCGCGATCCCGACCTGGCCGACATGGCGACCCGCGCGCGGACGCTGCAAGACCGTTCGCAGGCGGGCATCGCGGCGATCCGCGACCGGCTGCTTGCCCTGTTGCCGGTCTGATCGCATGGCGCGCGCGTTCCCCTCAGTCCGGATGCGGGTGGTTTTGGTGGCCTATGCGTTGCTCTGGACACTGGGCCTGCCGGTGGTGCTGCTCTATCTGCGCCGCCGCGCCCGGCGCGATCCGGACTACGCGCGCCATCTGGGCGAGCGGTTCGGGCGCTATCGCGATGCCCTGCCCGGTGCTGTCTGGGTTCATGCCGTCTCGCTGGGTGAGGTGCGGTCAGCCGTGCCATTGATCGAGGCATTGCTGGCGCGGGGCGAAACCATCGTCACGACCCACTTCACGCCCGCAGGCCGGCGCGAGGCAGAGCGCGTCTTTGCCGATGCCATCACCGCGCGAAAGCTGCGGGTTGTCTGGATTCCGTTTGAATTCGCATGGGCTTACCGGCGTTTTTTCAAGTCTTTCAAGCCGAAATATGGACTGGTGATGGAAATCGAGATCTGGCCCCGCATGATCGCCTCGTGCCAGCGGCAGGGTGTGCCGCTGCTGATGTGCAACGCCCAGTATCCGTCGAAAAGCTACGCCCGTGACACCGCAGGGCTGGGTTTGCGGGCGGAAGTGATGACCGGCTTTGCCGGGGCGCTGGTGAAATCGGACCTGCAGGCCCGGCGCTTTGCCTCGGTCGGCGTGCGCAACATCCGCGTGACGGGAGAGTTGCGCTTCGATCAGCCGGTCCCCGCGTCTTTGGTGGCCACGGGCGTGTCGCTGCGCCGCTGGCTGGGGGCCGAACAGCGCCCGGTGATCGCGCTGGCAAGCGTCGTCCTGGGCGAGGATGCGCTGATGCTGGCGGTCATCCGGGCCTCGATCGCGGCCCATCACGCCGCGGGGCTGGCATCGCCGCTGTTCCTTTACATCCCGCGCGCCCCGGAACGCTTTGACAACGTTGGCGGACTGATCGCGGCCGAGGGGCTGACCCTGACGCGCCGCTCGGCCCTGCTGGGCGCAGACCTTGCGCCCCGCAGCGATCCCCCCCGGATCGACGTGCTGCTCTGCGACTCGCTGGGCGAGATGTACGCGTGGCTTGCGATGGCGGATCGGGTGGTGGTGGGCGGTGGCTTTACCCCCAAAGGCTCGCACAACATCTCGGAAGCCCTCGCGCTGGGCAAACCCGTGATCGTCGGGCCCGACATCCACACCATCGAATACCCGGCGGTCGAGGCGATCGAGGCTGGCGTCTGCCACAGGCTGGCACGGCCGGAAGACCTGGCGGCCGCGCTGTCGCCGGGCGCCCCGCCGGACCCGGACGCGCACGCCATCGCGGCCTTTTTCGCCGCGCATTCCGGTGCGGTCGAGAGAACGCTTCAGGCCATTCCCGGTCTTGTCACCAGCCGCTGAACCCGCCGTCCACGTTCACGATCTGGCCGGTCATGTAACCGGCCTGCGGGCTGCACAGGAACAGCATCGCATCCGCGATCTCGTCCGGCTGCGCCATCCGTCCGGCCATGATCAACTCGCCCACGCGGCGCTGAAACTCGTCCGAGTGGCCGTTGAAGACCGCCCCCGGCGCGATGGTGTTCACGGTCGCCTGCCGCTTGGCCCAATAGCCCGCCAGCCACAGGGTCAGCCCGTGGATCCCGGCCTTGGTCGTGGAATAGGCCGAGAACGACTTGAACGGCATCCCGTCGTAGATCTGGTGATGCGGGCCGTTCAGTGCATACATCGAGGCCACGTTGATCAGCGACGACGGCCAGCGCCCGACGATGTCGCGGTCCATCTGGCGCGCGATCAGGAAGGCGCCGGTCAGGTTGGTGCGCAGCGTCCGTTCCCAGTCACTGACCGAGGTATCGGCAAAATCAGGAAACGGCTTGCCTGCCCCCATCAGCAACTCGCCCGTGATCGCCGCATTGTTCAGCACGACATTCGGTTGCCAGCCATCGCCGATGATCCGGCCGAAGATCGCCTCGACCTGGGCTTCATCGCCGACATCAAGCTCGTAGAAGCGGAAATCCGGGTTGCCCTGATGCGCGGCCTGCAAGGCGTCGGCCCGGTGTCCCGGCAGATCGGAGGCCACCACGCGCGCGCCCGCCGCCAGCATCCGCCGCACATAGGTTGACCCGAGCACGCCACCTGATCCGGTTATGAAGATCGTGCGACCGGCAAGTTGTTCAGACATGCGAACCCTCCTCTAGCCGCAACCGCAGCAAAAACTCGACCAGCTTGAAATCAAGCGGCGTGTCGATATCGACACAACGCTCGGGCGGCATCAGGTAGGGGATCACCCTGCCCTCCCACAGCCCCTGCGAGCGTTTCAGATAGGCGGGGTCGACGACATAGGTCGAGGCCGCGTGTTCATAGACAACCGGGGCCTGCTGGCGCGCCACGACGCCCCCCGGCAGCGGCTTTGACACATGCAGCGCGCCCGTCGCATCCGGTTCGACAAGGTTGAAATAGGGGTTCTTGCGCGCCTCGCAGCAGGACATCACCATGTCTGGCTGCGCCTCGGCAAACAGGATCAGCGCGTTTTCGATGTCTTCGGGCAGACGAAGGGGCGATGTGCAATCCAGATCCAGAAAGGCGGTCGCCGGGCCGGTGATCGCCTCGGCCGCTTGCAGCGCGTGTTGCCACACACCCCATTTGCCGGCCGTGTCCGTGGCCAGATGCGCCGGGCGCAACCCGATCGCCAGCGCGCCGCGCGCCAGCGCATGGTCATAGATCGCAGGATCATCCGTCGAGACCACGACGGCATCCACCGTGGGCGTGTCGAACAGCTGATCCAGCGACCAGTCGATCAGCGGCTTGCCGCAGATCGGGCGAAAGTTCTTGCCGGGAACACCTTTGGACCCTTTTCGCGCGCCGATATGCCCGATGATCATGCAAACTCTCCCGTGATGGTCCCGGTGAACAGCCGCGCCTGCCAGGCCGCCGCGATTGCGCGGCAGGTGTCGGCCGTGCGATCAAGGCGCGGGCACAGGCTGTCCGGCGGCAGATCCTGCCCCGCCACCAGATGCAGGAAATCCCGCATCGCGGCAAGGAACATGTCATTCCTCTCCAGCGGCAAGGAAATCTCACGCGGCCCCTGCCCCTCGTCCAGCAGGTAGCGGCCCGAAATCAAGTCGAACTCGGCCACCACCGCCATGCCACGCAGCACGATCCGCCGGTAGCTGACCGGTGACAGGTAGTCCATCGCGACAGACCCGATCCGGCCCGGCGCCGCCAGCGCGACGCGCGTGGCGAAATCGACGCCCGGAAACCGGTCGTGCCCCAGGCTTGTCACCTCTGCCAGGGCGATGTCCGGCAGCAGCAGCCGCGCCATGTCAAGCTCGTGACAGAGGTCGAGCAGGACGCCCCCGCCCTCGGGGCGCGCCGCATAGCTCTGCGCGAAACTCCAGTTCGCGCGCCATTGCCGCACATCGTGGCCGATCCCGAATGAGGCATCATAGACCGACGACAGATCCAGCCCGGCCAGCAGGCGGACCGCCGGATGATAGCGCATCATGAACCCCACCACCGAGCGACGGGCCAGATCCCCCGCCACCTGCAAGATGGCCTCGACCTGCGCCGGGTCGTGCGACAGCGGCTTTTCCACATAGAACGGCAGCCCAAGATCTGCGGCCAGTGCAACCAGTTCAAGGCGGACCTGCGTCTGGGTGGCGATCACCACCGCATCGGCGCCAAGGCTGCGAAAGGCGGCACCGTCGAACCCGCGCCACGGCAGCAACTGCGTCCGGATCCCGAGCGTTTCGAGATTGGCATGATGCCGGCGTCCGATAGATCCCGCCCCGATCACCGGGATGAACATCCCCGCCCCCTTTCATCCCGCGGGACGCCTGACGCCCCCGCGATCAACCCGATCCGCAGCCCCATTCCCGTCGCCCGTCTGCCGCCATGTGCCTGGCTTGACGCGCGGCGCCTGGCGCTTCGTGCTTGTCGGTGTAGCCGAACCTGCCGACAAGGCAAGGCAAGGCGCGCCGAACCGCGCAGGGGCAACCGCGAAGCGGGGCGACGAAGACACGCAGCGAGTCGCTCGTGTCGCTCGATCGGCAGAGGCGGTTGGATCACGGCCGAGTCCGGGTCCGGACTGCGAGGGGGCGCAAGATTGCGGGTGGGCCAGCAAGGCCCGATGGAGCGCTTTCCGGGTGTCACAGAAATCTGTGCCGGGCCAAATCTGGCCCTTGAAGAATCTTTCAAACGTAGTAGACGATCTGTCATCGTTGATATCTTGAACATCATCCCTGCGCGTTGAAGGGCACTTCACATGATCACCGGCCCTCAGATCCGGGCAGCAAGGGCGCTTCTCGGGGTTGACCAGAAGACGCTGGCGCAGATGGCCGGACTGTCCGTGCCCACCGTTCAGAGGATGGAGTCGAACGACAGCATCGTGGGCGGCATGGTGGACAGCATGACACGGGTGATCACGGCAATCGAGGGTGCGGGGGTAGAGCTGATCGCCGACGGTGCGACCAGTTCCGGCACCGGCCGGGGTGTTCGGCTGCGCCAAGGCGAGGCAGACAGGCCCGACCCTCGCCTGGCCGGGAAACCTCGGGGCGCAGAATGATCGCTATAGCCGCCAGTCTTGCGCTTTGCCTGCTGGTGCTTTCGCTGGCAGCGATCCTGTTGCGCGGCCGCTCGGCGGCTTCGGCCGTGGTTTACGGGACGAGCGCGGTGTTCTGCGTCGCCCTGGCGCTTCTGGGGGCATGGACGCTGCTGACGCAGGCCGCCGCCTCTGGCTTGCGCGTTCCTGTCGGCCTGCCCTGGCTTGGCGCGCATCTGCGGCTTGACGCGCTGTCGGCGGTGTTTCTGACGCTGCTTGGCACAGGCGGGGCGGCGGCCAGTGTCTATGCCATCGGCTACGGACGGCACGAGCACGAACCGCATCGGGTGTTGCCCTTCTATCCGGGCTTTCTGGGCGCCATGACCTTCGTCCTCTTGGCCGATGACGGCTTCACCTTCCTGTTGTCGTGGGAGGTGATGTCGCTGTTGTCCTGGGCCCTGGTGCTGACCCATCACCGGGAAGAGGAAACGCGGGATGCGGGCTATCTCTATCTGGTGATGGCGGGCTTCGGGACGATGGTTCTGCTGCTGGCCTTCGGCCTGATGGCGGGGGCCGAGGGAGGCTACGACTTTGCCGCGATCCGCGCGGTCGAGCGCAGCCCGGCGCTGGCTGCACTGGTGCTGACGCTGATGATGATCGGCGCGGGCTCGAAAGCCGGCCTGATGCCGCTACATGTCTGGCTGCCGGTCGCCCACCCTGCCGCGCCGAGCCATGTTTCGGCGTTGATGAGCGGGGTGATGACCAAGGTCGCGATTTACGGCTTTGTGCGTGTGGCCTTCGACCTGCTCGATCCGGTCGCCTGGTGGATGAGCGTTCCGGTGATCGTGGTCGGGGCGGTGACGGCGGTGATGGGGATCCTCTTTGCCAACGTGGATGGCGACGGCAAGCGGGTGCTGGCCTATTCCACGATCGAGAACATCGGCGTCATCTTTGCGGCACTCGGGCTGGCGCTGGCGTTCCGGGCCAGCGATATGCAGGCGCTGGCCGCGCTGGCACTGACCGCCGGGTTGATCCACGCGTTGAACCACATGCTGTTCAAAAGCCTGCTGTTCATGGTCGCGGGCGCGGTGCTGAATGCGACCGGCCGGCGTGATCTGGACCGGCTCGGCGGGCTGATCCACCGGATGCCGAGAACGGCGCTGCTGGCACTGGTGGGCGTCACGGCGATTTCGGCGCTGCCGCCGCTGAACGGCTTCGTTTCAGAGTGGCTGCTGTTTCAGGCGGTGCTGCAAAGCCCCAGCCTGCCGCAACCTGGCCTGCAGTTCCTGGTTCCGGCTGCGGGCGGGCTTCTGGCGCTGGCCGCAGCCCTGGCCGCGGCCTGTTTCGTGCGGTTTTATGGCGTCGTCTTCCTCGGCCGCCCGCGCAGCGACGACGCGCGCGATGCGGTCGAGACCGACCGCTGGTCGCTTTTGGCGATGGGCGCACTCGCGGTTCTGTGCGTGCTGGCAGGGATCGTGCCGGGTGTGCTGATCGACCTTGTGGCGCCAGCGGCCGAGTTGCTGACCGGCGCCCGGATGCCGGTGCAAAGCGGCAATTCCTGGTTCACGCTGGTGCCGGTGGCCGAAGTGCGCAGCAGTTACAGCGGCTTTCTGGTCATGGTGTTCATCGCAATTTCGGGCGGGGCGGTCGCCTGGCTGGTGCATCGGCTGGGGTCGCGGCAACTGCGTCGGGCGCCGGCCTGGGATTGCGGCTTTCCCAATGCCGATCCGATCACGCAATATGGCGCTGGCAGCTTTGCCCAGCCGATCCGCCGGGTCATGGCACCGGTTCTTGCAGCCCGCGAGAGGGTCAGCATGCCGCCGCCCGGCGACATGTCGCCCGCCCGCCACGAAGTGTGGACCGAGGATCTGGCCTGGAGCCGGATCTACCGCCCGCTGATCGCCGCCGTCGGGTATGCGACGACGCGGATGAACGCGCTGCAATTCCTGACCATCCGGCGCTATCTCAGCCTTGTGTTCGGGTCTTTGATCCTTTTGCTGATCGGGTTGGCGATATGGAACTGATCGGCAACATCACCCTTCAGGGCCTGCAGATGCTGGTGGCGCTGGCGCTGGCGCCCGGCCTGACCGGGCTGGTGCGCAAGATCAAGGCGCGGCTGACACGGCGCCAAGGCGCATCGGTGCTGCAGCCCTACCGCGACCTGCAACGCCTGATGTGGAAGGAAGTCGTGCTGGCGGAAAACGCCTCGTGGCTGTTCCGGGTCGCCCCCTACATGATCTTTGCGGCGACCTGGGTCGCGGCAGCCCTGGTGCCCACATTCGCCATCGGGCTGCACTTCAGCTGGACGGCGGATCTGATCGCCATCGTGGCGCTTCTGGGCAGCGCGCGGTTCTTTCTTGCGCTGGCGGGCATGGATGTCGGCACGAGTTTCGGTGGCCTTGGATCATCGCGCGAGATGATGATCGGTGCGCTGGCCGAACCTGCGATGCTGATGATGGCCTTTTCCGTGGCGCTTGTGGCGGGATCGACGCAACTGTCGAACGTCGTCGCCTTCATGGCGTCCGGCGATGTCGGCATCCGGGTGTCGATGGGCATGGCGCTGATCGCGCTGGTCATCGTCGCCATTGCCGAGAATGCCCGCATCCCGGTGGACAACCCCGCGACACACCTGGAACTGACGATGGTGCACGAGGCGATGGTGCTGGAATATTCTGGCCGTCATCTGGCGATGATCGAACTGGCGGCATCGTTGAAACTGCTGCTCTACATGGCGCTGATCGGCTGTGTGTTCGTGCCCTGGGGGATCGCCCCCGCCAATGCGGGGCTCGCCGATCTTGTGATCGGGTTCCTGTTCTTCGTCGGGAAACTGGCGGTCGGGGCGACCCTGCTGGCCCTGTTCGAAACCTCGGTCGCCAAGATGCGGGTCTTCCGGGTGCCGGATTTCCTGGGCGTGGCGCTGATGCTGGGGCTGCTTGGAACGCTTCTGCTTTTTGTGACAAGGAGCCTGTAGCGATGCATGGCTACGCGTTCGACATTGCGCATCTTCTGGCCGGCAGTCTTGTTCTGGTCAGTTTCATGATGATCTATCAGGATCGGATCTACTCGCTGCTCAACACCTTTGCCCTGCAGGCGGTGCTGCTGTCGATGGCGGTGGCGTGGCAGGCCTATGTTCAGGGCGCACATCATCTTTACGCCTCGGCGGCCATCGCGCTGGTCTTCAAGGGCATGATCGTGCCCTGGGCGCTGCATCGCATCGTCCAGCGCCTGGGCATCCACCGAGAGGTCGAGACGGTTGTGAACGTCGTGCCCACGATGCTTGCCGGCATGGGACTGGTCGCGCTGTCGATCCTTCTGATGCTGCAACTGACCGAGGCGGCCGAGAACGCGATCGCCCGCGAGGATCTGGCCTTCGCGCTGTCGGTGATCCTGCTGGGGATGCTGATGATGGTCACGCGGCGCAACGCCGTGACGCAGGTTGTGGGCTTCATGTCGCTGGAAAACGGGCTGATCCTGGCTGCGGCCGGGGCGCAGGGGATGCCCCTTGTGGTCGAGATCAGCGTCGCCTTTTCGGTGCTGATCGCGATGATCGTGATCGGGGTGTTCCTGTTCCGGATCCGCGAGCGGTTCGACTCGGTCGATCTCGAGTCCCTGGACGAATTCAGGGGAGAGCGTCGATGACTGGCGCGAACTCGCTTGCGGCCGTTCTGGCCCTGCCGGTCGGCGCGGCCATGCTGCTGGCGCTGCTGCCCGGTTACCGGGCAAGTTCCTGGATCAACGTGGCCGTGTCTTTCCTGACCTTTCTCGCCGGCGCGTCGCTCCTGGTGCTGGAGCGGCCGATTTCCGGCGACTACCTGCAAGTGGACGATCTGAACATCGTCTTCATCGTGCTGAACACCTTCGTCGGGTTCACCGCCGCCTTCTTCTCGGCCAGCTACATCGGTCACGAGCTGGAGACCGGGCGGGTGACGCCGACGAACCTGCGTTTTTACCACGCCATGTATCAGATGATGATGTTCGGCATGAACCTGGCGCTGGTGTCGAACAACATCGGCCTGATGTGGGTGGCAATCGAGCTGGCGACGCTGACAACCGTGCTGATGGTCGGCCTTTACCGCACCCACGAGGCGCTGGAGGCGGCCTGGAAATACTTCATCCTCGGCTCGGTCGGCATCGCGCTTGCGCTCTTCGGGACGATCCTTGTCTATGTGGCCGCGCAGCCGGTGCTGGGCGAAGGCATGCCCTCGATGGTCTGGAGCAACCTGATCGAAGCCGCCCCGCGCTTTGATCCGGCCATGCTGAACGTGGCCTTCGTGTTCCTGCTGGTGGGCTATGGCACCAAGGTCGGCCTTGCCCCGTTTCACGCCTGGCTGCCCGATGCCCATGCCGAAGGTCCGACCCCGATCTCGGCCGTGCTGTCGGGCCTTTTGTTGAACGTCGCCCTTTATGCGGTGCTGCGCTTCAAGCTGCTGATGTCGGCAAACGGCGCGGCGATCGCACCCGGACCGTTGATGATCGTACTCGGCCTGCTCTCGCTGGTGTTCGCGGCCTTCATGCTCTACCGCCGCCGCGACATCAAACGGCTGTTCGCTTATTCCTCGATCGAGCATATGGGCATCATCGTGTTTGCCTTCGGCATCGGCGGGCCGCTTGCCAATTTTGCCGGGCTTTTGCACATGGTGATGCACTCGCTGACCAAGTCGGCGATATTTTTCGCGGTCGGCAATGTCACCCAGATCAAGGGCACGCAGAAGCTGGCCGAGATCCGTGGCCTGACGCAAAGCCATCCGGCGCTTGGCTGGGGGCTGGTGCTGGCCGTGCTGTCGATTGCCGGGATGCCGCCCTCGGGCGTGTTCATGAGCGAGTTTCTGGTCGTGACAACCAGTTTCGCGCGGATGCCGATCCTGGCGCTTATCCTGGTGTTCGGCCTGCTTCTGGCCTTTGGCGCGCTGCTGCTGCGCCTGTCCCAGGTCGCCTTCGGCGAGCCCACGGGCCAGAACGCGCCGATGCACGGCTCGCTTTTGCCACTTTGGCTGCATCTGGCGCTGGTGTATCTGATCGGCCTTCACATGCCGCAGCCGATGGTGGACTGGTTTCAGACCGTCGCGGCAATTCTGGGATGAGACGCGCATGACCAAACTGCCCGACCTCGTCTGGACGCGCTCGCGCGATTTCCGCGCCGGCCCCTTTGCCGCAACACCGGTCCGCGCGTCAGAATGGACAGCCCTGGCGCATGCCCTTGCCGCCGGCCGGTTCACGCTGATGAGCCTTTGGGCCGAAGATGGTGCTGCCTGCATGGCGCTGCACGACGCGGGGGCGCG
>JBGSQL010000344.1:0-3772 GCA_041738105.1 Rhodobacter sp. | reverse complement strand
CGACGCGCGCGACATGGCGCAGGCGGGGGCCGAGGCCATGGTGGCGCTTGCGACCGAGCGTCTGGTTGCGGCCTTTGGTGCCGATGTGCGGCGCGAGATTGTTGCCAGCGCGGTCACCGGCTGGGGGGCGGACCCGTTCGTGCAGGGGGCCTACAGCTATACGCGCCCCGGGCAGGCGGCGCTGCGCCATCAGATGATCGCCGCCGAGACGGGCGATATCGTGTTTGCGGGCGAGGCGTTTTCGCGCGCCTGGTATGCGACGGCGCATGGCGCCTACCAGAGCGGGCGCGACGTGGCCGCCCGCCTGGGCGCCCGGATCAACGCGGGGTGATCCGGGCGGGTTTGATCCAGGCGGGGGGCGTCAGCCGTCGAAGTTGATTTGCTCCATGATCTTGAGCGCGGTTGCGCGTTGGGTGGCAATCTCGATCAGCGGCAGGCTATCGGGGGTGAAGGGGCCCCAGCTGGCGACCAGATCCGACACCGGCACGCCGGGTTTCACCGGAAACTCGTGGTTGGTTTCGGCATAGAGGCGCTGGGCTTCGTCCGAGGCGAGAAACTCCATCAGTTTGAGGGCGGCGTCGTGGTTCGGCGCGGCCTTGGTCATCGCCATGCCGGAGATGTTCATGTGCGTGCCGCCATCCTGAAAGGTCGGGAACACGATGCGCACGCTGTCGGCCCAGGCCTTCTGCTCGGGATCGGCCAGCATCTGGCCCATGTAATAGGTGTTGCCGATCGCGATGTCACATTCGCCGGCCCAGATCGCCTTGACCTGATCGCGGTCGCCGCCAGCGGGCTTGCGCGCAAGGTTGGTCCGCAACGCTTCGGCCCAGGTCTTGGCCGCAGCCTCGCCATCATGCGAGATCACCGCGCCAAGGAGCGCGAGGTTGTAGTCATTGGTGCCCGAGCGGGTGCAGATCCGGCCCTGCCATTTTGGATCGGCCAGATCCTCGTAGGTGGTGACTTCGCCATCCGCGACGCGGTCCTTGGCGGCGTAGACGATGCGGGCGCGCGAGGTGAGGCCGAACCAGTGGTTCGCCGGGTCGCGGAATTCGGCGGGGATGGAGGCGGCCAGCACGTCGGAGGTGACGGGTTGGGTGACGCCGGCCTCGACCACCTGCGAGAGGCGCGCGATATCGACGGTCAGAACCAGATCGGCTGGCGAGCGGTCGCCCTCGGCCACCAGGCGTTCGACCATGCCCTTGTCCACGAAGGCGATGTTGACCGCGATGCCGGTTTCGGCGGTGAAGGCATCGACAAGCGGCTGGATCAGTTCCGGCTGGCGGTGGGAGTAGATGTTCACCTCATCCGCCAGGGCGGGCAGCGCGGTTGAGCCGAGCACGAGGGCGAGCAGGGAGGGGCGGATCGACATGGGTGACTCCTTTGGTCGGGAATTGCCCGGTGGTTAAACCTTAGTGTTTTAGTCAGGTCAATACCTGAGTGAAGTCATCGGGAAATTGCCGTCGCGCTTGAAGGTGGGTCCGGACAGGGGCGAGGGGCTGCGGGCCGGGCTGCGATCAGCGGTTTTTCTCCTCGCGCTTGGCGCGGTTCCAAAGCGCGTCCATCTCGGCCAGATCGCTGTCGACGGGGGTCTTGCCGTGTTCGGCGAGCCAGTCCTCGATCCGGGAGAAGCGGCGGACGAATTTGGAATTGGCGTTGCGCAGCGCGGCTTCGGGATCAATCCTGAGGTGGCGCGCAAGGTTTGCCATGACAAACAGCAGATCGCCGAATTCCTCGGTGATCTCGGCCTCGGTCAGGCTGGCGCGCGCCTCGACCAGCTCTTGTGTTTCCTCGGTGATCTTGGCCAGCACCTCGTCGGTCGAGGGCCAGTCAAAGCCGACACGGGCGGCGCGTTTTTGCAGTTTGACGGCGCGGGTGAGGGCAGGCAGGCCAAGCGCCACGCCATCGAGCACGCGCGCGGGGCCACGCTCGGCCGCCTTGAGGCGTTCCCAGTCGGCGGTCTGCTGGGCGGGCGTCTTGTCACGCGATTCGGTGCCGAACACATGCGGGTGGCGCGCGATCATCTTGTCGGCGATGGCCTTGGTCACCGTCTCGAAGGTGAACAGACCGGCCTCGGCGCCGATCTGGGCGTGGTAGACGGTTTGCAGCAACAGATCGCCCAGCTCGGCCGGCAACTCGTCCCAGGCCTGGCGGTCGATGGCGTCGGCCACCTCATGCGCTTCCTCAATCGTGTAGGGGGCAATGGTGGCAAACGTCTGCGGAATGTCCCAGGGGCAGCCGGTTTCGGGATCGCGCAGGCGGCGCATGATTTCGAGCAGGCGCGGCAGCCCGCCGTCGGGATCGGCGATCAACGCGGCGCTTGCCGCAGGGTCAAGGGGCGCGTCCTGCATTGCGGGGCCTTCCGAATTGGGGTTCATTCAGGGCTTAGCCTTGGCCTTGAACGGAGTCCACCATGCCTGTCCTGAACCGCATCGCCGATTATGCCGAAGAGATGAAAGGCTGGCGGCGGCATCTGCACCGGTACCCCGAGTTGAAGTTCGACTGCCACCAGACGGCGGCCTTCATCGTCGAGCGGTTGCACGAGATGGGGGTGGACGAGATCCATCCCGGCATTGCGACAAGCGGGATCGTGGCGATCATCAACGGGCAGGGCCCGGGGCCGACGATCGGATTGCGCGCCGACATGGATGCGCTGCCGATCGGCGAGATCACCGGGGCGGACTACGCCTCGACCGTGCCGGGGCGGATGCATGCCTGTGGCCATGACGGGCATGTGACCATGCTGCTGGGGGCGGCGAAGTACCTGTGCGAGACGCGCCGCTTTCGCGGCAAGGTGGCGCTGCTGTTCCAGCCGGCGGAAGAGGATGGCGGCGGCGGCGAGGTGATGGTGCAGGAGGGGGTGATGGACCGCTTCGGCATCGGGCAGGTCTTTGGCATCCACAATGCGCCCAACCTGCCGTTCGGCAAGTTCATGACGACGCCGGGCCCCTTCATGGCAGCGGTCGATACGGCCACGGTGCATGTCATCGGGCGCGGCGGGCATGGCGCCACGCCGCATGAGACGATCGACCCGGTGGTGGCGATCGTGGGCATGGTCGGGGCGTTGCAGACGATCATCAGCCGCAACCTTTACACGCTGGACGACCTGGTGCTGTCGGTGACGCAAATCCATACCGGCAGCGCGTCGAACATCATCCCCGAAGAAGGCTGGTTCTGTGCCACGATCCGCACCTTTTCGCCCGAGGTGCGGGACCTGGTGCGGCGCCGTCTTCACGAGATCGTCGAGGGTCACGCGGCGGCCTATGGCTGCGAGGTGCGGATTGATTACGAACTGGGCTATCCGCCAACGGTGAACCATCCCGACGAGACCGAGTTCGCGGCCGAGGTGGCGCGCGAGGTTGCGGGGGACGAGGGCGTGGATGCCCATGCCAGCCGCGAAATGGGATCCGAGGATTTCGCCTATATGCTGGAGGCACGGCCGGGGGCCTATCTGTTCCTGGGCACCGGGCCGGGGGCGGGGCTGCATCACCCGGCCTTTGACTTCAACGACGAGGCGGCGCCGGTGGGGGCGAGTTTCTTTGCCCGGCTGGTGGAACGGGCGCAGCCCCTGGCATAAAGCGCAAGCCGTGAGGTTGGGGGCAGGGGCACTGCCCCCGCTTGGCCTGACGGCCCCTTCACCTCTGGGGTATTTCTGCCGAAAAGAAACCGCTGGCCCGCCTAGCGGCGCAGGGCAGGGAATGCCGCGAAAGCGGCTTGTCCGGCCAGCCCGAGCGCACCGGGCGGGGTGGTGAAGCCCGCGAGGACCGCCCCGATC
>JBGSQL010000300.1:0-1775 GCA_041738105.1 Rhodobacter sp. | reverse complement strand
CCTCCGCAAGGCCGCCGCCAGAACGCTCGATGCCCTCGAAGCCGCCATCGCCGCCGCCCTCGACGCGTTCCCTCCGCAGGAGTGCGCAAACTACTTTACAAACTCAGGCTACGAGCCGGATTGATCCGAAAATGCTCTAGTGGGCAGGTCCAGGGTGCGGCTGGCGTCGTTGATGATGGCCTTGAGCACGCGGGCGACCCCATTGGCCGAGTATTTGCCCGAGGTGCGGCTCAGCCTCTCGTGGAGGTCTCTAGCGACCCTCGGCGTTATCTCGTCGAGACGCGTGTCCAGAAGGTCGGCGAGGTGCAGGTTGACCTTCTGCTCCGTCCAGTGGAGGGATTTGGGGCTCAATTCGCCCTCGCGCGACTTCCGATAGTCATGGTAGGCTTCCCGCAGCGTCAGCATGTCTCTCACTCCAGTGTTAGTAGGTCACTAGAGTATAGTGTCGTGAATCCAAGGGGTTGCTAACGGGAATTAGTGCTCGCAACTAGATTGCAAATCCGTGCACCCCGGTTCGATTCCGGGCGTCGCCTCCAGGCCGGTTCCTGCCGGCCGGAACACCGAACAGGGCAGGCCGCGGGCCGCCCCGCCGGTGGCCCGGCCCGCCCTCGGGTGCCCGGACCATGCTATGTCAGGCGCGGCCCCTGTAGATCTCTACGAGTTTCGCGAGCATCGCCAACGCGTCCTCGCGCGAGCGCTGGAATGTGTTGCGCCCGATGATCGAGCCGTTGCCGCCGCCGTCGCGGATCGCGCGCGCATCGTCATAGACCGAATCGGCGCCCTTCTTCGCGCCACCCGAAAAGACCACGATGCGGCGGCCGTCGAAGGCGGCCTTCATGCAATGCGCAACCCGTGCGGCCTGGGCGGCGATGTCGATCTTCTCGGCCTCGTAGACCTTCTTCGCCTCGGCCAGCATCAGATGGTCGGTGGACAGCTTGATCTTGATGACATGGGCACCAAGCAGGGCGGCGATCTGGGCGGCATAGGCGGCGACATCGATCGCCGTCTCGCCGTCCTTGCTGATCGCCTCGCCGCGCGGATAGGACCAGATCACCGTCGGGATGCCGAAGGCGGCGGCCTCTTCGCGCATCGCGCGGATCTCCTCGAACATGTCAAGCGCCAGGTCCGAGCCGGGATAGATGGTGAAGCCGATCGCCGCGCAGCCAAGGCGCAGCGCGTCGCCGACGCTGGCGGTCACCGCCTGGTTCTTGCCGGCGCTGCCCGACATCAGCGAATTGGCCGAGTTGCACTTCAGGATGGTCGGGATCTGGCCGGCGAAGGTATCGGCCCCGGCCTCGAGCATCCCCAGTGGCGCGGCATAGGCGTTCAGCCCTGCGTCGATCGCCAACTGGTAGTGGTAATGCGGGTCATAGGCGGAAGGGTTGGCGGCGAAGCTGCGCGCCGGGCCATGCTCGAAGCCCTGATCGACCGGCAGGATGATCACCTTGCCGGTGCCACCGAGCTTGCCCTCCATCAGGATGCGGGCAAGGTTGCCCTTAACGCCGGGGTTCTCGCCCTCGTAACCGGCAAGGATCTTCTGAACTGTTCTGGTGGTGCGCATGGTCACTGTCCCTTGTCAGCCTGCTGCTTCGCCCGGGCTTACGAAAGGGCGCGGGGTCGCGCAATGGTGGTGGCGCTAACGCGCCGCACGAGCCGGGGCAAACCGGCTCATTTCAGAAACAATGCACTGATGCGGGTCACCAGGGCGCGCGGCACAAGACGCGGCGCGAAGGCGAAGGCGCGGTTCATCAGCCCGGTGACGCGAATCCGCCGGC
>JBGSQL010000298.1:0-5865 GCA_041738105.1 Rhodobacter sp. | reverse complement strand
CCTCCGCAAGGCCGCCGCCAGAACGCTCGATGCCCTCGAAGCCGCCATCGCCGCCGCCCTCGACGCGTTCCCTCCGCAGGAGTGCGCAAACTACTTTACAAACTCAGGCTACGAGCCGGATTGATCCGAAAATGCTCTAGTTCTTGGCATCTCGACACTATCCCTGCTCTCTCAGAAAGTGTCCACGAAACCGGGGGGACTCCCGACCATCGGGAATTAAGCCGCGCTTGCCCAGCACGATCGTTACCGCACGGCTGCTCCCCGACAAGGGCAGTTCCAATGGTCCCGGACCGGTCGCAATGTCTTCCCCGTCGATCTGCGCAGAAACAATGCCGCGTCCGGTACGGACCGGGTTCACCACGGTGATGGCAAGCCGCGTTTCACCAAGGGTCACAGTGACCTCAAGACCTGGCCAGTCCCTCGGCAAGCAAGGGTCGAGGTGCAGCGTCTGCCCGTGTCGCGTAAGGCCAACCAGCCCCTCGAGACCTGCGCGCAGCATCCAGCCCGCAGACCCGGAACACCAAGTCCAGCCGCCGCGTCCGGCATGCGGATCGGTCGAATAGACATCGGCTGCCACGACATAAGGCTCTACCTTGTATCGGTTCGCTTCTGCCGGGGTGCAGGAGTGGTTTATTGGATTCAGCAGCGAAAACAGCGCACCCGCGGCGTCGCCGTCGCCCAGTTCTGCATGGGCGAGGATAGCCCACATGGCGGCATGACTGTATTGCCCACCGTTTTCGTGCAGGCCCGGCGGGTAGCCCTTGATATAGCCGGGATCGCGGGGGGTGTGGTCGAACGGCGGGGTGAACAGCAGCGCAAGCCCAGGGTCTTGCCGAACCAGATGTTCGGTCATGCTGGCCATGGCGGTTGCGGCCCGAACCGGGTCCGCTGCCCCCGAAAGCACGGCCCAGGATTGCGCGATGCTGTCGATCCGGCATTCGTCGGACTCCGAGGCACCAAGCAGCGTTCCGTCGTCGAAGGTACCGCGTCGATACCAGGCACCATCCCATCCATCCCGCTCGATCGCTGCCGTCACCGAAGCGGCATGCGCGCGCCAGCGCACAGACCGCGCTGGGTCGCGGACATCGGCGAGGGGGGCCATTCTCTTGATGGTGGCGATCAGAAGCCACCCGAGCCAGACACTCGTGCCATGCCCGCCCTCGCCCACGCGGTTCATGCCATCGTTCCAGTCACCGGTGCCGATCAGGGGCATGCCATTTGCCCCGGTCAGGTCGATGGCCTGATCGATCCCACGGGCGCAATGCTCGAACAGACTGGCGTGGCTGTCCGATGAGGCAGGTTGATAGAAATCGTCGTGCACGCCGGGAGCGAGGGCGGGACCGTCGAGGAACGGGACCTGTTCGTCAAGGATTGCGGCATCGCCTGTCACGCAGATGTACTGGGCGCCTGCAAACCCCAGCCAGACGCGGTCATCCGATATCCGCGTCCGCACGCCCTGGCCCGAATGGGGCAGCCACCAGTGTTGAACATCGCCTTCCGGAAACTGCCGGGCCGCGGCCCGCAGGAGATGAGCGCGCGTCATATCCGGGCGCAAGGCCGACAGGGCCATGCCGTCCTGCAACTGGTCGCGAAAGCCGTAGGCGCCGCTGGCCTGGTAGAAACCCGCCCGAGCCCAGATCCGGCACGCGAGCGTCTGATAGAGAAGCCAGCCGTTTAGCAGGATATCCATGGAGCGGTCGGGTGTCTTCACCTGCACACTGGTCAGAAGATCGCTCCAATAGGCCCGGACCCTGCCAAGGGTTTCCGTGGCGTCTGCGGCTCGGTGGGTCCGGATCAGGGCGCGCGCAGCTTCGGCAGATGCGGCCTGACCCAGCAGGAAGACCACGGTGGCGCTTTCGCCGGGGGCAAGCGTGATGTGACGCTGCAGCGCCGCACGGGGGTCCAGCGCCGCGCCGGTGCGGCCGGAAAGCGGTAGTGCCCCGATGCCTGCAGGGGCGGCCATGGTGCCGCCACGGCCCAGAACCTCGGTCCGGTCTCCAGTCATGCTGGAGGTCTGAACCCCCATGTCGGCAAAGGCGACGCGGCCCGGAAAGGCCGTCGCAAAGGGGTTGCGCGCGAACATCGCGCCCGTCTGCGAATCCGTTGTGGTGATCAGATGGTCGGCGGTCGCGCTACGCGACGTTCCCAACACCCATTCCGCATAGGCGGTGACAGCCAGCCGGCGCATCCTGGTGCCGGTATTGCGCAGGGTCAGCCGGGTGATCTTGACCGGGTCGTCCATCGGCGCGAACTGGATCATGTCGGCGTCAATGTCCTGCGCGCTGTGCGTGAAACTGCTGTAACCGAACCCGTGCCGCGCAATGTAGGTGCCGCGCCCGCGGATGGGCAGCGCGGTTGGCGTCCAGACCGCGCCACTGTCCAGATCGCAGAGATAAATCGCCTCGCCGGACGGATCTGTGACCGGGTCATTCGACCACGGGGTCAACTGGTTCTCTCGGCTGTTTTCGGACCAGACGCTGCCGCTGCCTTCTGCCGAAACCTGAAAGCCGAACGACGGGTTTGCGATCACGTTGCTCCAGGGCGCGGGCGTAGTCTGACCGTCGCGCAGGATCGTCACATATTCCCGCCCGTCATCGGCAAAGCCGCCGGTGCCGTTGAAGAATTCGAGGTCGGGCACGCGCGGCGCAAGTTCCGGCGGAGTGCTGCCGGGAATGGTGCGCCGGGCAGCGGGCATGTGTTGCATCGAGGTCATCGCATCGATCTGGTCGCCGATGCTGCCCCGGCTGGCCAACAGCGTGACCCTCGCCACCGCGATCAGCATGGCCCGCACCTCCGGTGCAACAAGGTCGGCCCGCAGGGTATGAATCACCCCTCGGGACAAGCCTTGATGCAGGATGCTGCGCGGACGTGACTGGGCCGAGCGCACGGCGACATCGATGGCGGTCTGCATGTCCTGAACGTAGGAGGAGGCGCGATCGTTCAGGATCACCAGATCGACATTCAGTTGCCGCATCCGCAGATGTTCATGCGCCGACAGAACCTCGTGCAGCGCCGCGATGTCCTCGGGGTCGCTGATCTGGAAAAGTAGGATCGGCAAGTCACCGGAGATTCCAAGCGGCCAGAGGGCCGACTGGGGGGCTGCACCGGCCTCGATCAGACGGGCCGGGGCCCGCAGGCGCGGATCGCCGCGCAGGATCATGCCGCCCAGTCCGGTGGCATAGGGGGCAACGACGCGGTGCGCGCTCAGCCCCCGTTTCAGACCAAGGCCGGGCACGCCGAAATTGGAATACTGGTAGGTCATTTCCAGATCGCGCGCATTGTAGGATGATTCGGAAACTCCCCAGGGCAGCGCATTGGCCGCGCCATAGGCAATCTGTTGCGCCACGACTAGACGGTTGGTCTGCTCCAGCACCGAACCGGCGGGCGCGCGCATCACAAGGGACGGCATGAGGTATTCGAACATGCCGCCAGACCAGGAAATCAGCGCAGACCCGGCGCCGATTGGCGTTGCGGCCCGGCCAAGCCGGAACCAGTGCCGGGTCTCCACATCGCCCTTGGCAATCGCGAACAGGCTGGCCAGCCGCGCCTCGGACGCCAGAAGGTCGTAGCAGTTCGGATCGCGCGTGTTCGTCGAGACCGCAAAGCCGATGGACAGAAGCTTCTTTTCCGGGTCGAGCAGGAAGGCGAAATCCATCTCCATCGCCAGCCTGCGGGCGAGGCTCCCGATGTCGGCAAGCCGTTCGACAGAGCCGCCGGCATTGTCTGCAAGATGGCCCGAGATGCAGTCTCTTGCCGCGCCGCACCAGAAGGTCGCGTCGCTGGACGGCCCGGATTGGGCCAGAACCATGTCGGCGAGCCTGAGTGCCACCGGCAAAAGCGTCGCGAACGGCTCTTGCCGCGCATTCAGCGCAGTCAGGTCATCCAGCAGCGGCTCGGCCACTCCGTCCCCGGAGGGCAGCGCCAGCCGTGCCAGAAACAGAGCATCCCCAAGAGCCAGCATCGCCAGAACCGAAATCGTCCAAGCCAACGAGATCCTGAAGAAGGCGAGCGCGTATTTTGCGCAGGCGGAGCTCGACCGGCCGTTCCGCAAATGACTGACTTCATTGAAGAACACCGTCGGGTGTTCGGGGTCGAGCCGATCTGCAGGCTGCTGCCGATCGCCCCGTCGACGTATCATCAAAGGGCGGCCGTCGCCCGAAAGCCCGAGCGCGCGTCCGCCCGGGCGAAGACCGACGCCGCCCTGCGCCCCGAGATCGCGCGGGTCTTCGAGGAAAACCGCAAGCTCTACGGCCCCCGCAAGGTCTGGCGCGCCTTGCTCCGGGAGGGTTTCGACGTGGCGCGCTGCACCGTGGAGCGGCTGCTGAAGCGCATGGGACTCCAGGGCGTCGTTCGAGGGCGGAAGATCATCACCACCAACCCCGACGCCGCGCGGCCGTGCCCCGACGACAAGGTGAACCGGCAGTTCAAGGCCTAGCGACCGAACCAGCTGTGGGTCTCGGACTTCACCTACGTGCCGACCTGGTCCGGCACGGTTTACGTCGCGTTCGTCATCGACGTGTTCGCGCGCCGCATCGTCGGCTGGCGCGTCTCCACCTCGATGTCGACGCAGTTCGTCCTCGACGCTCTCGACCAGGCGATCTGGCAAAGAAAGACGCCCATTAACAAGGACTTGATCCATCACTCGGACCGCGGCGCGCAATATCTGTCGATCAAGTACAGCGAGCGTCTCGCCGAGGAAGGCATCGATCCGTCGGTTGGAACCGTGGGCGACAGCTATGATAATGCCCTCGCCGAATGCGTCATCGGCCTCTTCAAGACCGAGGTCATCAACACCCTCGGCCCGTGGCGATCCAAATGTGATGTCGAATGGCAGGTCCTGAAATGGATCGACTGGTACAACAACCGCCGCTTGCTCGCTCCAATCGGCTACGTCCCGCCCGCCGAAGCCGAAGAAGCCTACTTCGCTAACGTGAAAACTCTCGACACCGCCGCCTGAACGTTGAAGCAATTACACTCCGGTAGAGCCGGGGCGGTTCAGAGGAGGTTCGGCGGCACGCCACCAAGCGGCTACGGACATGCAATCACGAACGCCAAAACATGGCAATCAGCCGGATCACCTCCGCCATGAAGCTGAAGACGATCGAACTGACGGCACAGTTCCACCCGCACAGCCCATGAAAAGCGAGGGGGGGATTGCCGGCCGGATACATTGGCGCGTCCTAGAAGGCAGAATGTTCAGTCCTCTTGCAGACGGGGCGGGCTATATGTTGACATTCGACGCACTGGGAGTCCCGAGCGAGTGTGCAAACCGGTTGTTTGGCTTGCGTCGACAATCAAATCAGACTAAGCCATCTTGGAGTTGGGGAATAGGTTAACGGTAGACCAGCGGACTCTGACTCCGTTAGTCCTGGTTCGAATCCAGGTTCCCCAGCCAGCCTAACGTCCTGATAGCACACGGAAAATTGTGGGCCCGTTTCGTTCGGTCCGCGATTTTCTGCCCTTTTTCTGCCCTTTTTCTGCCCTCGCCGTTCTCGTCCCGTTCTGGTTGAGACGAAGGCGTTGGTGCGGACATTCTCGCTTTCCCATCGGGATCGCACGATCGGAGGCTGAAGGCGTGCCCCAGCAACTGCGAGGCAGCGATGGGCAGGGTCGACCCTAGCCGCCTTAGGGCGCAGGTTTCTTTGCTTGCGGCATTCTACGAGCAGCGATCGTGCTTCGTTGCGCCCCCGACCGACGAACGGCATTCGTGCGGAGCGACAGGGTGCGCCCACGCCACAGTTGTTGTGGGCCCTACAGGGGGCGTTTTGGCTCGGCGGCCCCGAGGAGCACCGAGAGCTCGTCGCGGCGGACTGGCTTGGTGAGGTAAGCGGCCGCGCCGGCGGCGAGGCAGGCTTCGCGGGCGCC
>JBGSQL010000293.1:0-8953 GCA_041738105.1 Rhodobacter sp. | reverse complement strand
CTCGGCAGTGGCCTGGGTCGAGGGCCGTGCGCTGGGCGAGGCGGGGGTGCCGCTGGGCGGGCCGCAGTCAGAGCAGGTGGACCGGCATCGTGACCTGGGCCGGCTGATCGCGCAATTGCATGAGGTAACGCAGGGGCTTGTGTTGCCCGACGGGTTCACCCGTCCACGCTGGGACGTGGCCGGGCTGGTCGGGGAGGCGCCGTTCTGGGGGCGGTTCTGGGAGCATCCGGCGCTGTCGCCCGACGAGGCGGCGTTGGCGCGTCGCACGCGCGACTTTCTGCGCGAACGGTTGGGCGACCATGCGCGGCATGCGCCCTTGCACCTGATCCATGCCGATGTGTTGCGCGAAAATGTCTTTGTCGGCACCAGCGGCCTGTCGCTGATCGACTTCGACGACAGCGGCTTTGGCTTTGGGCTTTATGACCTGGGCACGGCGCTGTCGCAGAACCTGAGCGAACCCGCCTTGCCCGCGATCGCCGAGGCGTTGATTGCGGGGTATGCCGAGACGCGGGCGGTCGAGGCCGAGATGGTGCCAGTGTTCACGCTGATGCGGTGCTGCGCATCGGTGGGCTGGATGATCCCGCGCCTGGAGCCGGGCAACCCGATCATCCGGCGCTACATCGGGCGCGCGTTGGACCTGGCCGGGGTGTTGCTGGCCGGTGGGCGCGCCTGGTAGGGGCTAGACCAGCACCTCTGCCGCAAACTGGGCCCCGACGCCAAAGACGCGCTTGTAGCGGGCGATCTCGTCTGCCGGGCCCATGGCCTTGTTCGGATTGTCGCTGAGCTTGACGGTTGGCCGGCCATTGGCCGAGACGGCCTTGCAGACCAGGCTGAACGGCGCGAGCGTGTCGCCATCGACCAGTCTGCGGAAATCGTTGGTCAGCATGGTGCCCCAGCCGAAGCTGACCTTGACCCGGCCAGCAAAGCGGCGGTGCAGATCTTCGATCTTGTCCACGTCGAGTGCGTCCGAAAAGATGACCAACTTCGTGCGCGGATCTTCACCGCGCGATTGCCACCAGCGGATCGCGAGTTCCGCCCCCTCCGCCGGATCGCCGGAATCGATGCGGATGCCGGTCCAGCTGGCCAGCCAGTCGGGCGCGTTGCGCAGGAAGCCCTCGGTGCCATAGGTGTCGGGCAGCATGATGCGCAGGTTGCCGTCATGTTCCTCGTGCCAGTCGGCCAGAACCTGATAGGGTGCCTGCGCCAGTTCCTCGTCTGTATTGGCCAGGGCGGAATAGACCATCGGCAGTTCGTGCGCGTTGGTGCCGATTGCCTCAACCTCGCGCCGATAGGCGATCAGACAGTTCGAAGTGCCGGCAAACTTGCCTTCGAGCCCCTCCATCAGGGCCTGCACGCACCAGTCCTGCCAGAGAAAGGAATGGCGCCGTCGGGTGCCGAAATCAGCCAGGCGCAGATCGTCGAGATTGCGCAGACGTTCCACCTTTTCCCAGATCCGGGTCATCGCGCGGGCGTAGAGCACCTGAAGCTCGAACCGGCCCAGGCCTTTCAGTGCCGCACGGGTGCGCAGTTCCATCAAGGTCGAGAGGGCGGGGATTTCCCACAGCATCACCTCGGGCCATTTGCCCTCGAAGGTCAGCTCATACTGCCCGTCGCGCTTTTCCAGATGATAGGGGGGCAGGCGCAGGCCCTCGAACCACTCCATGAAATCGGGGCGGAACATCTGGCGCTTGCCGTAGAAGGTATTGCCGCGCAACCAGGTGCTTTCGCCGCGCGACAGGCGCAGGGTGCGGATGTGATCCAGTTGTTCGCGCAACTCGCCCTCATCGACCAGATCGGCCAGCCGCACCGAGCGGGTGCGATTGATCAACGAAAAGGTGACGGTCGTGTCCGGCTTGTTGCGGAAAACGGATTGGCACATCAGCAGCTTGTAGAAATCCGTGTCGATCAGCGACCGCACGATGGGGTCGATCTTCCATTTGTGGTTATAGACCCGCGTTGCGATATCGACCATCTCAGTGCTCCAGCCGCACACCGGCGGCGCGCATCTGCGTGCGGGCCTGTTCCAGCGATCCGTTCAGGTCGATGGCGCGGCAGGCACCTTCGAGGACGGTCACGTGAAAGCCTTGCGCCGCGGCATCGAGCGCCGAGTAGGCGACGCAGAAATCTGTCGCAAGACCCACCAGCGTGACATCGGTGACGCCGCGCGTGCGCAGGTAACCCGCCAGCCCGGTGGCAGTTGCGTGGTCATTTTCGAAGAATCCGGAGTAGCTGTCGATTTCCGGTCGGAAGCCCTTGCGCAGGATCAGGTCGGCCGCGTTCACGTCAAGGTCACGGTGAAATTCGGCGCCAAAGCTGCCCTGCACGCAATGCGTTGGCCACAGCACTTGTGGGCCGTAGGGCATCTGCACCATCCCGAAGGCCTCGGCATCGGGGTGATTGGCGGCAAAGGACATGTGATCGGCAGGGTGCCAATCCTGCGTCAGGATGCGAACGGCAAATTCGCCGAGCAGCGCGTTCACCCGTGGCAGGATCGCGTCGCCGTCTGCCACCGCGAGTGCGCCGCCCGGGCAGAAGTCGTTCTGGATGTCGATGACGATCAGGGCTTCGTTGGCGGGTCGCATACCGGCCTCTGCGTTGGGTCCGACGTCTTGGGTAAGTGGCGCGCCCGTGCGCGTCAAGGCAGGGGGCTTGCGAAACACGGGGGGCTGGGCCTATGAGGCGCCATGCTGACCGTTGCCGCGCTATATCACTTTGCCCGGATTGCTGACCCTGCGGCCTTGCGAGCGCCGCTTCTTGCCTGCTGCACCCATGCCGGTGTCGTGGGTACGCTTCTGCTGGCACGCGAGGGGATCAACGGCACGATTGCCGGGCCGCGTGCCGGGATCGACAGTGTTCTGGCATTCATCCGCGACCTGCCGGGCTTTGCGGAGCTGGAGTGGAAGGAAAGCCAGGCCGATGGCCCGCCTTTCCGGCGACTGAAGGTCAGGGTCAAGCGCGAGATCGTCACGATGGGGCAGCCGGATGTCGATCCGCTGGCAAAGACGGGCCGCTATGTGGCGCCACGCGACTGGAATGCGCTGATCGCGGCACCGGACGTGGCGGTGATCGACACGCGCAACAGCTACGAGGTTTCGATCGGCACCTTCCGTGACGCGCTCGATCCAGGCATCGATAGCTTCCGCGAGTTTCCCGACTGGTGGGCGGCGAACAGAGACCGGTTTGCTGGCAAACGGATCGCGATGTTCTGCACTGGTGGCATACGCTGCGAGAAGTCGACCAACTTCCTGCTGGGGCAGGGGGTGGCGGAGGTTTTTCACCTGAAGGGCGGTATCCTGAAGTACCTGGAGGACGTGCCCGAGGCGGACAGCCTGTGGCAGGGCGAGTGTTTTGTGTTCGACCGGCGGGTTTCGGTCGGGCATGGCTTGCGACCGGGTGGGTTGGGCACTTGCGGCGCTTGCCGTCGCCCGGTGACCGAGGACGACCGGGCGTCGCCAAGCTATGAGGAAGGCGTCGCCTGCCCGGCCTGCATCGACAGCTATGACGAGGCCGATCGGGCCAGGTTCCGCGAGCGCCAGAGGCAGATCGAGCTTGCGGCCCGGCGTGGACAACGCCATTTGGGCGGTATGTGACCTAGCCCAGCGAGAGGGCCACACCGGCAAGCGCGGTTGCGCCGCCAAGCGCCGAAAGCACCGGGGCGCCACGCCGGACGTGACGCAGCAGATAGTCGGCCAAGACGACACCGGTGGCATGAAGCGCGGCCGTCGACAGTACAAACCCGAGGCCGAAAGCCGTTGCATCCGCCATGCCCAGTTCGCCGCCATGCGCGTGGCCGTGAAACAGCCCGAGCGCGGCGACAAGAGCGACAGAGGGCACCAGCCCCGCGCGCAGATGGCCCGTCACCAGCACACCAAGCAGGACGACCGAGACAAGGATCATCGGCTCGACGAATGGCAGAGGGGCACTGACCAGCGCCAAGGCGTAGCCCGCCATCATGCCGGCCAAAAAGGCCAAGGGCACCGCCCAAAGGGCGCGCCCGCCGCGGATCGCCGCCCAGAACCCGACGGCGAGCATCGCCAGCAGATGATCCGCGCCGCCGATCGGGTGCGCCATCCCCGCCGCGACAGATCCCTGCGCGGCGGGATCGAGATGGGCCAGGGCTGGTGTGGCAACAAGGCCCAGCAGGACAACGATAAAGGACAGGTTCATCGGCGGAAACTTTCAGAGGATGACATTCTCTCAAGGCTGGCGACCAGGGGGATGTTGGGCAAGACCAATGACGCCGCAACCGGGACTTGGGGAGGGCACTTGCCCTGGATCAGTCAGTTGGCACAGGAATTGGGCCGCTTGAGGATGGTCAGATCCATACCCTGCGCATCACGCGGGCGGACAAGCTGATCTTGACGGAATAGTGCGGGATCAGGGTGCGGCCGAGGCAAAAAGGCCCGCTTCGGTGAAATGCCGCGGGAAAAAGGCCGTGGCGCAGGCATAGACCGTGGCCAGCGCCTCGTCCCGCCCATAGGCGTCTGTCATCGTCATCAGGTCAAGCCAGACACCTTCGATCGTCACCCGGAGAACCCGTGCGGTGCGGGCGGGTGTGCCACCATAACCGCCGGCGGCGCCAAGCGCGGCGCAGATCGACTCCAACTGTCGGATATAGGCTTCGTCGTTCGACCCGCAGCGTTCCTGATACATCGGGCGGCTTTGCGCCTCGCCCCAGAATGAACACCAGGCCGACAGGCGTGCGGGCGTACAGATCGGCGGATTGAAATCGGCGCGCAGCATCGCGTCGAGTTGCGACGCGGGATCGGGCGCGGCCTCGGCCAGCGCCGTGGTCCAGTTCAGCCGGTATTCTTCGGCAATGAACAACAGCGTTTCGGCCAGCAGCTTTTCCTTGGTCTCGAAGTGAAAATTCACCAGCCCATGCGACAGGCCGGCGACCTTGGCCACCTCGGTCAGGGTGGTGCGGGCGTAGCCGCGGGTCGCCAGAGTCTCGATCGTTGCCTCGATCAACTGGGCGCGGCGGGCGGCCCGGCTGAGCTTTCGCGGCACCGGCTCGGCTGCGTCTGGACTGTTGGTGGCAAGCTCGGGATCAGAGGAAGTCATGGTCATCTTGGCCTGTCTCTGGTCAGGGGCAGCAGCACATGATGCCGCCTCGCGCTTACGAAAAGGGCAAGTCTTGCGTGGCGTCAAGCTGAATTCTGATTGACAGCCCAGTCAAAATCCGGCGATCTTGGGCCATCTGTCAGGAAATGCCGATTTCGACGTGGCGTTTCGACGCAAGGAAAGCACGATCATGACCCGCATCCCGCCCCGCAACCTGTCGAAATCGAATGCGCAGTACCGGGCTGCGGTCAAGCGTTTGCCCTTGGGTGTCGCCTCGACCTTCCGCTATTGGGGCGACGACCGGACGATCTATGTCGATCATGGCAAGGGCGCCCGGATCTGGGACATCGACGGCAATCAGTACGTGGACTACCGGCTGGGCTATGGCCCGGCGATCCTGGGCTATGCGGACGACCGAGTGGATGCTGCCGCACGCAAGGGCATGGAAGTGGGCGGCGTCTTTGCCCTGTCGACCGAGCGTGAACTGGTGGTGGCTGATCGGATTGCCAAGATGGTACCGGGCATGGATCTGGTGCGCTTTTCCAATTCGGGCACCGAGGCGGTGATGGCGGCGCTTCGTCTGGCGCGGGCGCACACCGGGCGGGACAGCTACCTGCTGATCGAGGGCAGCTATCACGGCCTGTTCGATGCGGCGATGTGGATGGTCAACGTCGAGGACTGGGACGCCGCCGGCAATCGCGACCCCGAGGTTGTCAGCTATTCCAAGGGCATCCCGCAAACGGTCAAGGAACTGGCCCACCTGACGCCGATGAACGATATCGAGCGGCTGGAGCGTGTCTTTCATACCTATGGCAACACCCTCGCCGCGATGCTGATCGAGCCGATCCAGGGCAATTGCTGCGGCATCTCGGCCTCGCGCGAGTTTGTGCAGGCGGCGCGGCGGCTGTGCGACCACTACGGCGTGTTGATGATCATTGACGAGGTGAAGACCGGCTTTCGCGTGGCGCGCGGCGGGGTGCAATCGCTGTATGGTGTGGAGCCCGATGTTGCGACCTTTGCCAAAGCCATGGCGAACGGCTACCCGATCGCCGCGGTGGCGGGGCGCGAAGAGGTGATGCGCACCTTCCGCTATGGCGGCGCGGCGCATGGCGGCACCTACACCGCGCATTCGGTGGCGCTGGCGGCGGCCGAGGAATGTCTGCGCATTCTGGACGAGACGCCCGCGCTGGACACGATCGCGGCCTATGGCGAACGGCTGAAGACGGGGATCAGTGCGATCCTGGACCGGCGCGGAATCGTCCATTCCTTTACCGGCCATCCCAGCATGTTCGGGCTGTTCTTCGCGCCCGAGGCGCCCGACAACTATCGCGCGTGGAAGCTGTCGGACTACAGTTTCTATGACACGATGGCGCAGTATCTGCACGATCTGGGGGTTATCTGCGAACCTGACAGCCGTGAACCCTGGTTCATCTGCGAGGCGCATGACGATGCGTGCCTTGCCGAGACACTGAAGGCGGTGGAGGTTGCAGTGGACGCGACACTGGAGCAGGTCGAGGCTGAGCGCCGGGCATGATCTACGATGCCGTCATCATCGGTGCAGGCCACAACGGTCTGGTGACCGCGTGCTACCTTGCCAAGGCGGGGCTGAAGGTTTGCGTCGTGGAAAAGAACGACTGGATCGGTGGCGCGGCGGTGTCACGCGAGCTTTATCCGGGCTTTACCTATTCCAACTGCTCCTATGTCTCGTCGCTGTTCCGCCCCGAGATCATGCGCGATCTGGAGTTGCCGAAGCATGGCCTTCAGATCCTGCCCTATGAGGGCGGTGCGGTGATGATGGAGGGTGGCGACTATCTGGGCATGTTCCGTGACCATGATGCCAACCGGCGCGAGTTTGCCCGCCATTCCCGCCGTGACGCCGAAGCCTATGACCGCTATTCCCGCGACATCCTGCGGCACTGCCGGTTCATCCGGCCGCTGCTGATGCGCACGCCGCCCGATCCAGCCAGCTTTCGGCCACGCGACCTGTCGGAACTGGCCTTCCTGGGGCGCAAGCTGTTTGATCTGTCCGAGGCGCAGATCTGCGACATGATCCGCTTCTGGACGATGAGCATCTCGGATTATCTCGACGAATACTTCGAGCATCCGGTCATCAAGGCCTATCTGGCCGTGTCGGCGATCATCGGCACTGCGCTGGGGCCGATGTCGCCGGGTTCGGCCTATGTGCTGCTGCATCACTACATGGGGGATGTTGACGGCAATGTCGGCGCCTGGGGATTTGCGCGCGGCGGCATGGGCGCGATCACGCAGGCGCTGGCGAAATCGCTGGCGGCAGCCGGGGGCGAGATCCGGGCCGGCAAGGGAGTTGCGCGCATCCTGGTGTCGGGCGGGCGCACGACCGGCGTGGTGCTGGAGGATGGCACCGAAGTGCGTGCCGCGCGGGTGATCTCGAACATGGATGTGAAGCGGACATTCCTGCGCCATGTCGAGGAAAAGGAGTTGCCCGACGCCTTCGTGAAAAGCGTGCGGCGATTCAAGACGCGGGGGTCTTCGGGCAAGCTGAACATCGCGCTGGACGCGGCGCCGAAGTTTACCGCGCTGCCCGAAGGGGCGCCGATGCTGAAGGGCGATCTGCATTTCACCGATTCGATCGAAAAGATGGAACGCGCCTATGACGATTGGAAGTCAGGGCATTTCAGCCGCGATCCGTTCCAGGACGTGATGATCCCGACGATGATCGACCCGACGATGACCCCGCCCGGCAAGCATTTCATGAGCTGTTTTGTGCAATATGCACCGCCCCGGATCGAGGGGCGCGACTGGACCGATGCCGACCGCGACGCATTCGGCAAGGCCTGCATCGATCAGATCGAACGCTTTGCACCCGGTTTCCGCAACCTGGTGCTGCACGCCGAGGTGCGCACCCCGCGCGAGCTGGAGGCCGAGGTGGGCCTGACCGAGGGCAACATATTCCAGGGCGAGCTGACCTTCGACCAGCTGCTGTTCAACCGGCCCGTGCCCGGATATGCGAATTATCGTTCGCCTATAATGGATCTGTGGATCTGTGGATCATCCACCCATCCGGGGGGTGGGGTGATGGGGGCGCCGGGGCGCAATGCGGCGGCCGAAGTGCTGCGCGAGATGAAGATGGGAACACGGGGGATGAGCGATGCCTACCCCGTCCTCTGAGGTGATCGTGATCGGTGGCGGCACCAACGGCCTGGCCTGTGCTGCACGGCTGGCGCAGGCGGGCCGCCGGGTGACCGTGCTGGAAGCGGCGCCGGTGATGGGTGGCGGCGCCGTGACGGTAGAGTTTGCGCCCGGCTATCGCGTATCGGGGCTGGCCCATGTGCTGAATACGCTCGATGCCCGGGTGGTCGACGGGATGGGGCTTGCACGTCATGGTCTGGACCATGCGGCAACCGCGCTGGCCTCGACGGCCGTTTCAGCGACGGGCGAGCATCTGGTGCTGCAGGGCGCAGCGGGCGCGCGGGTGACGGGCGATCTTTCCCCCGCCGATCGCCAGTCTTGGGAGGAAATGCGCGCGCAGTTGATGGCCTTTGCTGCCGTTCTGGCGCCATTCCGGGCGATGGCGCCGCCTCGTCTGGCACGGGGTGCAGGCAACGACTATCTGCGCCTTGCGAAGCTGGGCCTGGGTGTGCGGCAACTGGGCAAGGACGCGTTCCGCGAGTTTTTGCGGATGATCCTGATCAACGTGGCCGATGTGCTGGAAGATGATCTGGAGGATGACCGCCTGCGGGGGCTGTTGGCCTTTGATGCGGTCTTGGGGGCCTGGCTTGGGCCGCGGTCGCCGAACTCGCTGATCCTGCTGCTGAACCGGCTGGCGGGGGAAGGCGCGGGCGGAGACGAACTGCAGGTCCACCTCCCTCCGGTGTTTATTAACCGGCCCGGCAAGGTTGGCGCGGTCGCC
>JBGSQL010000291.1:0-24893 GCA_041738105.1 Rhodobacter sp. | reverse complement strand
GGTGACAGCTTCAACGCGGGCTACCTTGCCGCGCGGCTGCGGGGGGCGGGTGCGGTCGAGGCGGCGCAAGCCGGGCACAGACTGGCCGTGGCTGTAATCGGCCACCACGGCGCGATCCTTCCACGCGACGCCATGCCCGGTTAGTCCGGATCGCGGCCGCGCTGGGCAGACGATCCAGACTCTGGCGGGCGAGAGTGAGGGCACCCCGCACACTTGCCGATCATGGTTCGTGGGCGGCGCCCTTCAGAGCGAACTGGCGCGGTACTGGGCCGCTTCGAGCCAGGCCGGGTTGATCTCGACCCCCCAACCCGGAGCGTCGGTTACTGTGACCTGGCCATCTTGAACCCGATAGGGATCACCCAGAAACAGGCCGGTTTGCCAAGGATAGTAGTCCTCGCCCTCGATCGAGAATTCCAGATACTTGCCGGTATTCGGAATCGCCCGAAGCAGGTGCATGGTGCACATGGTCACCAGCGACAGGTTCGCCGCGTGGGGTGTCACCGAAAGCCCTGCCGCCTGCGCCATCCGGCAGACCTGAAGCGTGCGGGTCATGCCGCCAAGATACATCACGTCCGGCTGGACGAGATCGACAACACGCGTGTCGATCATGGTCTTCCAGGCCGTGAACTCGCAATCCTGCTCGCCCCCCGCCACGTCGACCGACAGCGCATCGGCAACTTCGCGGGTCTGGTCGAACTCCCAATAGGGGCAAGGTTCTTCGTAATGCCCGATCCCCTCGGCCTCGAGCATCCGGCCAACCTCGATTGCGCGGGCGGGCGCGTAGCAGGAGTTGGCATCGACCAGCTTGTCGATCCCGTCCCCCAGGGCCCGGGCCACAAGCGGCACGATGGCTTCGGTCCGGCCCGGCCATTCATCGCGGCCCCGGCCGCATTCGGCCCCGATACGCCACTTGAAAGCGTCGAAGCCCTTTTCGTCCCGCAGTTTCAGGAAACGATCCCGCTCGGCCTCGGGCGTGATGTCACGCTTCATCGAACTGGCATAGGCGCGCAGCCGACCGGGCGTGCCGCCAAGAAGACTGACGACCGGCTTTCCCTCCAGCTTGCCACGCAGATCCCACAGGGCCGTATCCAAGCCGGTTGTCGCGCGGCGGAGGTAAGAGCCGGGATACTTGTGTTCGCGCTCATTGATGAGTGCGAGCGCATCGGCGAAATCAAGGGCGTCCGTGCCAAGCGCATGGGGCGCGATCTGCCGATGAAAGACCTCGCAGGTGATGTCGGCGTAGTAGGTTGCGACCTGGCCCCAACCCTGCGCGCCGGTTTCAGTTGTTGCGCGCACGAATCCCACAAACGGGGTGCAGAAGGTTTCGAGCTTGGTGATCTTCATGCTGGATCGTCCTTTGCGTGCGCGAGGTTGATTGACTGATCAATAAACGTGCGCTGCAGGGCTGCATAGCCCTTCCTCCTTGCACCAGAGAACCCGTGTCACAGCGATTTCAGCCCGGGGCCCCCTGCAAGGCCCACGCCGCCGTTGACACGGCGTCAAGTGATCTGAATTGTGACAATGCTGGGTCGTGAACCTGGGGGGCGACGCGTCACGGTATCTTCGCAAACGTCACATATCGCTCGAAACTGCCCCGCGCTTTGTGGGGCGCCCTGCGTGGTCGATTGACTGCAAGGCAGGATCTGAAAGACATGGGAGACATAATCGTGAAAAAGACGCACACGACCTTCAATCGCCGCCGGTTCCTGCAGGGCTCGGCGGTGGGTGCCGGCCTTCTGGCGGCACCAGCCCTGATCTCGCGCCAGGCACTCGCCTCGTCAGGCGAGTTGAACTTTACGGGATGGGCGGGCTATCCGGCCTTCACCGAAAAAGTTCTGCCCGCCTTCGAGGCGGCAACCGGCATCAAGGTGAACTTCACCGAGCAGCCCGACCAAGACACCATGTTCGCGCAGGCCAAGCTGTCGTTGCAGACGGCGGCGATCGACGTGATCGAGCCGACGCTTGACCGCGTTGCGGGCTGGAACTCGAATGGGCTGTTGCAGGGTTGGGACACCAACAAGCTGGCAATGGACAACTACCTGCCCGGTCTGGCCGACGGCGCCTCGGCTGAACGTGCGACGATCGACGGCAAGCGACTGATTGTCCCGTCGGTCTGGGGCACGGAAGCCTTTGTCTACAACAAGACGGACATGCCGCTGGAGTTTGGCGTGGCTGGCCTGGGCGATCTGTTCGACCCGGCGAACGAGGGCAAGGTCACCGCGCGCGCGCACTCGGTGCTGGCCTCAATGGGCCGCTGGCTGGACGCCGAGGGCAAGCTGCCGAAGCCGTGGCTCGACAGCTACAAGGACGAAGCGACGATGGTCGAGCTTTGGGACATCGCGCTGGCCGAGGCGATCAAGGTCAAGGCCAATTTCGTTCAGTGGTGGACCGGCGAGAACGAAGCGCAGGCCGGGTTCCTGGCGAATGGCGCCGTACTGGGCCAGTGCTGGGATTCGACGGGCTTCAACCTGCGCGAGCAGGGCTACGGCTACATGGCACCGAAAGAGGGCGCCTTTGCGTGGAACCAGGGCGTCGTGCTGATGGCCAATGCGGTGAACGTCGAGCAGGCGCACGAGTTTGCCAAGTGGATCGCGTCGCCCGAGGGCGCGGCCTTGTGGGCAACAGCGTTCTCGGCCAACCCGGTCGCCAAGGGGGCCGGAGACTTCATGGATCCGGCCGTGGCCGAGTTCTATGCCGCCACGATGCCCGAAGAAGCGGTGAAGAACCTGTGGTGGTGGCCCGATCAGGAAGCCTGGTTCATCGCCAAGCGTGGCGAGTACCAGGACAAGCTGAAGTCGGCCTGATCACCAGACCGATCGCCCCGCCGATGCCCGACGGCATCGGCGGGGTCGCGACCAAACGGCGCCTTGCGGGCGAACGCACAAGCAAAAAACCAGAAAACAAGACAGGGGCTGGGACAATCCGATGAGCGCAGGCGTCGATCTGGACAGGGTGTGTGCCGATTTCGGAAGCTTTCGCGCCGTGGACAATGTCGAGGTCAGCATCGAACCTGGCGAATTCTTTTCGTTTCTTGGCCCTTCTGGTTGCGGCAAGACGACGATCCTGCGGATGATCTCGGGCTTCATTTCCCCCAGTGAGGGCGTGATCCGTATCGGCGGCAAGGACATGCGGGACGCGCGCCCGAACCAGCGGCCCACCGCGCTGATCTTCCAGAACCTGGCGCTGTTTCCGCTGATGCCGGTGTGGGAGAACATCGCGTTCGGGCTGGAGGTGCGTGGCGTGGACAAGGCCAGACGCCGCGCGCGGGCGGAAGAATTGCTGCAGCTTGTCGATCTGCCCGATGCGGCGGACAAATCCATCGGCCAGCTGTCGGGCGGCCAGAAACAGCGGGTGGCCATCGCCCGTGCGCTGGCGGTGGAACCGTCGGTGATGTTGCTGGACGAGCCGCTGTCGGCACTGGATCTGAAGCTGCGCCAGCACATGCGCGCAGAGTTGCGCGCGATCCAGAAGCGGACGCAGGTGACCTTCATCTACATCACGCATGACCAGGGCGAGGCGCTGGCCATGTCGGACAGGGTTGGTGTCATGTCGCAAGGCAAGCTGCAGCAAGTGGCGACACCGCGCGAGATCTACAACAATCCGGCAAACGGATTCGTCGCGTCCTTCGTGGGCGAGAACAATATCTTCGCGGGCGAGATCGTTCGGGCCGAGGGCCAGCAGGCCGAGTTCCAGACGGCAAGCGGCACATTCAGCGCGCGGATCGGGCCGGGTGTTACGCCCGGTACACAATGCCGACTTTATCTTCGGCCCGAACACGCGCGGCTGACGACGGCGCCGGGGGCGGGAAACTCGATCCCCATCGAAGTGAGCGATGTCGCCTTTGAGGGCAACTTCATCTCGGTTCAATCACGAGATGCCACCGGTCAGGTTCTGATTGCCGAGGCGCGCAACGACGGGTCGGCCGAGATCCCTGAACCTGGCGAAAGGCGACACATCACGTTTGACTCTGCGCACGCGGTTCTTCTGGTCGGCGACATCTCGGCCAAGGATCCCGAGGAATGAGCGACCTGCTGCAACGCTATGGGGCGATGCTGACCGGCGTGTTCATTGTCCTGACGGCGTTCTGGCTGCTGATCCTGGTGATCCTGCCAAACCTCTATCTGTTCGAGAACTCGTTCCGTCCCTACCTGCCGATTGCCGAGGTTGGCGGGCCGAATGACGTCTACAGTCTCAACAACTACATGACGTTCTTTCGCAGCCCGATCCACATAAGCGTCTTTTTCTGGACGGTGATCTACAGCAGTTTTGTGACCGTGATCTGCTTTGCGATGGCCTATCCGCTGGCCTACTATTTGTCGAAGGTTGCTGACAACAAGCTGTTGCCGACGATCTTCCTTCTGCTTTTCGTGCCGCTCTGGGTCAGCGAGATCCTGCGGGCGTTTGCCTGGTTCATCATCCTTGCGCTGAAAGGACCGCTGAACGCGTCGTTGCTTGGGCTTGGCATCATCGAGGATCCGATCCGCTGGATGAGCGGGTTTCGCAGCGTCCTGATCGGCCTTGTCTATACCTACGTTCTGTTCATGCTGCTGCCCGTCTACAACGCGATCCAGTCGCTTGACACCAACCAGATCGAGGCGGCCGAAGACCTGGGTGCGCCGTGGTGGCGGATCCACTGGCGGGTGGTGCTGCCCCACGCCAAACCCGGGATCGCCTCGGGATCGGTGATGGTGTTCATGCTGTCGGCAGGCTCGATCCTGGTGCCGACGCTGCTTGCTTCGACAAACTCGCGCTGGTTCACCGAGATCATCCAGCAATGGATGTTTGAAAGCCAGGACTGGAATACCGGATCGGCCTATGCATTCCTGCTGCTGATCCTGTGCACCGTGTTCGTTTCGGTGGTCATGCGGGTGTTCCGCGTCAAGCTTTCCGATATTGCAAAGTGACCAGCCGATGAGACAGACGCGCAAATCGGATTGGCTGTTCCACCTCTACCTGGTGCTGTTCCTGCTGTATCTGCTGGTGCCGCTTGTGGTGATGGGTGGCGCCGCCTTCAATGACTCGCGGTTCCCCTCGGTCTATCCTTGGGTTGGCTGGACAGACCGATGGTTCATCGAGCTTTGGAAGGACGCACGTCTTTGGAATGCGTTTCTGAACACGATCTATGTGGCGATTGCGGTCGTGGTCATTTCGGTCCCGATCGGCACGGCAGCGGCCATTCTGATCAACAGTCTGGCGGGGGGCACGCGGTCGCTGCTGTATGGGTTGATGGTGGCGCCGATCCTGACACCGGGCGCGGTCATCGGGATTTCGACGTTGTTGTTCTGGAACACCTTCTCGGTTCCGGCGGGTCTGCATCTATCTGTTCTGGGCCAGGTTTCCTACATCGCGGCCTTCGTGATGCTGCTGGTCCTGGCGCGGCTGCAAAGCTTTGATCGCCACCTTGAAGAAGCAGCTCTCGATCTTGGGGCCAGCCATGCAAAGGTTCTGCGCCGTATTCTTCTGCCGCATCTTTATCCTGCCATCGGGGCGGGCGCGGCCATCGGCTTTTTCCAATCAATCGAGAACTTCAACGTCACGCTGTTCACGCGGGGAACCTACGACACGTTGACTGTTTATGTGTTCTCCAAGGTGCGCAGCGGCATCACACCGACCATCAACGCACTGGCGCTGATCCTGATCAGCGTGACCCTGGTTCTGGCGATCGTTTACGAGATTGACCGCCGCCGGCGCGCGCGCAGGGTGGCTGCCGGCTGAGGGGTACGGGCCCCGACAGGGACCTTCGTCGATTGGCGATCCCTAGCCAGGGCGCGGCCGCCGTACACAAGGATAGCGTCGCCCATCTTTTGCTTCCTTGGGTTGTGGCGCGGGATATCCTCGCTCATTTTTTGTGCGTCCCTGCCTGTCGCTTTCGAACATTTCCTTGGTTTCTCTCGGGTTAGCCGAGCATTTTGCCCCACTTTCGAGTTGCGCCGCATTTGCGCAGCGAAATGCGTTGATATTCCAGACTTCAAGGCACATTGTCTTTCGATTGAAGGCCTTGCGTCCAACAATGCGACAAAGGCCACTGGCGAGGGTCGGCTGCTCTGTAGGTTCGTGGAACACCACAAGCTTTGGCAGCTTCTCTGGGCCCATTGGGAGACGATGCATGTTCTGGCGATTGTTGGTTGCGATCCTGTCCCTGGTTTCGATACTGGGCCTTGGTGGTGGTGGCTTTGCACAGGCCCAGGCGATCGGCGCTGTAATCTCGATTTCCGGCGCGGGCGAGCTTCGCTCGGGCGGCGGGCGGGCCCGTCTGAGTGAGGGGACGCAGGTTTCGGTGGGCGACATCGTGACGATGGGCGACGCGGGCAAGGCGCAGCTTCAGTTTGCGGACGGCACCCGGATCGTGGTTGGGCCGGGCTCGCGGCTGGTTATTGACGAGATCCTGATGCAATCAGGCGGCAAGGCCCAGCGGTTCGCTGTCAGCGCCGTGGGCGGCACCTTTCGGTTCATCTCGGGGAACAGCGCCAAATCGGCCTATTCGATCACGACGCCGACGGCGACCATGGGCATCCGAGGCACCACCTTCGATTTCGCGGTCAGGCCGCGTCAGGCGACACATGTGGTTCTGTTCAAGGGCGAGGTTCAGGTCTGCCGCGGCAACGGCAGTTGCGCCACGGTGCGGGGGCGTTGCGCCCTGCTGACGCTGAGCGGCAGCGGAAACTTCAGCGGCAAGAAATCTACAGAGCAGAAGGACGATGTGCTGGTAGCCGACTTTCCATTCGTGCTGGACCAGGAGCCGCTGAAGCGTGAATTCCGGGCGCCGGTCGGATCCTGCGGCGATGTAAGTGGTCGGGTTGCCGCAAGAGCTGCGCCAGCAAAGAAAGCGCCATCATCCGCGTTGCCTGACCGTTCGGGTGGCCGCGACGGAACCGAGCGCTCTGCGCCGGAACGCGAGGCGCCAGCGCCGGAGCCGCCGGCAAAAGAACCGCCGCGGCGTTGAGCGGGTCGCAGTGGCTGGCCAGGGACCTGTGATGGAAGGCCGGCCCTGCGCAAAGCCAGGCACGGTGAGATTTTCTGATCGTCGACGGACATGAACAAGGCGGTTCTCCTTCTTGGGTTTCTGCTTCTGGGCCTGCTGATCCTGGTGCGGGCGCTTGATCCCGCGCCTGTTCAATCGGTGCGCGAGGCCTATTTTGACAGCCTGCAACAGCTTCGGCCGCGCGCCGCGGCACCTTTGCCGGTTCGGGTCGTCGACATCGACGAAGTCTCCCTCCAGCGGCTTGGACAATGGCCATGGCCGCGCGATCGGCTGGCTGCCCTTGTCGATCGGTTGACCGAGTATGGCGCGGCGGCGGTCGTCTTCGATGTTCTTTTTCCAGAACCCGATCGCATGTCGCCGGCCCGGCTGGCCGAGGATCTTGCGGCGCGGGGCATGCTCGCTCCTGGCGTGACGCCGGACGATCTTGCGCCGCTGGACAACGATCTGCGCTTTGCCGAGGCGATCGCCGCGGGGCGCGTCGTGCTTGGCACGGCCAACTCGACGGATACGACGGCGGGGCCGATCACCGGTCGTGCCGGCATCGTCGAGATCGGGAACATGCCTGCCGCGGGGCTGCTGCCATTCACGGCGGCGGTGCCAATGCTGCAGCCTCTCAAGGACGCGGCTGCGGGCATCGGGGTGATCAACATCAGCCCGTTCGACGCGGCGACTGTGGTGCGCCGTGTTCCGATGATCTGGCGTGGGTCCGAGGGCGTGTTGCCGACGCTTGCGATCGAGGGGCTTCGGATTGCGACAGGGGAAACGACGCTGATCCTGGTCGGCTCGCCCGATCTCGAAGGCTTCATGACATCGCTGCGGCTGGCTGGCACGGAGATCCCCACCACGCCAGACGGGCAACTCTGGGTGCGCTATCGCAAGAACACACCCGATCTCTACGTGCCGGCCTACAGGGTTCTGGAAGACGGAATGGATCCGGAGCTGCAGGCGGCACTCGAAGGCAACATCGTCTTCATCGGAACCTCGGCTGCGGGCCTGCTGGATATCCGGACAACCGCACTGGGCGAGAACGTGCCAGGCGTGTCAATCCATGCACAGGTGCTTGAACAGATCATCCAGGGCGATTTCCTGCGGCGCGACGGGTTTGTCGAAGCGATGGAGATTGTCAGCTTCCTGGTTCTCGGCCTGGGCGTTGTTGGCGTCATGTCTCGGGCGGGACCGGTGGCGTCGATCCTGACCGGCGGGCTGGCTGCGGTGATTGTGGGGGGGGGCAGCTGGCTTGCCTTTCGTGACCACGGGATCCTGTTTGACGCGACTTTTCCCATGCTGGGGGGGTTCGTGGCCTTTGCCGGGCTTTCCGCCTATCAGTTCATCATCGCGGACCGCGACAAGCGGATGATCCGCCGTTCCTTCGCGCACTATGTGGCGCCATCGGTGCTGGGGCAGATCGAAAGCACGGGCCACAAGCTTGAACTTGGCGGCGTGACCCAGCAGGTGACGGTCATGTTCAGCGACATTCGGGGATTCACTCCGCTTAGTGAAACGATGAGCGCGACTGAACTTGTCGAACTGCTGAACCGCCTGTTCACCGAACTGGGCGATCAGATTCTGGCCGAGCAGGGCACGATCGACAAATTCATCGGCGATGCGATCATGGCATTCTGGAATGCGCCGCTGGAACAACCCAACCACCCTGCCCTTGCTGCAACGGCAGCCTTGCGGATGCGGACCGCGCTGCAACGGTTCAACACCGAAGGTCACGCCTCCTTGCCCGTCGCGGTCGCGCTTGGACTTGCCACGGGGGAAGTCTGCGTGGGCAATATCGGGTCGCGCGACCGGTTCAACTACACGGCTGTCGGGGAAACGGTGAACCAGGCCGCCCGGATCGAGGCGGGATGCCGGGCGGTGGACTATGACATTCTGATTGCCCGAGATACCGCGCTTCAGGCGCGCGACATGGCGGTTCTGGATGCGGGGCGATTGGCGCTCAAGGGGGTTGGAGAACGGTTGCAGACCTTTGTTCTGGTTGGCGGGCCTGACCTCGCGCGGTCCGAGCGGTTTGTTGCGCTCAAGGCGGCACATGACCGGTTGATCGAGGCCATCTCGAAGGGCGAACGAGATCTTGCGGGTCTGCTTGGCACCTGCCTGGAGCAGTGCGATGCCGTGGAACCGGGTTTGCGGACCTTCTTTGATCGGATCCCGTCACGGTTGGTGGATTTTGGGGCGCGTGAGGATCAGGCCGCAATGGCCCAATAGGCGGCCATCGCAATGTAGGTCAGGTGGTGTAGCGCCTGATCGACGCCAGTCGCATACCAGTAGACAGAATCGCGCGGCGTCAGGTTCTGCGCGGCAACGAAGTTGTCCTTTGACCAGTCGAGGTGGTAGTGGATCAGGCCCTCGGCGCACAGCAGAAACGCGATCATGCCGGCTGGCGCGCCGACCACGAGCAGTGCCGCGAACGATCCGGCCAGATGAATCGCGACATGCAGCAATCCGCCCGGATGGCCATAAAACCTGCGATTGGTCAGGATGTAGGGCGACTGAAACACGAAGTCGGCCAGAACATGCTTCACCTGAAACAGGCATAAAAGGGTCAGAACCCCGATCGTCTGAGATGCCACTCGTCGCCCCGTTTCGTTCCTGTTATCTGCACGCCTCTGCCGGGCGCATGACTTTTTCTAACCCAACGACCGGGCGATGTCCGCAACAAATTTGTGACAGAGGGGAAAATGAAAACGACGATCGCGCGCGTCAGACGACGCTGCGGCGGCGTACCAGACCCAAAAATCCAAGTGACGCAAGAAACAAGGGCAAAGACGCGGGCAGCGGCACAACTGCCGGTACTTCAGGTTCCGGCTCTTCAGGTTTCGGCTCTTCCGGCTTTACATAGGCGACGGTGACAAGGGTATCGAGGTTGAACGGTTCCTGCCCGTTACTCGCCGTGCCAGATACAGTCACGGAGTTGAAAGGCGCACTGGAGGTAAACCCGATAAACTGCCCGGTCGGGACAGATTCAGGCCCGTTGGCCGGATTGATCTTGAGGAAGGGGTTGAACACGCTGGCAACGGACTCGCCCGTATCGAGTTTTGCAACAAAGGCGCCGTTTGTCGTCGCGAACGTATTGATGTCGATCGCGAAAGCAGTGATCGACATGGTGAAGGTGAACGTCACGGACTGGGCAAAGTTGAAAAACGCACCGGGACTGGACCCCAGACTGTTAAACCCTGTCGAAGACAGATACACATCCGTCACGACCACATTTCCGCCCGTCACAGAATAGGACACCCCGTCTGTCTTTGCGAGAGGGCCAAGCGTATACTTATCGAAGGTTTCCACCTTCTCGTTCTTGGTCAGCATTTCGGTCGAGAAACTGTCGCGGTTATACGTCTTGATCGTCGCCGCCCCGGCAGGAACCGCGACCGCCGTCACGAGGGCAAAATACAGCCCTATCGTGGCCAACCTAGACACATCCGACTCCTGCGAAAAGGAACGCGATCCAAACCAGCCGGATCGCACGTTTGACAATATCGTGCCACATAAAGACCCCAATTTGCCATTTTTGCAACGATTCCTTTGGTTTTCCAGAGCGTTGCCGCAGGAAACGATCGTGTCGGAAGTCCTTGATTGAGCATGCTACAGGCAACATTGCACCCGATCTGCCCTATTCAGTGGCAGTTCGTGGCGCCGCCCTGCCATACTGGCTTGCGCATCTCGACAGGTTGAGCGCATCGAAGTAGCGTCTCGGACATGAAAATCCTTGTCGTCGCCGACATCCACTACTCGCTCAAGCAATATGACTGGCTGCTGGCGGTCGCGGGGGGCTTCGATCTGGTCATACTCGCCGGTGACCTGCTGGAAATCGCATCAAGCGTCGAGCGTCGGGCGCAGGTGATCGTGGTCAGAACTTACCTTGAGCAATTGGCGGAAAAGACCCGCGTGGCTGTTTGCTCGGGCAACCATGACCTCGATGCGACGGACCCTGCCGGCGAACAGGTGGCGGCGTGGATGCGAGACCTTGGCGATATGGGGATCGCCAGTGACAGCACGACACTGCGGATAGGCGGAACGCTTGTCACGATCTGCCCGTGGTGGGACGGACCAGAGGCGCGCGAGGCGATCGGTGCGCAGTTGGCCCTTGCATCGCGCGAGCCGCGAGACCGCTGGATCTGGGTCTACCATGCCCCACCCGCCGATAGCCCGGTCAGTTGGGGCGGCAAGCGATCCTTCGGCGATGAAGCCCTGTCGCGCTGGATCGAAACCTATGCGCCCGACATTGTGGTTTCAGGCCATGTCCATCAATCGCCCTTCGTTTCAGAGGGGTCCTGGGCCGACCGGATCGGATCAAGCTGGGTGTTCAACACCGGGCAGCAGATCGGACCGGTTCCCGCGCATATCGTCTTCGATCTTGGGGCCGGATCGGCCTTCTGGTTCTCGATCTACGGCAACGAGACGCTTGCCCTCGACAGCCCGTTGCAGCGGCCTATCGGCGCGCTGCGAGACTGGCCGGAGTGGCTTACAACCTAGGGTCGTTCTTGCGTTCAGCCGGGGCCTTTGCGGCCTCGCCCTGCTGGTTCAGCAAGGCGCCGATGATCCTGTCCACCATCCCGAAATGATCGGTCTTGTCCTGGAACTGCGCTTTCATGTCGGCCAGATAGGTCGTGCTGTCATGCAACCGCTGCGCAAGGATGCGCGCCGTATGCAACGCAACCACCGGGCTTGACGCAAGGAAGCTGTTCCCATCTGGCACGATCTTTACGGTCACGGGGGTCTCTGCCACCACGGTCGCACTGTAGGGCGTGTCGAGCAAGGTCGACATCTCGCCGAATAGCGCCCCCGGGGAACGGATGCGGGCAACGCGCACGTCGCCCTTCATCACGGCAACGACACCATCAATCAGGACACAGATCGCTCCTTCTTTCTCTCCCTCACAAATGAGAACCTCGCCCGGCTCGAACCGGCTGTCCGGAAGGTGGCTGCATTCCCTGATGACCGCGTCCATATCTGCCCCCGCTCTGCTGTCATCAGACTGTCACCGATGCTGCATTGTGGCAAGACTTCGCTGCACCGCCGCGAAGGACGTTTCAGCGCAGGTCGGCCGGCAGCAGGGCGTCGGGCATGTTCTGATAGCAGATCGGGCGCAGCCAGCGGCGGATCGAGAGCGTGCCAACCGAAGTCGCGCCGAAATTGGTCGAAGCCGGGTATGGCCCGCCATGCACCATTGCATCGGCCACCTCGACGCCCGTCGGAAACCCGTCCGCAAGAAGACGGCCCGCCTTGCGTTCAAGAACCGGCATCAGGCGCGACGCAAGCGGGTGATCCGCCGGATCGAGATGCAGCGTGCAGGTCAGTTGCCCCTCGATCCCGGCAGCAAGCGCCAGCAGGTCGGCCTCGTCCCTGGCCCGCACGACCAACCCGAGCGGGCCGAATACTTCTTCCCCAAGGTCATGGCTTGCGCGGAAAGCCTCCGACCGCACGCTGTAGAGGTTCGGGTTTGCCGCACGCGCGGCGCTTGTCGTTTCCAGCACGGCGGCAACGCCGGCGCTTGCGGCGATACGGGCCTGCCCTTTGCGATAGGCCTCGGCAATCCCGTCAGTCAGCATGGTTTGTGCGGGAACACCCGCCAGCGCGGCGGCTGCCGTACGCTCGAACGCATCCACCTCTGGGCCATCGAGCGCGATCACGAGGCCAGGGTTGGTGCAGAACTGACCCGCGCCCTGCGTCAGCGAGGCGACCCAGCCAGCCGCAATCTCCTCCCCTCGCGCCGCGAGGGCCGCGGGCAGCAGAAACGTCGGATTGACCGAACCAAGCTCGCCGAAGAACGGAATCGGATCGGGGCGCTGCGCACAGAGGTCGAACAACGCCCGCCCCCCCATGAGCGAACCAGTGAACCCGACAGCGCGGATCAGCGGGTGCTGGACCAGGCTTTCGCCAACGTCGCGCCGCCCGCCCTGGATCAAGCTGAAGGTGCCCTGCGGCATCCCCGTGGCCTCGATCGCCGCCAGAATTGCCTGGGCCACGATCTCGCCCGTTCCGGGGTGGGCAGAGTGGCCCTTGACCACGACCGGACACCCCGCGGCCAGCGCGCTGGCGGTGTCGCCCCCGGCCGTCGAGAAGGCGAGGGGAAAGTTCGACGCACCAAAGACCGCAATGGGGCCGATCGGGCGCTGCACCAGCTTCAGATCCGGGCGCGGCAGGGGCTTGCGATCCGGCAAGGCTGCGTCATGGCGGCGATCGAGATACTCCCCCTTGCGGATGTGGCTGGCGAAAAGGCGCAACTGCCCTGTCGTGCGCCCGCGTTCGCCGTCCATCCGCGCCGCCGGAAGGCCCGTTTCCGAGGTGCCGATCGCGGTGATTTCCGCCCCGCGCGCCTCGATCTCGTCGGCGATCCTGTCAAGGAACGCGGCGCGATCCTCGCGGCTGGTCTGACCATAGGTCGCGAAAGCCGCTTCGGCGGCGCGCACGGCCTGATCCACATGCGCGGGTGTGCCTACGGAAAAGGCGTGCGCCTCGCCCTGCGCGGGCGAGGAGTGAAAGCTGTGTTCCCCCGCGATCCAGGTTCCCGCGATCAGGTGCTTGCCGGTCAACATGTCAGTCATCCTCAGTCGTGAAACGGGTCGGTTGCAATCTGGCGGCCCTTCAGGCAGGCATCGGCCACGATCCTCAGGGGGGTCGTATCGACCTCGCGCTGGCGCGCCGCGATCAGGTTGGCAAATCGACGATAGATTTCCGGATACTCGCGTTCCGGTCCAACATCCACCTCGATCGCGTCGATCGACAGCTTCGCGCCCCCCATCCGAAGGCGCATCCGCTCAGCCCCGGCCTGCACCTCGATCTCCCAGGTCTGCGGGCCCTCTTGCCGCCAGTCGAAGTCGGCGCTGACCGGAATGGTGCCGCGCGCTGTCATCGAAAGGCGGGCCGCGATCGGCGTTGCGGCGTTCGATGGCACCTCCAGTTCGGCGGCATCGACATGGATCGCCCCGGGAAGGATCTCGGTCAGGATCGACAACGCATTGATCCCAGGATCGAACACGCCAAAGCCGCCCGGCTGCCAGATCCAGTCCTGGCCAGGATGCCAGCGGCGCACATCCTCGCGCCAGGTGATGGTGATCCTTGTCACGCTGTGCTGCGCGATCCACTGGCGTGCGGCCGTCACCCCTGGCGCAAAGCGCGAATGCCACGTGGCGAACAGCACAACGCCTTTTTCGCGCGCGGCCGAAACGATCGTCTCGATCTCGCCCAACGTGGCGGCAGGGGGTTTTTCGATCAGCAGATCGCGACCTGCCGCGATTGCGGCCAGGGACATCTCCAGCCGCACATCAGGTGGGGTGCACAGTGCAACGGCAGCCTTTGGCCCTTCGGCCAGAAAAGTCTGAAAGTCGGTGAAGTTCGGCACGCCATCGACCGTGCCGTGGCGCGAAACGGCGGCGGCAAGTGCGAAGTCGGGATTGTCTGCGATCGCAGGCAGATGTTGATCGCGGGCAATCTTGCCAACCCCGACGACTGCGACCGATATCACCATCAGGACCCTCTTCTACGCCCCAGGGCGCATCTGTAGCTTCTTCTGTTCACAAATATCCCACGGGGGTCCGGGGGTGTGAAACCCCCGGCCTTCGCCACAATCAGGGCGCAGCGCCCAAAGTCAATGCGCCTCGCGCCCCACATCATGCCCGCGCGGGCCGACCAGGAAATCGAGATCGGCCCCGGTTTCGGCGCCCTGCACATGGTCGTGGTAAAGCTGCGCATAACCGCCGGTCGGGCGGCTGACGGGCGAGTGCCACGCGGCAAGGCGGGCCTCCAATTCCTCGTCACTGATGTCGAGGTGCAGACGGCGCGCCGCCACGTCAAGCTCGATCATGTCGCCGGTGCGGACCACCGCCAGTGGGCCGCCCCGCGCGGCCTCGGGGCTGACATGCAGCACCACCGTGCCATAGGCCGTGCCCGACATCCGGGCGTCCGAGATGCGTACCATGTCGGTGATCCCCTTGCGCAACACCTTGGGCGGCAAGCCCATGTTGCCAACCTCGGCCATGCCCGGATAGCCGCGCGGGCCGCAGTTCTTCATCACCATGACGCAGCTTTCGTCGATCTCCAGCGTTTCATCCTCGATCCGTGCCTTGTAGTCGTCGATGTCCTCGAACACGACCGCCCGGCCGCGATGCTGCATCAGATGGGGGCTGGCCGCCGATGGCTTCAGAACGGCCCCATCCGGCGCAAGGTTTCCCCGCAGCACCGCGATGCCCCCCTGCGGGGTCAGCGGATCCGTCACCGGGCGGATCACGTCCATGTTCCAGTTGCGAACGTCCTTCACCTCATCCCAGATCGTGCCGCCAGACACGGTCAGGGCATCGCGATGCAGCTTGCCGCCATCGCCCAGCGCCTTGATGACGACGGGCAATCCGCCGGCATAAAAGAACTCCTCCATCAAATAGGTGCCCGAGGGCATGAGATTGACGATCGTCGGGATGTCCCGTCCTTGCGCGTCCCAATCCTCAAGCGTCAGGTCAAGGCCGACACGACCCGCAATCGCCAACAGGTGGATCACGGCATTGGTCGATCCACCGATCGCCCCATTGACCCGCATCGCATTCTCGAATGCCGCGCGTGTCAGGACGTCGGAAGGTTTCAGATCATCCTTGACCATCTGCACGATGCGTCGCCCGGTGATATGGGCCATCACACGGCGGCGGCTGTCCACGGCCGGGATCGCGGCATTACCCGACAGCGCCATGCCCAGCGCCTCGGCCATGCTGGCCATGGTGCTGGCTGTGCCCATCGTATTGCACGATCCGGGGCTGCGGCTCATCGAGGCTTCGGCCTCGACAAACTCTTCAGCCGTCATCTCGCCCGCCTTGATGGCCTCGGAGAACTTCCACAGATGCGTGCCCGATCCCACCCGCTCGCCCCGGAACCAGCCGTTCAGCATCGGACCGCCAGAAACCAGGATCGCCGGCAGATCGACGGATGCGGCGCCCATCAACAGCGCCGGCGTGGTCTTGTCGCAACCCGCCAGCAGCACCACGCCGTCGATCGGCTGCCCTCGCAACGATTCCTCGACATCCATCGCGCACAGATTGCGGAACATCATCGCGGTGGGGCGGAAGGCGCTTTCCGACGGACTCATCACCGGAAACTCCATCGGCAGGCCGCCCGCCTCATAGATGCCGTGTGCCACGCGTTCGGCCAGGTCGCGCAGATGGGCGTTGCAGGGCGTCAATTGGCTCCAGGTGTTGCAGATCCCGATCACCGGGCGGCCATCGAACAGATCGGCCGGCAGGCCCTGGTTCTTCATCCAGCTGCGATGGTAGATCGCATCCTTGGAGGATCCGCCGAACCATTCCTGCGAACGCAACCTGCGGGGCCAGGGGGCGGGAGTAAAGCGCATCGGTCAGTCCTTTCAGAGGGCGTGGACGGCAACGGGCGTGTCCGCCGCCACCACAAGCGGATTGTTCAGCGGCAAGCCGAAGGCCGGGCTTTCAATCTCGAACACATCACCCGGCTCGGGGCGGATCGCATCGGCAAAGCTGAGCGTCGCAGTCCCGAACATGTGAACATGCAGATCGCCGGGCTGGCGGAAGATCGGATATTTGAAATGGTGATACTCCAGATTGGCGAGGCTGTGCGACATGTTCGCCTCGCCCGATAGGAACGGTTTTTGCCAGATCACGGCCCCCCCCCGACGGATGCGTGACACGCCCTGCACATCCTGCGGCAAGTCACCGATCAGAAGTTCAGGCCCAAAAGCGGCGTCGCGCAGCTTGGAATGGGCAAGATAAAGGTAGTTGATCCGCTCGGTCACATGGTCGGAAAACTCGTTCGCCAGCGAGAATCCGATCCGGTGCGGCGTGCCATCCGGCCCGATCAGGTAAAACCCGGCAATCTCGGGTTCTTCCCCGCCGTCCAGCGCGAAGGCTGGCGAAACCAGGGCCTCGCCAGGGCCGCGCACGGCGGCGCCGGTGCCCTTGTAGAACCATTCCGGCTGCACACCGACGCCCGAGGCGGGCTTGCCACCCTCCAGCCCCATGCGGAACATCTTCATGCTGTCGGTCATCGCATCGGCCTTGGAGACAGACGCATGCATCGCGTCGCGCGTGGCGGCGCTTCCAAGATGCGTCAGGCCGGTGCCGGTGACGTGCATGTGGGCCGGATCGGGATGGCGCAGCGGACAGTCGATCCTGCCTGCGGCAAGCAGGTCGGGCAGGTTCACCGCCTCACCCAGCCCCCGGTCGGCGACGACTTCGGCAAGGTTGGTGCCATTGGCAACCGCCCGCTGCGCAAGTTGCAGGATCGACGTGGCCCCCTGCACCTGGCGTGCGTCCTCGCCCTGGCGGCAAACGACGCCACCTTCCTTCAGCTGACTCAGATGCATGGATCCCTCAGGATTTGGATTTGTTGTAAACGTCGAAGATCACCGCCGCGAGCAGGACAAGTCCCTTGATGACCTGCTGGTAGTCGATGCCGATCCCCATCAGCGACATGCCGTTGTTCATCACCCCCATGATGAAGGCGCCCACGACGGCCCCGACGATCGTGCCTGCCCCGCCCGACATCGAGGCGCCGCCGATGAACACAGCCGCGATCACGTCCAGTTCGAACCCGACCCCGGCCTTGGGCGTTGCAGAGTTCAGGCGTGCCGCCACGATCATGCCCGAGAAGGCCGCGAGGATGCCGACATTGACGAATGTCAGAAAGGTCAGCCGTTCCGTGTTGATGCCGGATAGCTTGGCGGCCTTCTCGTTGCCACCGATCGCATAGATCCGGCGGCCGATGGTGGTGGAGTTCGTCAGGAAGATGAACACGACGATCAGCACACCCATCCAGATCAGCACGTTCGGCAGACCGCGATAGGTGGCCAGGATCGTGGCAAACAGGATCATGGCGGCGGCCACAAGGATGTTCTTGCCGACGAAAAAGCCGAAAGGTTCGTCCACCATGCCATAGGCGGCGGCGCGCCGCCTTGCACGGATACCAGTCCAGACGATTGCCACCGCGATCGCGATGCCTAAGAAAAACGCAAGGCCATTGAAGCGGTCAAGCCCAAGCACCGGCGCGACGAAGGGAAAGAGGTCAGGCACGAAACCGGTGGAAAGCGTCTGGAACTCTTTCGGGAAGGGGCCGACGTTGCGCCCGTCCAGCAGCCACAGCGTCAGGCCGCGAAACACCAGCATGCCGGCCAGGGTCACGATAAACGACGGGATGCGCCAATAGGCGATCCAGTAGCCCTGCATCGCCCCGATGACGCCGCCGACCACGAGGCAGACCGGCAGGACCACGAAGACGGGTAGCCCCCAGTTGACGATCATGACCGCCGACAGCGCCCCGACAAAGGCCGCGACGGATCCCACCGACAGGTCGATGTGGCCCGAAACGATGACCAGCAGCATCCCAAGTGCCATGATGACGACGTAAGAGTTCTGCAGGACCAGATTGGTCAGGTTCAGCGGCTTCATCATGGTGCCGTCTGTCACGGCCTGAAAGAAGACCATGATCGCGACCAGCGCCAGCAACAGGCCATACTGCCGCATGTTGTTCTTCAGATAGACACCCACCGATGGGCCCGCGGTTGCCGCCTTGCCTGCCAATCCGGCCATGATCGCCTACCCTTCCCTGTTCGCTGCGGCCATGATCATGCCCATGATCCGCTCCTGGCTGGCCTCGTCGCGGGCCAACTCGCCGACGAAGATGCCCCTGTTCATCACGTAGATGCGGTCGCACATGCCCAGAAGCTCGGGCATTTCGGACGAGATCATGATCACGCCGCGCCCCTGTCCGGCCAGCGTGTTGATGATCGAGTAGATCTCGAACTTCGCGCCAACGTCGATGCCGCGCGTCGGTTCGTCCAGAATCAGCACGTCGGGATCTGTGAACAGCCATTTGGCCAGCACCACCTTCTGCTGGTTGCCCCCCGACAGGTTCACGACCTTCTGGAACACGCTGGGGGTGCGGGTGTTGAGCTGTGCCTTGTAGTCCTCGGCAACCTGGCGCTCGCGGTTCGGGTCGATGACACCCCGGGTCGAAACCCCGTCAAGGTTGGCCAGAGTCGTGTTTTTCAGGATCGTCTCGTCCAGCACGAGGCCGAGCGCCTTGCGGTCCTCGGTGACGTAGGCCAGTCCCGCGTTCACCGCTGCTGGCACGTTCGAGACATCGGCGGGCCGGCCGCCAAGGGCGACCGTGCCGGTGATCCGGCCGCCCCAACTGTGACCAAACAGGCTCATGGCGAGTTCGGTCCGCCCGGCGCCCATCAGGCCCGCGATGCCGACCACCTCACCCTTCGCGACGGTCAGGTTCACGTTGCTGATGACCTGCGTGTCGGGGTGCAGCGGGTGCCAGACGTTCCAGCCGGTCACCTCCATCAGCGTCTCGCCGATCTTGGGCACACGCACCGGATAGCGATGCGCCATGTCGCGCCCGACCATGTCCCGGATGATCCGGGCTTCGGTGATCTCGCTGCGTTCGACATCCGCAACCGTCGCTCCGTCCCGCAGGACCGTCAAACGATCGGCAACGCGGGAAATCTCGTTCAGTTTGTGCGAGATGAGGATCGAGGTGATGCCTTGCGCCTTGAACTCCAGCAGCAGGTCCAGCAGCTTCTGGCTGTCGTTTTCCTGCAAGGCCGCCGTCGGTTCATCGAGGATCAGCAGTTTCACCTTCTTGGACAACGCCTTGGCGATCTCGACCAGTTGCTGCTTGCCAACCCCCAAGGTCTCGATCGGCGTCGTTGGCGCTTCGGACAAGCCGACCTTGGCCAGAAGCCTCTCGGTGCGCTGGAAGGTCTCGGGCCAATCGATGAAGCCGCCCCGGGTGATCTCGTTGCCCAGGTAGATGTTTTCCGCAATCGACAGCAACGGCACCAGCGCCAGTTCCTGGTGGATGATGATGATGCCCAGCGCTTCGCTGTCCTGGATGCCGGCAAAGCGCGTGGGGCGACCCTCGAACAGGATCTCGCCTTCATAGGTGCCGAACGGATAGACGCCGGACAGCACCTTCATCAGCGTGGACTTGCCTGCCCCATTCTCGCCTACCAGCGCGTGAATCTCGCCGGGCAGGACCGAAAGGTTGACATTGTCCAGTGCCTTGACGCCGGGGAACGTCTTGGTGATGCCACGCATCTCGAGGATGGGGACCATGCGTCTTGTCCGATCTGGAAGGAAATGGCCCCACCGCAAGGGTGGGGCCCACACGCCCGTAGAGCGCCTTATTGCAGGTCTTCGGCCTTGTGATAGCCGCTGTCGATCACGATTTGCTGGTAGTTCGTCGCATCGACTGAAACAGGCTCCAGCAGATAGGACGGGATGACCTTGACACCGTTGTCATAGGTGGTCGTGTCGTTGATCTCGGGTTCGCCACCGCCAAGCAGTGCCTCAACCATGCCAACGGTAACGCGTGCCAGTTCGCGCGTGTCCTTGAACACGGTCGAATACTGCTCGCCCGCGATGATCGACTTGATCGACTGAAGTTCGGCATCTTGGCCGGTGACGATCGGCATGGGCAGATCGCCCGAGCCGTAGCCCACGCCCTTGAGCGATGAAAGGATCCCGATCGACAGGCCATCATAGGGGCTGAGTGCACCATGCAGTTGCTTGTCGCTGTAGTTTGCGGACAGCAGGTTATCCATCCGCGCCTGCGCAACCGCACCATCCCAGCGCAGCGTGCCGACCTGATCCATCCCCATCTGACCGGACGGGATGGCTATCTCGCCCGCGTCGATCATCGGCTGAAGGACCGACATCGCGCCGTTGTAGAAGAAGAAGGCATTGTTGTCGTCGGGCGAACCGCCGAAGAGTTCCACATTCCATGGCTTCACATCCGGGAACCGCTCTTTCATGCCGGCAACGAGGCTGGAGGCCTGCTGGACCCCGACCTTGAAGTTGTCGAAGGTGGCATAGTAATCGACATTGCCGCTGTCGCGGATCAGACGGTCATACGCGATAACCTTGATGCCGCTGGCAGCGGCGTTCTCGAGCGCGTTCGACAGGGTCGTGCCGTCGATTGCAGCGATCACCAACACATTCACCCCCTTGGTGATCATGTTCTCGATCTGCGCCAACTGGTTGGGAATGTCGTCCTCGGCATATTGCAGATCGGTGCCGTAGCCGGCCGCCGTAAACTGCTCCACCATCGACTCGCCGTCGGAAATCCAGCGCGCCGAAGATTTGGTCGGCATCGCAATGCCAACGGTGCCCTTGTCCTGAGCGACGGCCGGGGCGGCCGAAAGTGCCGCGCCAAGCGCAAGAGACGCCAGAACTGACGTGAATAGTTTCATTGGTAGTCCTCCCTGCCCTGCGTCCTGGCGGTGCGTAGCGCCCCGCGCGCAAGGGTTCTTTCATTGACGGACCGGTCTGATCCGATCTGCACAGTAGACTTTCTCATTCATACCATTCAAATGCTAATTGAAACAAAATATATTCCATATTTGGTATGACACGATGCACTCGCTTGCCACCAAACTGAACCTGAGGCACCTCCGCCTGATCTCGGCCATCGCCGAGCATCAGCAAGTGTCGATTGCGGCACAGGCCCTTTCGATGACCCAACCAGCCGCGTCCCGCATGCTGGCCGAGGCTGAAGCGAGGATTGGTGTCGCGCTGTTCGAGCGGCAGGCAAAGGGCATGGTGCCCACCGACGCCGGCGAAAGCCTGGCGCGGCGCGCCCGCAACATCCTCGACGAGTTGAGCGATGCGACGGACGAAGTGGAGCGTCTGCGGCTGGGGCGGGGTGGCGTGGTGCGGATCGGTGCCGTCACGGGGGCGGCCATCGGTTACGTCGTGCCGGCAATCCGCGCGCTGAAGGCGCAGGCGCCCGAGGCCGAGGTTCATGTCGAAGTCGCAACCAGCGACGAGCTGCTTGCCGGCCTTCAGTCCTTGCGGCATGACATGGTTTTGGGGCGCGTGCCGCCGCGCACCGCCCCGCAAGGGTTGTCGCTGCATCCGGCCAAGGGCGAGCGCGTGCAGATTGTGGCCCATGCCGCGCATGGTTGCGCCGGTTCACAGGCGCTGGCGCTTTGTGATCTGGCAGAGTCCGAGTGGGTGATGCAGGCCCCTGGCGCGCCGATCCGCCGTGCGGTGGAGGACGCCTTTCTGCGCCAGGGCGCCCCTTTGCCTCGGAGTGTCATCAACACCGCCTCGCTGCTGATGGCTCTGGCGCTGCTGCAAGGCCGCGAGGTCGTGACACCGCTGAGCCAGGAGGTTGCACACTTGCTGACCGAATGTCGAAGCGATCTTGTGGTCCTGCCGCTGGCCGAGCCGATCCTGGTTGCGCCCTATTCGCTGATCACGCTGCGCGACCGCAGACTTTCGCCGGTGGCAGCCCAGTGCCGTGACCTGTTGGCGGCACTCGTCGCCGCCGGATAAGGCGCCACCGTCGCAAGCAGAGTTGACAGCACAGGCGCAGAGGGGTCTTTTTGGTCGGACCAGTTCCGTCTGGTCCGACCAGATGGCCGACGGCTGAAAGTTCGAGGGGAGAGGCGAAATGAAGACGATCAAGGGACCGGCCCTGTTTCTGGCCCAGTTCGCTGGCGATGCAGCGCCGTTCAATTCCTGGCGCGAAATCACCAGATGGGCGGCCGATTGCGGCTATGTCGGGGTCCAGATCCCCAGTTGGGACGGCCGCCTGTTTGATCTGGCCAAGGCGGCCACATCGAAAACCTACTGCGACGAGGTAAAAGGGATCGCCGCCGAAAGCGGGATCACCGTGACCGAGCTTTCGACCCATTTGCAGGGTCAGCTCGTGGCCGTCCACCCGGCCTATGACATGGCATTCGACGGCTTTGCCGCGCCCAGTGTGCATGGCAACCCTGCCGCCCGGCAGGCCTGGGCGGTCGAGCAGGTCAAGATGGCCCTGACCGCGTCAAGGAACCTTGGACTGACCGCGCAGGCGACATTCTCGGGCGCGCTGGCGTGGCCCTATGTCTACCCCTGGCCACAGCGTCCCGCCGGACTGGTCGAACTGGCCTTTGACGAGCTGGCCAAGCGATGGATGCCGATTCTCGACCATGCCGACGCGTGTGGTGTCGATCTGTGCTATGAGATTCACCCCGGCGAAGATCTGCATGACGGCGTGACTTTCGAGATGTTCCTGGATCGTGTGAAAGGTCATGCCCGCTGCAACATGCTGTACGATCCGTCGCACTATGTCCTGCAGCACCTGGACTATCTTGCAAACATAGACATTTACCATGACCGGATCCGGATGTTCCATGTCAAGGACGCCGAATTGAACCCGACAGGGCGGCAGGGTGTCTATGGCGGCTACCAGAGCTGGGTGAACCGCGCCGGGCGTTTCCGCAGCCTGGGCGATGGGCAGGTCGATTTCGGCAGCGTGTTCTCAAAGCTGGCGCAATACGGCTTTGACGGCTGGGCCGTGGTCGAATGGGAATGCGCCATCAAGAACGCCGAAGACGGGGCTCGCGAAGGATCCGAATTTGTCAGGGCCCACATGATCCGCGTGACCGAGCGCGCCTTCGACGACTTTGCAGGCGCCGGCACAGATGATGCGGCGAACCGGCGGATGCTCGGCCTGGCCTGACCGGCGGCCGGGGGCCCTGCCCCCGGACCCCCGGGATATTTATGAACAGAAGAAGCACGAAAGAGGCATCAGATGGCAATCGAAGGAACAACCGAAGGCCGCGCGCCGCGTCTGCGACTGGGCATGGTGGGCGGCGGCCGAGACGCCTTCATCGGGGCGGTTCACCGCATCGCCTCGCGCATCGACGACCAGTTCGAACTGGTCGCGGGCTGCTTCAGCTCGACGCCGGAAAAATCGCTGGCCTCAGCCGCCGACTTGGGTGTCGCGCCGAGCCGCGCCTACGCGAGCTTTTCCGAGATGGCGACCCGTGAGGCGCGCCGCAAGGACGGGATCGACGCCGTGGCGATCGTCACGCCCAATCACATGCATGCGCCGGTCGCCATGCAGTTTCTGAAGCGCGGCATCCATGTGATCTGCGACAAGCCACTGACCGCGACGCTGCCCGAAGCCAAGAAGCTGGCCAAGGCGGCAGACGCCTCGGGCGCGGTCTTTGTGCTGACGCACAACTACACAGGCTATCCGATGATCCGCCAGGCACGCGAGATGATCGCCGCCGGCGATTTGGGCGAGCTGCGTGTCGTGCAGGTGGAGTATGCGCAGGACTGGCTGAGCGAGCCGATCGAACAGACCGGCCAGAAGCAGGCCGGATGGCGTACCGATCCCAAGCAGACCGGCGCGGGCGGATCGACTGGAGACATCGGCACGCACGCCTTCAATCTGGCGAGCTTCGTGACCGGCCTGACGCTGGAAAGCCTGGCGGCCGATCTGCAAAGCTTTGTGGCAGGGCGGCGGGTGGACGACAACGGTCACGTCATGCTGCGCTTCGAGGGCGGGGCGCGCGGGATGCTCTGGTGCAGCCAGGTTGCCCCGGGCAACGAGAATGCGCTGCGTCTGCGGGTCTACGGCACCAAGGCCGGGCTTGAATGGGCACAGGAGGATCCGAACTATCTGTGGGTCACACCTCTGGGCCAGCCGCGGCGACTGATCACGCGGGGCGGCGCCGGGGCGGGCCTTGCGGCTGCCCGCGTCAGCCGTGTGCCGCCCGGCCATCCCGAGGGCTATCTGGAAGGCTTCGCGAACCTCTACACCGAGATCGCCGCGGCGATCCGCGCCGGACGCGCAGGCAAGAAGCCGGACGCAGCGATCACCTTCCCCACCGTCACCGATGGCGTTCGCGGCGTGGCCTTCGTCGAGGCGGCGGTGAAGTCGTCGAAAAAGAATGGGGCGTGGGTGAAGGTTTAGGCGCAGCAGACCCGCACCTCCCCCTTCGTCATTGCCGGGACAAGCCCGGTGATGACGGTTGTTTTGTGTAATGGTCTCGCCTAACTCCGCCGCCGCAAGACCGCGACGATGTAGCGACACGCCGTGGCGCCCGGATTCGCGAACCGGCAATCGGCGGGCGGGCCGAGGCGGCAGCAGTCGCCGGCAGCGA
>JBGSQL010000243.1:0-3851 GCA_041738105.1 Rhodobacter sp. | reverse complement strand
CGCCGGCTGTCGGCGCGGCTGCTGGCGAAGGCGATCGCGCGGAACGCCTGGACCTTCGCGGGATCGGGACGGTTTTCGATCGTGTCGCCTGCGGCGGCGTCGGAGCGGGGGTTTCACACCCCCGCGCCCCCGTGGGATATTTGGGAACAGAAGAAGCTGCCTACGGCGGTCTTCGAGATCGCGGCCAATCCGGTGGTGCGGGGCGAGGTGGCGGCGCAGCCCGTCTGCGACTGGCATGTGGCGGTGTTCGAGCGCCTTTTCGCATCGCTGGTCGATCCGCGGGTTGCGGTGCGCGAAACCGCCTGCTGCGCCTGTGGCGCACCCGCCTGCCGGTTCGAGATCAGGCTTTGTGCAGACGGGTAACGCCGGCCTGGTGGCGGAAGGCCGGCCCTTCGTCGGCCTCGGCGTCGCGATAGAGATAGTCGCGTGTCAGCGGCACGGCCTCTTGCTGGCGCGCGAGTTGCACCTGAAACACGCATTGGCCGTGATGGCGGAAGGTCATCTCGGACGCGGCAAGGTAGTATCGCCACATCCGGCAGAACCGGTCATCGTAGAGTGTGCGCGCCTTGTCGATGTTCGCCTCGAACCTCGTGCGCCAATGCCGCAGGGTTTCGGCATAGTGCAGCCGCCAGACCTCGATATCCGTGGTCCACAGGCCGGTGGGTTCGATCGCCGTCATCACCTGCGACAGGGCGGGCACATAGCCGCCGGGAAAGATGTATTTCGTGATCCAGGGGCTGGTGATGCCCGGCCCGTCGGTACGCCCGATGGTGTGGATCAGCGCGATCCCATCGGGGGTCAGCAGATCGCGCACATGGGTAAAATAGGTGCGGTAATGCGGCACGCCCACGTGTTCGAACATGCCCACAGACACGATCCGGTCGAACTGGCCGGTGACGGCGCGATAGTCGATCAGGCGAAACTCGATCCGGTCGGACAGCCCCGCTTCGGCTGCGCGGCGGGTGGCCAGACGGTGCTGTTCCTCGGACAGGGTGACACCCAGCACCTGCGCGTCGAAATCACGTGCGAGCGTCAGCGCCATGCCGCCCCAGCCACACCCGATGTCCAGCACCCGCGCGCCGGGTGTCAGGCGCAGCTTGGCCGCGATATGGGCCTTCTTCTGGGCCTGCGCGACGTCCAGCGTTTCGTCGGGCGTCCGGAAGTAGGCGCAGGAATATTGCCGATCGTCATCCAGGAAAAGGTCGTAGAGCGCGCCAGACAGGTCATAGTGATGCGCCACGTTCGACCGTGCCCGCGTGGCCGGGGTGATCTGGCCGATCAGGTGCAGCACCCGCTGCGCGCGTTGCAGCGGAAAGCGCCACCAGTTCGCCCGGCCCTGCGCCGCGTTGCGGGTGAGCAGCGCAAGCAGACCCGGCAGATCATCCTGCTCGATCGTCAGGGTTTCATCCATGTAGCTTTCGCCCAGCGCCTTGTCGGGCGCGCGCGCCAGCCGGCCGGGCAGGGCCGCGTCATGCAGGTGGACACCTATTTCGGGCGCGGCGCCATCGCCGTAACGGCGCACGACGCCGTCCGGATAGGTCAGGATCAGGGTTCCTTCGCGCAGAAAGCTGCGCAACAGCCGATCAAGAATGCGGTCCCACATCGAGAAACCACGCGCAATATGAACAACCGACCGCAGTTTCACCAATTTCCTGCGTTCTGGCAAGGGATGCCCGCACCCGGCCGGGTCGACGGCGCTTGACTTCCCCGCTTGCCCGCGCTTCATCGGCGCGATCACGAGAGGCCTCGGCACTGGGGGACAGACATGCATGCCTATCGCAGCCACACCTGCGCGGAACTGAACAGCGCCCATGTTGGCCAGACGGTGCGTCTGGCGGGCTGGGTCCACCGCGTGCGCGACCACGGCGGCGTGCTGTTCATCGACCTGCGCGACCACTATGGCATCACGCAGGTGCTGGCCGACAGCGACAGCCCCGCCTTTGCCGAGATCGAGCGGGTGCGCGCCGAATGGGTGGTGCGGATCGACGGCCGGGTGAAGGCGCGCGATGCGTCGCTGGTGAACCCCAAGCTGGCAACCGGGGCGATCGAAGTCTATGCCACCGGGCTGACCGTGCTTGGGGCGGCGGACGAGCTGCCGATGCCGGTGTTCGGCGAGGTGGACTATCCGGAAGAAACGCGGCTGACCTATCGTTTCCTCGACCTGCGCCGCGAAAAGCTGCACCAGAACATGATGTTGCGATCAAACGTGGTGCGGTCCTTGCGCAACCGGATGTGGGCGCAGGGGTTCAACGAGTTCCAGACGCCGATCATCACGGCGTCCAGCCCCGAGGGGGCGCGCGACTTTCTGGTGCCGAGCCGCCTGCATCCGGGCAAGTTCTATGCCCTGCCGCAGGCGCCGCAGCAGTTCAAGCAGCTGATCATGGTGGCGGGGTTCGACCGCTATTTCCAGATCGCGCCCTGCTTCCGTGACGAGGACCCGCGCGCCGACCGCTCGCCCACCGACTTTTACCAGTTGGACGTGGAGATGAGCTTCGTCGAGCAGGAGGATGTGTTCGCCGCCGTGCAGCCGGTGATCCAGGGGCTGTTCGAGGAATTCGCGCCGGAAAAGACGGTTCATGCCGACTGGCCCCGGATTGCCTATCGCGATGCGCTGCTGTGGTATGGCTCGGACAAGCCGGACCTGCGCAACCCGATCCGGATGCAGGTGGTCAGCGAACATTTCCGCGGCTCGGGCTTTGCGATCTTTGCCAAGCTGCTGGAAAACGAGGGCACCGAGGTGCGGGCGATCCCGGCGCCGACCGGCGGCAGCCGCAAATTCTGCGACCGGATGAATGCCTTCGCCCAGAAGGAAGGTCTGCCGGGGATGGGGTATATATTCTGGCGGGAGCGCGCAGAAGTCGTAGCCGAAAATGCGCTAAGAAAACTCTACAACGAGCGCGTTTTGGCTCCCAGGGGATCAATAATTCGACTTCTCATCGAAGGCATTGCTGACGATGAGCGGGCAGCCGCAGCCGAGAAGATCCAAGATCTGCTTGTTGCTGGCAACGTGGAGGAGGCAAAGTTTCTATTGGACGCCTATTTCGGTCCTCACGAAGCCGCGGGGCCGCTGGCCAAGAACATCGGGCCCGAGCGGACCGAGGCGATCCGCCTGCAGCTTGGCCTTGGCGTGGGCGATGCGGCCTTCTTCCTTGGCGGCAAGCCGGAGCAGTTCGAGGCGGTGGCTGGGCGGGCGCGCAACGAGATCGGGCGAGAGCTGGGGCTGGCCGAGACCGACACCTTCCGCTTTGCCTGGATCGTCGATTTCCCGATGTACGAGAAGGATGCCGAGGGCAAGATCGACTTCAGCCACAACCCGTTCTCGATGCCGCAGGGCGGGATGGAGGCGCTGATGGGAGATCCGCTGGCCGTGCTGGGCTATCAGTACGACCTTGCCTGCAACGGCTACGAATTGATCTCGGGCGCGATCCGCAACCACAAGCCCGAGATCATGTTCAAGGCGTTCGAGCTGGCCGGTTACCCTGCGTCCGAGGTGGAAAGCCGCTTTGGCGGCATGGTCAAGGCATTCCGCTATGGCGCGCCGCCGCACGGCGGCTGTGCTGCGGGGATCGACCGGATCGTGATGCTGCTGGCCGATGAGGCGAACATCCGTGAGGTCATCATGTTCCCGATGAACCAGCGCGCCGAGGATCTGCTGATGGGCGCGCCGAGCGAGCCGACGAACGAACAGATGCGCGAGTTGCGTCTGCGGGTGATCCCGAAAGAGGCATAGGCCGCCCGCACGGACGGTGCGGGCAATCAGGTGAGGCGGGAGATGAGCGACGCGCGGCGGTTCGGGGCAGAGGTGACGGGGTTCGTGCCCCCGCCGAGGCCGCAGGCGGCGGCCCTTGAGG
>JBGSQL010000242.1:0-1799 GCA_041738105.1 Rhodobacter sp. | reverse complement strand
CCCGTTGCCTGCAGGCTTTCGGCCTTGACGAAGGCGCGCGCCGCGCCGCTGACCCGCGCCAGCGCCTCGCTTTCGATCAGCGGCGTGCGCTGCGTGGCGGTCCGGGTCACGGCGAAGGCGGCAGCAAGATCGGCCGCGGTGGGTACATCGGGCGCCATCACTCGCCCCGCGGAAAGCGCTGGTTCGTTTCCAGCACGTTCAGGTCCATGTGGTTGCGCATGTAGCGTTCCGACGCCTTTTGCAGCGGCTGGAAATCCCAGGGGTAATAGGCGCCGTTGCGCAGCGCCTCATACACCACCCAGCGCCGCGCCTGGCTGGCGCGCACGTCTGTGTCGATCCGCGCCAGATCCCACCGCGCCAGCGCCTCGGCCCGCAGTTCGGCCAGCGTGGCGGCATGGGCGGGCTGGTCCGCAAGGTTGTGCAACTCGGCCGGGTCCGCCTCCATGTCGAACAGCAGGTCCGGGTCCAGCGCGCACAGGACCAGCTTCCAGCGGCCCTTGCGCAGGCAGACCATCGGCGCCTCGCTGGCCTCGGCCATGTATTCCATCGGCACTGCCGGGCGGCCCCCCTCGCCCGCCGCAAGCGGCAGCAGGGATACCCCATCCGTCCAGGGCCGCACATCATCCAGCGAGACGCCGGCCAGATCGCACAGTGTCGGTGTGACATCCAGCGTCGAGACCGGCTGATCTATCCGGCCGGGGGCAAGGCCGGGGGCGCAGATCATCAGCGGCACGCGGGCCGAGCCGTCGAAGAAGTGCATCTTGAACCACAACCCGCGCTCGCCCAGCATGTCGCCGTGATCGGACACGAACACGATCACCGCGTCCTGGCGCGACGCCTGCAACGCCGCCATCACCTCGCCGATCTTGTCGTCGAGATACGAGATGTTGGCGAAATAGGCGCGGCGCGACCGGGCCACCATCTCGTCGGTCAGGGTGTAGCTGTGCCAGTCCGACGCATCAAGGATCCGCCGCGCATGGGCATCGTGCTGCGCATAGGCGATCGGGGCGGTCTGCGGCCTCAGATGGGCGCAATCCGCATAGAGATCCCAGTATTTCCGCCGCGCGACGTAGGGATCATGCGGATGGGTGAAGCTGACCGTCATCATCCAGGGCCGCGCATCGGCCCCGCGCGACAGGTCATAGATCTTCTGCACCGCGTGATAGGCCACCTCGTCGTCATATTCCAGCTGGTTGGTGATCTCGGCCACACCGGCGCCGGTGACCGACCCCATGTTGTGATACCACCAGTCGATCCGCTCGCCGGGCTTGCGATAGTCCGGGGTCCAGCCGAAATCGGCGGGGTAGATGTCGGTCGTCAGCCGGTCTTCGAAGCCGTGCATCTGGTCGGGGCCGACGAAATGCATCTTGCCCGACAGGATCGTGCGATAGCCCGCGCGGCGCAGGTGATGGGCATAGGTCGGAATGTCGCTGCGAAACTCGGCCGCGTTGTCATACACCCCGGTGCGCGACGGCAACTGCCCCGACATGAACGCAGCCCGTCCCGGCGCGCACAGCGGCGAGGCGGTGTAGGTATTGGCAAACCGCACCGACCGGGCCGCAAGCGCCTTGAGGTTGGGCGCGTGCAACCCCTCCGCCGGGCCATCGGGAAAGAACGGCCCCGCCAACTGATCCACCATGAAGATCAGGATGTTGGGGGCGGTCATTCGCGTGGCCCTTGTGAAAGCTCGGTCGCCAGCACCGCCAGCACCAGCCCCACCGCGCCGGCCCGGTCGGGCGTTTCGGTGGCCAGCGCCTGGCGCAGGTACACCCCATCGATCAGCGCGGCCATCGCCTCGG
>JBGSQL010000238.1:0-4845 GCA_041738105.1 Rhodobacter sp. | reverse complement strand
GCGAGCCTCGGCGCCATCGTCCCAGACCAGCGGCTCTGCCCCCCCCGCCCGCAGCGCGCGCGCTGTCGCAAGGCCCGACCGACCTAGGCCCAGCACCGCAACTTTCCGGCCCTCCTGCCCGCGTACCGCAATCATGATGACGTTCCCTTCTGGATCGCGCGCGAGAATGAGCGGCCCGCGCCCGCGCCGCAAGGGCGCCGAATAAAATGTTCCGCCCAGATCGTGGCGCAAGCGCTCGACCGGCCGCCGTGTCCCTGTTGCCTTGCACGGCGGATCAAGGGCCGACCCTGCGCGTCTGCCCCGCAGGTCGGCGCGGCCCGGGCCTTACCAAGCAATCGGCTGGCGGCGGCGAAAGAAGCCGCCCGTCGGCCCATCCTCGGGCAAGAGGGCCAGCCAGATCGGGGTATCCGCGCCCGCGTCCGGGCTCAGCGGGGCTTCGGCGCCGCCCATCCTGGTGGCGACCCAGCCCGGACAGGCCGCATTGATCTTTACCCCAGCCGGCAGATCGCGCGGCAAGGCCCGCGTCAGGGCGTTCAACGCCGCCTTGGCGACACCGTAGGCACCCGGCCCCTCAAGCCCTTCGGCAAAGCTGCCCCAACCTGACGACAGGTTCACGATCCGCCCCCAGCCGGTCCGACGCCAATGGGGCACGTTCAGCCGGATCAGGTCCAGCGGGGCTGCCACCATCACCTCCATCGCTTCGTCGAAGTCCGACCGCCGGTCCAGCAGCGAAACGTCGCGCAGCACACCCGCATTGTTGATCAGGATGTCAAAGCCGCCCGCCTGCACCACCGCTTCACAGGCGGTATCGGGATCCGCCAGATCAAGGCGGACAAAAGCCGTGCCCAGTTCTGCCGCAGCCTTGCGCCCCTCGACCTCGTTGCGGGCGGACAGCGTGACCCGGCACCCTTTGGCCTTCAACCCCGCCGCGATCGCGCGACCGATACCGCGGTTTGCGCCGGTGATCAGCGCGGTCGGATGCAGCGGACGGGGCATGGCGATCTCCGGCTTTCTGTTGGTGATGGTGCGTTCAGGCCCCTGCCGCCTGCCGCCATCCGGCTTTGCCTGGCCCCAAGACTACCTGACCTTCAGAGTGGCAAGCCCGATCAGCGCGAGGATCAGCGAGATGATCCAGAACCGGATAACGATCTGCGGTTCTGCCCAGCCCTTCTTCTCGAAGTGATGGTGGATCGGCGCCATCAGGAACACCCGTCGGCCGGTGCGTTTGAAGTACAGCACCTGGATGATGACCGACAGTGCCTCGACCACGAACAGCCCGCCAACGATGGCCAGCACGATTTCGTGTTTGGTGCAGACGGCAATGGCCCCCAGTGCGCCCCCCAGAGCGAGCGATCCGGTGTCGCCCATGAACACCGCGGCAGGCGGGGCGTTGTACCACAGAAAGCCCAGCCCGCCCCCGATCAGCGCCGCGCAAAAGATCAGGATCTCACCTGTCCCCGGAACGAAATGCACGCCCAGATACTCGGTGAAAGTGAAGTTGCCGACGAAATAGGAGATCACGCCCAGCGTCGCCGCGGCGATCATCACCGGCATGATCGCCAAACCATCCAGACCGTCTGTCAGGTTCACCGCATTTGCCGCCCCGACGATGACGATCATGCCGAAGGGCACGAATAACAGGCCCAGATCGAGCAGCACATTCTTCAGGAACGGCATCGCCAACTGGTTGGTCAGCGCTTCGGGATGGAACCGGGCCGCAGCAAAGGCCGCAAGCGCCGCAATGCACAGCCCGAGGCCGAAACGTACGCGCGACGAAACACCCTTGGTGTTCTGTTTGGTCACCTTTGCGAAATCATCCGCAAACCCGATGAGACCGAAGGCCAGTGTCACAAACAGAACGATCCAGATGTAAGGATTGTCGAGCCGTGCCCAGAGCAGCGTCGAGAACGTCAGTGCGGACAGGATCAGCAACCCCCCCATCGTCGGCGTTCCCGCCTTGATGAAGTGGCCTTGCGGCCCGTCGTCGCGGATCGGCTGACCTTTGCCCTGCCGGCGGCGCAGCAGATCGATCAGCGGTCGACCGAAGATGAACCCGAATACCAGGGCCGTAAAGAACGACGCTCCGGCCCGGAAGGTGATGTAGCGGAACAGGTTGAAAATGTCGCCGCCGTCCGAGAACTGGGTAAGCCAGTAGAGCATTCAGTCCGTCCCTTGATGAGCCTGGGCGACCGCCTGCCCCAATTTGCGCAGAGCGTCAACGACGTGCGACACCTTGATGCCCTTGGATCCCTTGACCAGCACGATATCGCCGGCATCGACCAGTGTTCTGGCCTGCGGCACCAGTTCCGCGGCCGTCTCGACCCAGATCCCGCGCTGGCGGGCCGGCAGAACCTCATGCAGCGCGCGCATCCGTGGCCCGACACAGTGGACAATCGCCACGCTGTCCAGCGCGGGATGGGTGGCAATCGCACGATGCAAGTCCAGTTCGGTCGCGCCCAGCTCCAGCATGTCGCCCAGGATCGCGATGCGCCGGCCCGGCCCGACCCGCCCCACACCATCGGTCGGCGGGAGCAGCGCCAGCAGATCGAGGCTGGCCGCCATCGACGCCGGGTTTGCATTGAACGCATCGTCGATCAACTCGAAGCTCTGGTCCTCGACCGGATCCATCACGATCCGCTCGCGCGTGCCGCGCCCGGCCGGCGGGGCCCATTCGCCCAGATCATTGGCCGCAATCGTCGGATCGAGGCCCAGCGCGTCGGCCGCAGCAAGCACCGCAAGGCCGTTGCGGGCGAAATGTTGCCCCGGTGTGCGCACCTTGAACAAGATCGGCGCGCCGCTCGCGGTGGCCTTCACCACGGTCGCGTCCGGGGTCTGGTGGATCTCGCACAGCCGGTAGTCGGCCGCATCGCCCTGTCCGAACCGGATGACGCGCAGCCCAAGTCCCTCTGCCGCCGCCAGCAGGATCGGTGTCACCTCCAGATCCGCAGGCAATATCGCGGTGCCGCCGGGCACGACGCCTTGCAGGATCGAGGCCTTTTCCGCGGCGATCTCGGCCACGCTTGCGAACGCCTCCAGATGCGCGGCCGCCACCGTGGTGACAAGCGCGACATCGAGCCGGGCAAGACGCGCAAGCGGCGCGATTTCGCCCGGATGGTTCATGCCGATCTCGATCACGGCAAAGTCCAGATCAGCCGGCATCCGCGCCAGCGTCAGGGGAACCCCCCAATGGTTGTTGTAGCTGGCTTCGGCCGCGTGGGTGCGACCCTGCCCGGTCAGGACGGTGCGCAGCATGTCCTTGGTCGAGGTCTTGCCGACCGACCCGGTCACGCCGATCACCTTGGCACGCGTCCGGGTGCGGGCGCTGCGGGCCAGATCGGTCAGCGCCGCCAGCACGTCGGGGGCGATCAGCAGCGGTGCCTCCTTGGCGACGTTCTGGGGGCGGTGCGAAACCAGCGCGGCCGCCGCCCCCTTGGCCAGCGCCTGGGCGACAAATTCGTGCCCGTCGCGCACATCCCGAAGGGCCACGAACAGATCGCCGGGCTGCAGCGTCCGCGTGTCGATCGAGACGCCATGCGCCTGCCACTGGCCGATCGCCTTGCCCCGTGTCGCGGCAGCAGCCTCGTCGGATGTCCAGAGCGGCGGCATCAGATCACCCCGTCCAGCGCGGCCACGGCGACGCTGGCCTGTTCCACATCGTCGAACGGATAGACATGGCCCGCGATGGTCTGGCCGGCCTCATGGCCCTTGCCCGCGATCAGCAGCGCATCCCCCGGACCAAGTGCATCGACGCCGCGCAGGATCGCCTCGGCCCGGTCGCCAACCTCATTCGCGTCGGGGCAAGCGGCCAGGATCGCGGCACGGATGCTGGCCGGATCCTCGGACCGGGGGTTGTCATCGGTCACGAACACCACATCGGCATGCGCTGCCGCCGCCCGCCCCATCAGTGGGCGCTTGCCCGTATCCCGGTCGCCCCCGGCGCCAAAGACGATCACGATCCGCCCCAGGACATGCGGGCGCAGCGCCTTCAGTGCGGTTTCGATGGCATCGGGCGTATGGGCATAGTCGACGTAGACCGCCGCACCGTTGCGGCGCGTTCCGGCCAGTTGCATCCGTCCGCGCACGGTGCGCAGCGAGGGCAGCGCGGCAAAGACCGCCTCTGGCCTATCGCCCGAAGCGATGGCGAGCCCGGCGGCAAGCGCGACGTTCTCGGCCTGGAACCCGCCGATCAGCCCCAGCCGGACCTGGCTTGCATGGCCACGCCAGAACAGGCGCAGATCCTGCCCGGTCGCGTCGAAACGCTGCCCGATGATGCGCAGATCTGCCCCCGCAGCATGTCCCACGCGCAACAACCGCTGCCCGCGCGCCTCGGCGATCGTCGCGATATCGGCGCCGCGCGGATCGTTGATGTTGACAACTGCGACGCCATCTTCGGGCAAGACCCGGTCGAACAGCCCGGCCTTTGCGGCGAAATACGCCTCGAAGGTCCGGTGATAATCCAGATGGTCCTGGGTGAAATTGGTGAACGCCGCCGCCTTCAGCCGCACCCCGTCCAATCGACGTTGATCGAGACCGTGGCTCGACGCCTCCATCGCGGCGTGCGTGATCCCGGCCTCGGCGGCATCGGCTAGCAGGCCGTGCAGCGTGATCGGTTCGGGCGTGGTATGGGCCGAAGGCGCATCCCACGCCCCCTCGACCCCCGTGGTCCCGATGTTGATCGCGGGATGACCCAGGGCGGTCCAGATCTGGCGTGTGAAGGTCGCGACGGATGTCTTGCCGTTGGTGCCCGTCACCGCGACCATGGTTTCGGGTTGCCGGCCCGACCACAGCGCCGCCGCCCAGGCCAGCGCGGCGCGCGGATCTTCCGCCACAACCAGCGCCGCGTCA
>JBGSQL010000028.1:0-12485 GCA_041738105.1 Rhodobacter sp. | reverse complement strand
CAGGTGCATCTGCACGGCCCGGGCCACCGCCTCCGGATTGGTGATCGGCACCATGTGCCCCGCCCCGGGCACGATCACCCGGGTCGCCTTTGGCAGCCGCCTGCAAAGTGCCGCCTGCACCGCGTTGATGATCGGCGGGCTTGCCCCGCCTTCCACCATCAGGACCGGGCAGGCCAGCCCTTCAAGCCCGCCGGGGCGCAAGAGGCCCGCCGCATCATCCAGCAAAACCGGGTTTTGCGCCCCGATATGGAACATGCGGGCGACGATATAGGCCCGTTGCCGTTCGGGCAGGTCGGCAAAGGGCTCGCCCGTCCCCCAGGCGGCATGAAAGACCGCCGCCGCCGCGTCCGGCCTGCCCTCGGCCAGCAGCGCGGCAACCCGTTCATGGTCTGCCCGGAACGGCGGATATGCCGCATCCTCCTTGGCCGCCGCAAAGATCACCGGTTCAACAAGCATCAGGCTGCGCACCAGATCAGGGCGTTCCAGCGCGATCCGCAGCGCCACGGTCGCCCCGAAGGAATGCCCGAAAAGATCGATCTTGGTGCCTGCCCCCAGCCTCTGGGCAAGCCCCGTCGAAAGCCGCGCCGTCAGCGCATGAATCTCTTCCCGCCCATCCCAATCGGCAGCCCTGCCATGGCCCGGCTGGTCCAGCGCAGTAATCGTCACCCCATGCAGGCGGTCGGCAAGCCCCGCCCAAGCCCCCGAATGGGCAAGCGAGCAGTGCAACGCCAGCACAGGCCGGGCGCCACCCCTGTCCCAGACCCGCGTCGGGGTCAGCGCGTCGACGACAATATCCTCAGGCATCAGAGCTTTCCAGCAAGATGCAGGTCCAGATCGGCAAGCCGGTCCTGCCCCCAGAACGCCTCGTCGCCCACAAGGTAGAAGGGCACTCCGAAGACGCCGCGCGACGCCGCCTCTTCAAGGTTGCCCGCATAGGTTTCAGCAGCCGCCAGCATATGGCGGTCGGCGACACCGGGATCAAATCCATGGGCCGCCAGAAGCGCCCTCACGACCTCATCTTCCGCAATGTTGCGCCCTTCGGCCCAGACCGCATGAGGGAAGGCCTGCACCAAACCGGCCAGATCACCGCCCCCCGCCTTGGCTGCCGCGATGATGGCATAGCTGGCGGGCGCGGGGTTCACCGGAAAGAACGGTGGCGGCATCAGGATCGGGACGCCGCGCTTGCGGGCACCCCGCCGCAGCTCCTGCAGCCGATAGGCCTTGCGGCTCTCGTGCCGGTCGGGCAGCAACTGACCGCCGGTACGCAGAAACAGCGCCGGGGCATCGACCGGAATGTAGCGGACCTTGGCCCCATGCCGCGCGGCAATCTCCTCCAGCCCCGCGCCAGCGAGATAGGTAAATGGCGACATCGGTGCGAAAAAGTAGTCGATCTGTACCATTTGCGTTGCGGCCCCCCGGTCACGGTTTGCAAGACCCTAACCGGGTGATAAGCGGTGTCAACGCAACTCACCGCTGCCACCGGAGCCCCCCGAATGCCCGCCATCACCGAACCCAAGCTCATCGCCGGAAACGCCAACCAGACCTTGGCCAAATCCATCGCGCGGCGCATGTCGATGCACCGGGGGATGAGCGTCAATCTCGTTGAGGCGCGGGTGGAACGGTTCAACGATCAGGAAATCTTCGTTGAAGTGTTCGAAAACGTCCGGGGTGAGGATATGTACATCATCCAGTCCACGTCGAACCCCGCCAACGACAACCTGATGGAACTGCTGATCATGACCGACGCGCTGCGCCGCTCCAGCGCGAGCCGCATCACCGCCGTGATCCCCTACTTCGGCTACGCAAGGCAGGACCGCCGCGCCAAGGCCCGCACCCCGATCAGCGCCAAGCTGGTGGCGAACCTGATCACACAGGCGGGTGTCGACCGGGTGCTGACACTTGATCTGCATGCGGCGCAGATTCAGGGCTTCTTCGACATCCCCGTGGACAACCTCTATGCCTCGCCGGTCTTCGCCCTGGATATCGAGCATCACTTCAAGGATCAGATGGAGGATCTGATGGTCGTGTCGCCCGACGTCGGCGGCGTGGCGCGGGCGCGAGAATTTGCCAAGCGGATCAACGCGCCGCTCGCCATCGTCGACAAACGCCGTGAAAAAGCCGGTGAGATCGCCGGGATGACGGTGATCGGCAGTGTCGAGGGCAAGAAATGCATCATCGTCGATGACATCTGCGATACCGCCGGCACGCTGTGCAAGGCGGCCCAGGTGCTGATCGAGAATGGCGCGACCGAAGTGCACAGTTACATCACGCATGGTGTGCTGTCTGGCCCGGCCGTCGAGCGGATCCAGAAATCCGTGATGAAAAGCCTCGTCATCACCGACAGCATCGAACAGGGCGACAAGGTAAAGGTCGCCTCTAACATCCGCATCGTGCCGACCGCGCCAATGTTCGCCCAGGCGATCCTGAATATCTGGAATGGCACCTCGGTGTCCTCGCTGTTCGACACCGATACGCTGGTGCCGATCTACGAAGGGCTGTATTCGCGCTGATCCCTGCCGCATAACGCCCGTCAGGGTGCAACCGGCTCAGGCAATATCCCAATCATCGTCGTCGCGCAGAGGGCCAATCGCCATCCAGTCGGCCCGGATGCGCGCCACGCGGGTATCGCCCCAAGTCCGGAACACCAGTTGAAACCCGGTTCGCGTGACCCTCTCGGCGCTGATATCAGCGCGGGCATTGGTCTTCTGGTCAAGATCCCACATCGAGATCGACACCATGACAGATGGAGCGTCGCGAAAGGCCTGGGAAAAGGTCACCTTGTGCCGGCTTTCGCGCGGCCCCGATCCCGTCCACATCGGCCCACCATCGGCATAGTCAGAGAACAAGACTTGCGAGCCTTGCGCCACTCCGATCTTTCCGCTGCTGATCCGCTTCATGATGGTCCCGGTTTTTTTCAGGCTTTGCTGACAATCCGGGCAAAAGTTTGATCAATCAATGAAAAAGGCCCCGCAGTGCGGGGCCCCTCTTGCTGATAGCACTGCGGATCAGTGGCCCGCGGCCGCTTTCATCTCGATCATGTCCTGAACCAACTTCTCGGCCGCATCGCGGTTCTCGGGCAAGGCGCTGGCCGCAAGGGCACGCGCCTCATCGATCATTCCGTCCAATGCGTTCGCTGTCAGTTCCTCGACCGGGGTCGCACTTTCCGCCAGGATCGACACGCTCGATGCCGTGATCTCGGCAAAGCCACCGGTCACGCAGTAGGTTTTCAAACCCTCTGCGCCATGGGCGCGCAACAGGCCCGGGCGCAACGTGGTGATGGTGGCCTCGTGACCCTCCATTGCCGTCATGTCACCGCCCGCGCCGGGGATGCCCACCTCGGTCACGGGAAACGAGGCAAGCCTGCGTTCCGGTGACACGAGGTCGAATTGCAGCATGCCTGCCATGATGCCTCCTCAGGCCGCGGCCGCAGCCAGACGCTGTGCCTTGGCCACCACTTCATCAATGTCGCCGACCATGTAGAACGCCGCTTCCGGCAGGTGATCGTACTCGCCATTCACCACCGCCTTGAAAGAGGCAATGGTCTTTTCCAGCGGAACCTGCACGCCGTCCGATCCGGTAAACACCTTGGCCACGTCGAACGGCTGCGACAGGAAACGCTGGATCTTGCGGGCGCGCGCCACGGTCAGCTTGTCCTCTTCGCTCAGTTCGTCCATCCCCAGAATGGCGATGATGTCCTGCAACGACTTGTAGCGCTGCAAGGTGCCCTGCACCTGACGCGCGACGTTGTAATGCTCTTCCCCGATCACCGACGGGTCGAGCAGGCGTGAGGTCGAGTCGAGCGGGTCAACCGCCGGGTAGATCCCCAGTTCCGAGATCGCGCGCGACAGCACCGTGGTGGCATCGAGGTGCGCAAACGATGTCGCCGGCGCCGGGTCGGTCAGGTCGTCCGCCGGCACATAGATCGCCTGCACCGAGGTGATGGATCCCGCCTTGGTCGAAGTGATGCGTTCCTGCAAGGCACCCATGTCGGTGGCCAGCGTCGGCTGATAGCCCACAGCCGAAGGAATACGGCCCAACAGCGCCGACACTTCCGAACCTGCCTGGGTGAAGCGGAAGATGTTGTCCACGAAGAACAGCACGTCCGTGCCCGACTGGTCGCGGAACTGTTCGGCCAGCGTCAGACCGGTCAGCGCAACACGGGCGCGCGCACCCGGCGGCTCGTTCATCTGGCCATAGACAAGGGCCACTTTCGATGCGGTCAGGTCGTCGATCTTGATGACGCCCGATTCCATCATCTCGTGATAGAGGTCGTTCCCTTCGCGAGTCCGCTCGCCCACACCGGCAAACACCGAATAGCCCGAGTGCACCTTGGCGATGTTGTTGATCAGTTCCATGATCAGAACCGTCTTGCCCACGCCGGCGCCGCCGAAGAGGCCGATCTTGCCGCCCTTGGCGTAGGGCGCCAGCAGGTCGATCACCTTGATGCCTGTCACCAGCACCACCGATTCCGTGGCCTGATCGGCGAAAGATGGCGCGGGCTGGTGGATCGGGCGAAACTCGGTCGCATTGACCGGACCCTTCTCGTCCACCGGCTCGCCGATCACGTTCAGGATACGGCCCAGCGTGGCATCGCCCACCGGAACAGAGATCGGCGCGCCAAGGTCAGCCACGGGCGCCCCACGCACCAGACCCTCGGTCGCATCCATGGCGATACAGCGCACGGTGCTTTCGCCCAGGTGCTGCGCCACTTCCAGAACCAGGCGCTTGCCGTTGTTCTCCGTCTCAAGCGCATTCAGAATCGCGGGAAGCGACCCTTCGAATTGCACGTCCACGACGGCGCCGATGACCTGCGTCACCTTGCCATGTGCTTTCGCTTTTGCCATGTCGTTTCTCCGGTTCCTCAGAGCGCCTCAGCGCCCGAAATGATCTCGATAAGCTCTTTGGTGATCGCGGCCTGGCGTGACCGGTTGTACTGAATCGTCAACCGGTTGATCATGTCGCCCGCGTTGCGCGTCGCGTTGTCCATGGCGCTCATCCGCGCGCCCTGTTCCGAGGCCCCGTTTTCGAGAAGGGCCGTGAACACCTGCGTCGCGACGTTGCGCGGCAGAAGGTCGGCCAGAACGCCCTCTTCGCTGGGTTCATAATCATAGAGCGACGAGACGGCGCCCGTTTCGAACACGGCGGGGATCACCTGCTGCGCGGTCGGGATCTGCGCGATCACCGACTGGAAACGGTTGAAGAACAGCGTCGCCACGTCAAACTCGCCCTCGTCAAAGCGCTTCAGCACGTCCCGCGCAATGGCCTGCGCGTTCACATACCCGATCCGCTTGACCTCGCTCAGATCAACGTGACCGATGAAATGCTGCGACAGGTCGCGCTTCAACTGCTCGCGGCCCTTCTTGCCAACGGTCAGGATCTTGACCGTCTTGCCATCCGCCAGCAAAGCGTTCGCATGATGGCGCGCAAGACGCGCGATGGTCGAGTTGAACCCGCCGCACAAGCCGCGCTCGGCCGTCATGACGACCAGCAGATGCACCTTGTCCGATCCGGTGCCGCTCAACAGCCGCGGGGCCTGGTCGCTGCCGCCCACCGAGGCGGCCAGACCTGTCATCACCGCCCCCATGCGCTCGGCGAAAGGGCGCGCGGCCTCGGCCGCTTCCTGGGCGCGGCGCAGTTTTGCCGCCGCGACCATCTGCATGGCCTTGGTGATCTTCCGCGTGTTCTTGACGCTTCCGATCCTGTTCTTGAGATCCTTGAGGCTGGGCATCCGTTATCTCCCTGCCGCGCCCTCAGGCGAAGTCTTTCGCGAAGGCGTCAAGTTCTTTGCGGATTGCCTTTTCAAGATCACCTGCAACCTTGCGGTCGTTCGTGGTGATGTCGTCCAGCAGCGCGCGGCCCTTGGTCCGCAGGTGCTTCAGCAGACCCTGCTCGAACCGGACCACATCCCCGACCGCAACCTTGTCGAGATAGCCGTTCGTACCGGCAAAGATCACACAGACGATCTCGGCATTGGTCAGCGGCGCATATTGCGGCTGCTTCATCAATTCGGTCAGGCGCGCACCCCGGTTCAGCAACTGTTGGGTCGAGGCGTCGAGGTCAGATCCGAACTGCGCAAAGGCCGCCATCTCGCGATATTGCGCCAGTTCCAGCTTCACCTTGCCGGCCACCGACTTCATCGCACTGGTCTGGGCCGACGATCCGACGCGCGACACCGAAAGGCCGGTGTTCACGGCCGGGCGGATGCCCTGATAGAACAGCTCGGTCTCAAGGAAGATCTGGCCGTCGGTGATCGAGATCACGTTGGTCGGAATGAAGGCCGACACGTCGCCACCCTGGGTCTCGATGATCGGCAGCGCGGTCAGCGAGCCGGCGCCAAAATCCTCGTTCAGCTTGGCCGACCGTTCCAGCAGGCGTGAGTGCAGGTAGAACACGTCGCCCGGATAGGCTTCGCGCCCTGGCGGGCGGCGCAGCAGCAGCGACATCTGGCGGTAGGCCACAGCCTGTTTCGAAAGGTCATCATAGATGATCAATGCATGGCGGCCGTTGTCACGGAAGAACTCGGCCATCGCAGTCGCGGAATAGGGCGCCAGGAACTGCATCGGCGCAGGGTCCGACGCGGTTGCCGCGACAACGATCGTGTAGTCGATCGCGCCGGTTGCCTCCAGCTTCTTCACCAGCTGCGCCACGGTCGAACGCTTCTGTCCGATCGCAACGTAGATGCAATAAAGCTTCTTGCTTTCATCCGAACCGGCGGCGTCGTTATAGACCTTCTGGTTCAGAATGGTGTCCAGCGCGACAGCGGTCTTGCCGGTCTGGCGGTCGCCGATGATCAGTTCGCGCTGGCCACGGCCAATCGGGATCATCGCATCCACGGCCTTCAGGCCGGTCGCCATCGGCTCGTGCACCGATTTCCGCGGGATGATGCCAGGAGCCTTCACATCGGCCACGCGACGCTCGGTCGTCTTGATCGCGCCCTTGCCGTCGATCGGGTTGCCAAGGCCATCCACCACCCGGCCCAGCAGCGCGTCACCCGCAGGCACGTCCACGATCGACTTGGTGCGCTTGACGACGTCGCCTTCCTTGATGTCCTGGTCGGACCCGAAGATCACGATACCGACGTTGTCGACTTCGAGGTTCAGCGCCATCCCGCGGATGCCGCCCGGAAACTCCACCATCTCGCCAGCCTGAACGTTGTCGAGGCCATAGACCCGGGCGATCCCGTCACCAACCGACAAAACGCGGCCAACTTCGGCCACTTCGGCATCCTTGCCAAAGTTCTTGATCTGCTCTTTCAGGATCGCAGAAATCTCAGCCGCTTGGATACCCATTATCCGACCTCTTTCATTGCATTCTTCAGGCCTGCGAGCTTGGCGCGGATCGACGTGTCGATCATCATCGAGCCCAGTTTCACGACGAGTCCGCCAATCAGGCTCTCATCCACGATGGTTTTCAACTTCACGTCCTTGCCGACCCGCGCCTTGAGCGTTGCTGTCAGCTTCGCGCTTTGCTCTGCGCTCAGCGCGGTCGCAGAGATGACCTCGGCGGTAACTTCGCCCTTCTCTGTTGCGATCCGTTCGCGCAACACGTTGATCAGCGCCGGCAAAACGAACAGACGGCGCTTCGCGGCCATCAGACCCAGCGTGTTCGCGGTCAGGTCGGACAGTTTCATCTTCGCGGCGATCGCGGCGATCGCAGCACCCTGTTCATCGCGCGAGATCAACGGCGAGGCGATCATTTCGCGCAACGGCGCGCTTGCTGTCAGCGCCGCGTCGAGCGCGTCCACATCGGCCTCGAGTGTTTTCAGCGCCTTGCCATCCTTCGCCAATTCAAACACGGCGGCGGCATAGCGGCCGGCAATTCCAGTGGACATCGAAGCTGTTTCGGACACGTCGATCCTTCCGTTTTCTTCGTCTGGCCCTGGTACGACCAACGGTTGAGACTAGACTCAGCCAGTGGCGCGCGCGGCCTGCGTGCGTCTCGATTTCGGCGCGGGTGTAGCAGAGGCGCAGAAACCCTGCAACCATGTAGGTCACGGCTTCGCGAGGGCACCAGACCCAGGAAAAAAAGCCCTGCTGGCGGCCTTGCACCGGATGCGACGCTTTGGCCCTGCCGCGCTGCGGCACGCCGAGGGCGCGAAGGGTGAATCAGCGGCTGGCCGGGGTGCGTTCCAGCCTGGGTGTCGGCACGGGCGCCGGCAGGCCCTCCAGAACACGCAGCGGTCGACGGACCACCTCGCGCAGACCGGGCCGCGTCGGGGCATAGGTCTGCTTCGACGCCTCGACCACCAGCACCCCCCCAGCGAGCCAGGGCAACACCCGCCGCCCCGTCCCGTCCCAGAAGTCTGCCGTGCGCAGCCAGAAGCGCCGGCTCGACGGCGGCGCGAAAAGCGTGGATTGGCTGCGCTCTGGCGTGAAGGCGTGGTGCTTCAGTTGCGCTTCCAGCTGCGACAGTGAATAGGGCCGGCCAAACCCGAAGGGCGTGCCATCGCGCCGCGCCCACAGCCCCGAACGGTTGGGCACGATGAACAGCGCCTTGCCACCCGGCCCCAGCACGCGGGAACATTCGTCGAGCAGCGCCGAGGGTTCCACGGATGTCTCCAGCCCGTGCATCACCAGCAGCCTGTCCACCAGGCCCGTCGAGATCGGCCAGCTGGTTTCCTCGGACAGAACCGAGACGTTTTCCATGCCTGCAGGCCAGGGCATCACCCCCTGCTGTCCCGGCATCAGCGCCACGACCCGCCTGGCATCCTGCAGGTATGGGCGCAGCAGGGGCACGGCAAAGCCGAAGCCCACCACAGTCTGCCCCTGCGCCGAGGGCCACAGTGACAGCACGGTGTCACGGATGGCACGCTGCGCCACCCGGCCAAGCTGGGTGCGATAGTAGAAGTTGCGCAGGTCGACCACATCGAGGTGCATTGCAGCGGGCATTCTTCCGGGCGATTGTCACGCCAGCATATAAGCAAGACGGAGCCCAAGACCATGCCGCTTGAACTCGTCACAATTCCCTGCCTGCGCGACAATTACGCCTTCCTGATCCATGACGCGGCAAGCGGGCAGACGGCGGCGATCGACGCACCAGACCCGGAGCCCATTCTTGCAGCCCTGAAGGCAAGGGGGTGGCACCTGACCCACATCCTGATCACCCATCACCATTCCGATCACATCCAGGGGGTCGCGGCCCTGCGCGCGGCCACTGGCGCACAGGTCGTGGGCAACGCCGCCGACGCCCATCGCCTGCCACCGCTCGACCTTGCGCTTGCCCCGGGCCAGACCGTCAGCATCGGCGCCGAGGCGGGTCAGGTCATCGACGTGCCCGGTCACACGATCGGCCATGTCGCCTATGACTTCCCGGCCTCGAGCCTTGTCTTTACCGGCGACTCGTTGATGGCCTGCGGCTGCGGCCGTCTGTTTGAAGGCACCGGCGCGCAGATGTGGGCCAGCCTTTCCACGCTCGCCCGCCTGCCACCGGAAACACGCGTCTGCTCGGGCCATGAATACACCGCCGCGAACGCCCAGTTCGCCGCCTCTCTTGAACCCGACAACGCGGCGCTTATGTCTCGTATCGGGGATATCGAGGCAGCGCGGGAAAAGGGGATTCCGACCGTTCCCTCGCGCCTGTCCGACGAAATTGCGACCAATCCCTTCCTGCGGGCTGCCCGGCCCGACATGAAGGCGCGGCTCGGGATGCCCGAAGCCGAAGATGCAACAGTTTTTGCCGAGATCCGGTCCCGAAAGGACAGGTTCTGAGCAGATTTTCCCGGTAGTGACACGTCTTTGCCCGGAAGCGTTCACATTTTGCACATAAGCCGAAAGAAACGGCGATCGGACGGAAAAAGAACTTGAAGCGCGGAAAATAAAGCCGAACTTTAAACCTATCAGGCCACGGTTGGATCGGGGCACGACGCCTCCTCCGACCCTGAGGAACAGGAGCACCGAACGTGCCATCGTTTTCGAACACACTCGAGCAGGCCATTCACGGCGCGCTGGCACTTGCAAACGCCCGCCGTCACGAACTCGCAACGCTGGAACACCTGCTTCTGGCGCTGATCGACGAACCCGACGCGGCCCGCGTGATGAAGGCCTGCTCGGTCGATCTGGATGAGCTGCGCAAGACCCTCGTCGATTTCATCGACGACGATCTTTCGACCCTCGTCACCGATGTCGAAGGCTCGGAAGCCGTGCCCACCGCCGCGTTCCAGCGCGTGATCCAGCGCGCGGCGATCCACGTGCAATCCTCGGGCCGCACCGAAGTCACCGGCGCCAACGTCCTTGTCGCGATCTTCGCCGAGCGTGAATCGAACGCGGCTTACTTCCTGCAGGAACAGGACATGACCCGCTACGATGCGGTCAACTTCATCGCGCATGGCGTGGCCAAGGATCCCAGCTATGGCGAGGCGCGCTCGGTCACCGGCGCCGAGGAGCAGCAGGAAACGCCCAAGGCCGAAGCGGGCGAGGCCAAGGAATCCGCGCTGTCGAAATACTGCGTCGATCTCAACGTCAAGGCCCGCAAGGGCGATGTGGACCCCCTCATTGGCCGTGAAGCCGAGGTAGAGCGGTGCATCCAGGTGCTGTGCCGCCGGCGCAAGAACAACCCGCTGCTGGTCGGCGACCCTGGCGTGGGCAAGACCGCCATCGCCGAAGGTCTGGCCCGCAAGATCGTGAACCATGAGGTTCCCGAAGTGCTGGCCCATGCCACCATCTTTTCGCTCGACATGGGTGCGCTTCTGGCCGGCACCCGCTATCGCGGCGACTTTGAAGAACGCCTGAAATCCGTCGTCAAGGAAATGGAGGATCACCCGGACGCGATCCTGTTCATTGATGAAATCCACACCGTGATCGGCGCCGGCGCGACCTCGGGCGGCGCGATGGATGCCTCGAACCTGCTCAAGCCCGCGCTGCAAGGCGGCAAGCTGCGCTGCATGGGGTCCACCACCTACAAGGAGTTCCGGCAGCACTTCGAAAAGGACCGCGCTCTGTCGCGCCGGTTCCAGAAGATCGACGTGAACGAACCTTCGGTTCCAGATGCGATCAAGATCCTGATGGGGCTCAAGCCGCATTTCGAGGAACATCACGACCTGCGCTACACCTCTGACGCGATCAAGTCGGCGGTGGAACTGGCCGCGCGCTACATCCACGACCGCAAGTTGCCCGACTCTGCGATCGACGTGATCGACGAGGCGGGTGCCGCCCAGCACCTCGTCCCAGACAGCAAGCGCCGCAAGACGCTCGGGATCAAGGAGATTGAGGCCGTGGTGGCCAAGATCGCCCGGATCCCGCCGAAAACCGTGTCCAAGGACGATGCCGAAACGCTGCGCGATCTGGAAAAGACGCTCAAGCGCGTGGTTTTCGGTCAGGACAAGGCGGTGGAGGCGCTGTGTTCAGCCATCAAGCTGGCTCGGGCGGGTCTGCGCGAGCCGGAAAAGCCGATCGGCAACTACCTGTTCGCCGGCCCCACCGGCGTCGGCAAGACCGAGGTGGCCAAGCAGCTTGCCAGTTCGCTTGGTGTGGAACTCCTCCGGTTCGACATGTCGGAATACATGGAGAAACACGCGGTCAGCCGTCTGATCGGCGCGCCTCCCGGCTATGTCGGCTTTGATCAGGGCGGGATGTTGACCGACGGTGTGGATCAGCATCCGCATTGCGTCTTGTTGCTCGACGAGATGGAAAAGGCGCACCCGGATGTCTACAACATCCTTCTGCAAGTGATGGACCATGGCAAGCTGACCGATCACAACGGCCGGCAGGTCGATTTCCGCAATGTGATCCTGATCATGACCTCGAACGCGGGAGCGATGGAGCAGTCGAAATCGGCCATCGGCTTTGGCCGCGAGCGGCGCACCGGTGAAGACACGGCGGCAATCGAGCGCACCTTCACGCCCGAATTCCGCAACCGTCTCGATGCGGTGATTTCCTTCGCCCCCCTGGGCAAGGAGGTCATCCTGCAAGTGGTCGAGAAGTTCGTGCTGCAACTCGAAGCTCAACTGATGGATCGCAACGTCCATATCGAGCTTTCGCCCGAAGCTGCGGCCTGGCTGGGCGAAAAGGGCTATGACGACAAGATGGGCGCTCGCCCGCTTGGCCGCGTGATCCAGGAGCACATCAAGAAGCCGCTGGCCGAGGAACTGCTGTTCGGCAAGCTGACGAAAGGTGGCGTGGTCAAGGTGGTCGTGAAAGGCGACGGCATCGAGCTCCAGATCGAAGAACCGCAGAAGCCGCGCCTTGCCGGGTCCAAGCCGCCGCTTCTGACGGCGGAGTGATCCGCACCGCCGCAGTCCTGACCTTTGCCCTCGCAGCCCCGGCTGCGGGGGCTTTCGAATTGAACTGGCCGATTGATTGCAGGCTGGGCGAGACCTGCTTCATCCAGCAGTACATGGACCGCGACCCCGGGCCCGAGGCGACCGACTTCACCTGTGGCCCGCTGGTCTATGACGGTCACGAGGGCACAGACATCGCCCTGCCCTCGCTCGCGGCGATGGAGGCGGGCGTGACCGTCCGCGCCGCCGCTTCGGGCGTCGTGCGGGGGAT
>JBGSQL010000025.1:0-6350 GCA_041738105.1 Rhodobacter sp. | reverse complement strand
CAGCAGGGCCGCGCTGCCCGAGGCCAGCGGCCGAAAGCCCTCGCCGGAAAGCTTGTGCAGGTGGTGCAGGGCCTGCGCCACGGGGGCCGGATCGTCCTGCCACGGCGCGCCCTCGACATGGGCATAGGCAACCCACCCTTGCCCTGCGCCGATCAGCCGTGGGCTGAGCCCGGCTGGCCCGAGCAGCGCAAGCGCGCGCGATTCTGCGCTGGGGTCGTTCGGAAACAGCGGCGAGGCCAGAGCGGCATCATAGGATTTCACCACCGCTGTGCCAACGTGCCAGACCCGGTTCGTCCGCCCCCCGGCAAGCGGAGTCCAAGCGTAGCCGCGCAACGCTGGAAGTGTGGCCAAAACATCGGCTGAAAGGGGGATGGGCGGCATCATCGGGGCGGCAGGCTAGGCGCGCCGCGCCGCGCTGGCAAGGCCGGTCAGTCGGCACGCAAGGCGGTGATGCGGTCTGCGGCCACCTCTATCCCGCCGGGGAAAAGAAGGGTGGTCGTGCCCGCGCCACCCCGAGCTTCCACTATCTCGGCATAGCTTTCCACGGGGCTGGTTTCGATCAAGACGGTCTCGGCATAGCTTTCAAGCGATAGGGAATATCGACCCTCAGGCAGCGGTTGGCCCGCAGCATCTGTCCCCGTCCAGTCGAAACCTGTCGCGTCCGGTGGCACGGGCGTGCGGGCAACCACCCGGTCGTTGACATCCCGCACCACCAGTTGTGCGGCGTCGGCCTGCGCGGCGGGCGTCGCAGCCACAGTGACGGGGCTGCCATCAAACCAGACCGGCATCTCGGCCCGTGCCTGCTTGCCGACCCAGCCGGCAAGATCCGACATTCCCAGAACATTCAGCTGGTTTCCCAGACCCTGCAGCAGATCGTTGGTCTGAACTTGCTGCTCGACCCCCGAAAAGGTCGCGAGTTGCACCGCATAGTCAGAGTTGTCGATCGGATCGAGCGGATCCTGGTTTTGCAGTTGCGTTGTGAGCATCTTCAGGAATGTCTCGAAATCCGAGTCGATCAGCCCTTTGGTCTGGGGGCTTGGGCCGGGCGGGGCGGGTTGCGTCGGCGCGGTTCCGGTCAGGGCAGTCACGGTCATCGTCTATCCTTTCAAAGGCGCAGGTCGAGCCCGCTTGCAAGTGGCAAGCGGGGCTGCATTTCCGGTTTTGCAGAGCCTGTTTGTACGTTTTCGTCGCCCTTTGGCGACGGGTTCGGCGAGGGGGTGCCGGCGGGCGCGCGGCCCCAGCCCGAAAAGCTGAACGTGCCGTCGCTGAACCCGGCCGACCGGATCTCGGCCATCAGCACATCGGCGTTTCGACGCAAGAGCTCCAGCGTTTCACCCCGCTCCACCTGGATTGCGACGCGCAATGCATCGCCTTCGTGCCAAAGGGTCACGCGGACCCGGCCCAGTTCTTCCGGCGCCAGCGTCAATTCCACTGGAGCATCCGGGCGCTGACTTACGATGTCAGCCAGATCGCGGGCAATGGTCGGTGGTAGCGTGGGACCGGGCATCTGGCTTGGGTCAGCGCTTGCCGCAGCGGTAGCCATCGCAGCGCCACCGGTGACAGTCGGCACAGCGCTCGGTTGCGGGACGGTCAGTTCAAGCGGAGCAGATGCGCCCAAGGCTGGCGCGCCTTCGGTCGGCGGGGCGATGATTGCCAGATCGCCCTCCATGGGGGATCCGGGGGCGGTGGGTGCCAGGACCTGAGTCAGTTCGGCGCTTTCTGCAGCTGGCGTGGCGCGAAGCTGCCAATAAGCGGGAACTGCGCCGACGTCGCGGCTTTTCACACGCGGCGCGGGCGCGTCGGCAGGGATTTCTTGCACGGTCGTGCGCACAAGAAGGCCACTTTCCGGCAGGCCGCGTGACAAGATATCCGGCGAAGGGTCAGTTCGTGGAGTGCCTCGCGTGAGAGCGTTGGCGGCATCGGGCAAATCTGGTGACTCAGTCACCGGCGCCGCCGCAGGTGGCGCGGCGTCTGGCCCGATCGAAGGCCCGGGATGCGCCTGCTGCCCGGGTCGCGACGCAGAGCCTTCGCCAGGAGTGACGGCATCTACGCCGTCAGTCACGGGGGTGACGGGGGTTGGCGGGTCCGACGAGGGCACTTGCCCCAAGGTCAACGGCAGGGGCGGTGTGTCGAGGTTCAGCAAGGCCACGCGTCCGGGTTCGGCAGGCAAAGCTGAAGCCCCTCGAAAAGGCATCAGGGGCAGGACGCCGCTTGTCAGGGCGGCAAACTGCTGCGCCTCACCCCCTTCCGTCGACATTGCTGATCGATAGGTGTCGGCTGCCTCGCCCGGTTCGGTGATTTCTGCTTCGATTGTCGACGGGTGAGCCAGGGGAGCCGATGACTCATGAAAGACATCCGCAAAATCGGCCGCCCCGTCGGGATCGTCGGCCCCCGACTGCGGTTGCATGGATCCGGCCACCGGGGCCACGGAGAGTGAGACAGCCAGCATGATACCCCCGACTTCTGTCGACGAACCAAACTTCGCGCCAATTGCTTACCGGCTGTTTACCGCAATGAGACGATAGTCGGAAAAATTGTGCCGAATGAGGAGACGATGATGCTGGATCCTGTCTTGCCCTTGTCCCATCCGCGGGTGACGCCGCCGCGCGACAAGACCGATGCGCAACTGCACCGACTGGCACAGGATCTGGAGGCTGCCTTTCTGTTCGAGATGCTGGGCCACGTCGGGCTGGATCAAACCCACTCAGGCTTCGATGGCGGCATTGGAGAGACCCAGTTCGCCTCGTTCCTTCGCCGGGAACAGGCGAACGCCATGGCGCGATCAGGAGGAATCGGGCTGGCCGAGACACTGTTTCAGGCGATGACGGGCGGGCGAGATGATGAAGCTCGGGGCTGATCTGATCATGCAGGACCTGGACAGGATGCAAGCAGCCTTGCGGTCCGGGCGAATCGCCGAGTTGCCAGAGTGTGCGGCGGCCCTTGATGCCAGCCTGGGCGCAGTGCGTCAGGCTGGCGGGGGCGCGATCCACCCCGACGATCTGGAGCGGCTGCGCGCAAGGGCGTTGCGTACTGCGGCCACGCTCGGGGCGGCGGCGCTGGGGATAAGGGCGGCGCGGCGCAGGCTGGCCGAGATCCGCGCGATTGCTGACGGGTTCTCCTCTTATGATCCAACGGGTCGGCGTGACGCGGCAGTGACGCCTGGCACGCATCTGGCACAACGGTTGTAGAACGGCTGAGTTGTTCAAATTCGCCAAATAGACGCGACCGGCCTTAGCAATCTCTTAGAACTTGGCGGCGCTTGATGCCCCTGCATCCCAACTCCGGGGTGGCGCGGCAGGCGACTGACGCAACGGCGAGAACGCCCTTTCCCGCCATCCTTTCGGATGGCCATTCACACGCCGGGCGCAAAGCGCCAGGTGCAAGAAAGGTGACGACAAGATGTCTTCGATTCTGACCAACACGAGTTCGATGGTTGCCCTGCAGACGTTGAAGGGGATCAACGCGAACCTGGCCAAGACACAAGACGAGATCTCGACCGGCAAATCGGTCTCTTCGGCCAAGGACAATGCGACGGTCTGGATCACCTTCGCGTTCGACGAATAGGCGCGCTGCGTCTGGATCAGCTGCGTCAGTTCGCCGGCCACATCGGTGGCGGATTCCTCGCGCGCAAATCCCAGGACGGTGCCCGTGGGCCCCTCTCCGGCGTCCCAAAGGAACATCGCCCCGCTGTTGTTCGAGACGGTGTAGGTCTGGTTGCTGCCGGAAATCAGGCCGTTCAGGTTGGGCACATCGACCAGCGGGATCTGATAGATGCGGCGGGTGAAGCCCTGGTCATAGATCGCATAGAGATCGCCGCGCGCGTCGATCTGAACCGAGGCGACGGTGGCTACGGGCGAGCCGTTCTTCGTCACCGTCACTGGGGCAAAGGTATCCGAAAGCTGCGTCATTCCGTTGGTCGCACCCGGCAGGCCGATCGTCAGATCAATCGTGGTTCCGGCCACGGTCAACGGGATCTGACCCGTCGCGGGGTCATAGGCCCCACCCGTCACGGTCGCCACCGACAGAAGCGTGCCGCCCGAGCCGAAAGCATCGTCAAAGGTCAGCGTGTATTCTCCAACGATCGCCCCGCCCGACGCGGAATCGCGCAACACCATCGTCCACGTGTTCGACGATCCGGTGGCAGGAATGGTCGGGGTAAAACTGACATCCACGGTTTCCGAATTGCCGAGGTTGCCGAAATACTCGACGGCGAGCGTCTGGTCCTGGCCCGAGGCGGTCGAGGCGGTTTCCGTCGCGGGCAGGTTCACCGCCAGTGTCATTGTCGTCGTCGGATTTGCCGCAAACTCGTTCAGGTTGATGCTGACCGGCTCCAGCCCGCTGGCGCTGACGCGAGAGAAATTGGGGATCGTGCCGTCGGGTTGCGCCGGCCAACCCATCAGGACAAGCCCGGTTTCCGTCGTCAGCAGGCCGTTTTCGTCGGCGCGGAAGGAACCTGTCGTCATCAGGTTGAGTGGATAGCTCTCACCGCCGCCTTCGGCTGCGGACAAGGTCGTCACCGGCAGCATTCCGCGCCCATCAACCGCGATGTCGGTCGCATTCGAACTGCTGACGAGCGGCCCCCGCTCGTCGATCAGCCGCATCGTCGAAACGCGAACGCCCCCGGCCGAATAGCCCGATGCATTCCCGCTTTGCAGCACCATCGAACTGAAGTCCGCCTCGGCCCGGCGATAGCCATAGGTGGCCGAGTTCGCGATATTGTCCGAGATCGTCGCAAGCCGCGTTGCGTTGGCATTCAGCCCCGCCACGCCGGCGTTGAGCGAAGAGGAAATGGTCATTCGATTGCGCCTTTCTGCAGCATCGTCGCTGGTCTGGCGCTAGGAATGGAGCCGTGGGTTTAAGATCGCACTAACAGCTAAAGCTTGAGGCAATCAGCGGTCACGGCGTAGCAGGATCACCTCCATCCGGTTGTTGCGCGCGGCCATCGGATCGGCGGCGACCGGCGCGCGATCGGCATGGGCGGCGACGCGGCTGATACGCTTGGGGGGCAACCCCGCCGCTTCCAGCCTCTGGCGCAGCACCTGGGCGCGTGCGCCCGAAAGATCCCACACCGGATTGCGCAGCAGCACGACCGGATAGGCGCGCACGTGGCCCTGCACCGCAACCTGGTTGCTGGCCAGTCCGATCACCTCGGCCAGGACCGTCGCGATTTCGTCCAGAACCGGCTCTGGTTCAGCACTATCGGCGCGAAACAGGGCGGCATCCTCCAGATCGAAGATCTCGATGACCAGCCCCTCATCCGTCACCCGGCTGACGACATGGCGCAGCATCCGCTCCATGGTCATGCTTTCCCCGCCGCGCGCCAGCAAGACCTGCTCGATCGCGTCCAGCACCTCTCCCGCGCCCATGCCACCCGCCTCGGCACTGGCGGCCTCCCTGTTCACCCCGCGCGCCTGGCGGGCTTCGGTCGGGCGCGAAACTGACGCTCCGGTGCCGATCTGGGTGAACACATCCTCGGAAAAGACGCTGTCCCCGCCGAACGCCCCGTCCCCACCCCCCGAGATCCGGTTGATCGGAATCGTCGGATTAAAGTAATCCGCGATTCCCTTGCGCTGTTTCTCGGTTGTCGCGTTCAGCAGCCACATCAGCATGAAGAAGGCCATCATCGCGGTCACGAAGTCGGCATACGCCACCTTCCAGGCCCCGCCATGGTGCCCGCCGTCCTGAACGACCTTCTTGCGCTTGATGATGACTGGCGCGGCATTGCCTTGCCCGGCCATCGTGTCACCCTTCACTCACCCGCGTCCACACATAGCGATGCAGGGTGTATCACCTCTTAACCCATGGCTTTTTAGCTGTTTTATGCCTCTGAACGCGGCAGTCCCTGCACCTTGGCGACCACCTCCAGCCCGATCTGGGCATAGTCCGCGGTGAATTGCAGGGCATCGCCGTAGGCAAGCCCTGCGTCGATCAGGCGGTAGTCTGCGATAGCCCCCTGTGGCCGCGTCACGGTCTGACGCGTGGCAGGGCGCGATGCGAGGAAATCCGCAAGGTCGCGGGGGCCAAGGCCCGGTGACGCGACGAGGAACAGATCGAATCGCAGGAAATCGCGGTTCACGATGGCAAGGCTACCCTGGGTCCGGCGCCCAAGATGTCGCGCGGTCCGCGCGTCCATCCCGGCCGCCACCCGTGCGGAGTTGGGCCTGTCCGACACCTTGATCCGCTTGTCGCCAGGGGTGGAGCACCCCCGGGATCTGGTGGCCGACGTGGTGCGGGGGCTGGATCGGCTGGTGGTGGAACTTCCGGAGGAAAGCGGTGTCAAAATCTTAGCATGCGGATAACAGCGGTCGGCCTGGGCCTGGCCATTGGCCTGGGGTTGGTGTCGGGGGCGT
>JBGSQL010000211.1:0-13201 GCA_041738105.1 Rhodobacter sp. | reverse complement strand
CGTGACCCTGCCCCGTGATCGGCCCGCGCGCGAGGCGGCCTTGGCAGGTCTGGGGGTGCGCCGGGTAGTCGTGCCGGATGCCGCGGAAGGGATGGCAGCCTCGATCCGCGCCGGGGTGCGAGCGACGGGCGAAGGGCCCCTGCTGCTGCTGTTGGCCGATCTGCCCGAGATCACGACCGCGGACTTGCTCTGCCTGATCGACCGGCATCGCGCCGTGCCCGACCTGATCCTGCGCGCGGCGGCGGTCGATGGCACGCCCGGTCATCCGGTTCTGTTTCCGGCCCGGTTTCGGCCCGAGCTTGCCGCGTTGCACGGCGACAGGGGCGCGCGTGACGTGCTGGCGCGCCATGCGGGACAGACCGAGTTCATCGCCCTGCCCGCCCGTCATGCGGTGACCGATCTGGATACGCCCGAGGACTGGGCTGCCTGGCGTGCGCGCCAATCCTAGGCCGCGAACAGAACCCGCGCTTCATGCGCCTTCAACGAACGGCGGGCGGCGGCAAAGCGCGCCTTGACGTTCAGGCCGGGAAAAAGCGCCGCGATCTCGGCCCGCTGGGCCCCGTCCATCCCGGCGAGGGTGCGATCGCCGGGCTGGAAGCTTTCGCTCCACAGACCATCGGACGAAATAATCTCGTGCCGGTCGAACAGCAGGTGCAGGTAGGTCACCGGCCCTGCCCCGCCTCGGCTGATCCCAGGCTGGCCAACAAGATGCAGGGCGGCCACCAGCACCTCATCCTCGCCGAACAGCATTTCGGCGCGCGGACCGCTGACCAGCACCCGATGCTGAGGGGACACGACCAGATCGCGGGCGGGCAGGTTCACGCCCAGGGATCCGGCGCGGATCTGCACCGGGATCAGCGCCGGCTGATCTGCAAGCTGGGCGACCGTCAGATCGCGCCGGCCGATCCAGCGCAGCGGGCGGGCGCCCCCATCGCGGGTCATCACCAGATCGCCCACTTGCAGCGTCTCGACGGCAACCAGACCCGTCGCCGTGTCGATCCGGGTGCCAGGGGTAAAGCAGGGCACAACGGTTTCAATGTTGCGAAAGGTCAGTGTGCCGATGACGGCCTTGTTGGCATCGAGGAAATCGACGCGTCCGTTTTCAGGGAAACCGTCGTCATAGATGACGCGCAACGGGCCTGCGCTGGTCAGATCGAGGATATCGGAATCCGAGCCCCCCTCGCCCCCGTCGATCGAGTCATTGAAGCCATCGGCGGCCACCGTGATCACAATCACGTCTTCATCGTCGCCGCCCGCCATCGTGTCGGCCCCGGCGCCGCCGAGCAGCGTATCGCGACCGGCATCGCCAGAAAGAAGGTCGCCGCCGTCTTCGCCAGAAAGCAGGTCGTTGCCCGCGCCGCCATAGAGGCTGTCGGCGTCCTGACCGCCCAGGATCGTATCCTGACCATCGCCGCCGGAGAGCAGGTCCAGCCCGGCCCCGCCAGCGAGGCTGTCATTGCCCGCCTCGCCGTAAATCGTATCATTGCCGTCGCCGCCAAGAAGCGTGTCGTTGCCCGCGTTTTCGGGTGAGCTGCCGATCGCCGGATTGCCGATCAGGCTTTGCGACACCCCGCCGGGGGGCGTGACCGATGCTCCCAACACCTCTTGCCCGGCGTTTTCCCAGAAACGCAGCTCGATCGTATAGCTTTGGCCCGCCTCGAGCGTGACATCCCCGTAGCGCGTTGTCGCGGCCTGGTGAAAATCATTGTCGAGGAAGCCGAGCGTCGACCCGGTCTGGTTCGAGAAGGTCAGCGGATTGCCGTCGGCGTCGAGGATCCGCAGTGTCGAGCCATCGTCAGAGGTCGTGGCAAAGCGGTAAACCCCCGCCACACCGGCCGTGTAGCTGGAGGTCAGAATGATGCCGAAATCATTCGGGTCGCCGGTGGTGCCGCGCGCCACCTGGGCCAGTGAAAGAAGGTTGAAATCCGTTGTCGTGCCTTCGAGGCGCAGCGTGCTGCCCGTCTCGATCGAGAACGCCTGGCCGTTGGCCGACGAGAAATCCTTGTCATAGAAGCGGTAGGTCCAGGTGCCGGGGCGGTCACTGTCGCCGTAGATCAGGTCATCGTTGGCGCCACCGCTGACACTGTCGTCGCCCGTGCCAGCGTAAAGGTGGTCGTTGCCCTCGTCGCCCGCCAGCGTATCTGCGCCGCGACCGCCCGACAGGGTATCGTTGCCGAGGCCGCCGGAGAGAAGGTCATCGCCGTTGTTGCCCTCGAGCAGGTCGGCCCCGTCCCCGCCCGACAGGATGGACGCGTCATTGCCCCCGATCAGGGTGTCGGCGTGGACCGATCCGGTCAAGTTCTCGATCCCGCTCAGCGTATCGCCTGCGGCGTGGCCGCCGGTGCTGGCGCCGGTCAGCAGGTTTACCGAAACACCGGCATCCGAGGCCGCATAGCTGGCAGTGTCCGATCCCGCCGCGCCCGACAGGATGTCGGCCCCCGCGCCGCCCTCAAGAAGATCGTTGTCCGTGCCGCCATCAAGCGAGTCGTTGCCCGCGCCGCCGATGAGCGTGTCATTGCCCGCGCCTCCGGCAAGCGAATCGTTGCCGTTGCCGCCGTCGATCAGGTTGGCAACAACGCTGCCGATCAGCGTGTCGTTGAAGGTCGAGCCGGTGACGTTCTCGATCCCGCTGATCGTGTCACCCGATGCGTGCCCGCCGCTCGCGGCATTGGTCGCGAGGTTGATCGAGACGGCCGAGTTCGAGGCGGAATAGTCGAGCGTGTCAATCCCGTCGCCGCCCGACAGCGTGTCGCCGCTGCTGCCCCCGATCAGCGTGTCCTGTCCGGCGCCGCCGTAAAGTTCGTCATTGTTGCTGCCGCCATCGAGCAGATCGTCGCCATTGTCACCATAGATCTCGTCTCGCCCGGTGCCGCCATAGGCCGTGTCATTGCCCTCGCCGCCAGAGATCAGGTCGTTGCCGCCATTGCCGGCAAGCAGATCATCGCCGCCAAAGCCGCTGATCGTATCGGGCGGGTTGCCGCCGATCAGGGTGTCGTTGCCTTCGGTGCCGTTGATCGTTGCCATGCAATCCGCTCGGATAGGCCGCCCCCGAAAAGGAGGGCGGTGGTTTCCTGCGGTCTAGGCGCGGATTCGGGCATTAGCGGGGCGAAACAGGGCGCCCCGATGGCGGCGTCAGCGGTGCAGCAGCGTCGCCTCGTGGCGTTTCAGCGTGCGGCGCGCGGCGGTGTAGGTGCCGCGTCCGACCGGGGTGCGCAGTTCCGGAAACAGCTCGAACAGTTCCTGGCGCTGGGCGTTGCCGATCCCCTTGAGCGTGTAGTCCCCGGGCTGAAAGCTTTCCGTCCAGGCCCCGTTGGCCAGCACCACCTCGTGCCGGTCGCACATGAGGTGCAGATAGGTGACGCCAAGGCTTTCGACTGTCTTCACGTCGCGGTGGTTCACAAGATGCTTGGCGGACACCAGCACCTCGTGTTCATCGAAGTAAAGCGCGGTGCGTTCGTTGGCGACCAGCATCCGATGGTTGGGGCTGACCAGCATGTCACGCTCGGGCAGATCGTGGCCCAGGCTGCCCTGGCGGATCAGCACCGGCCGCAGGTGCTGGTTGACCGCGAGGGTCTTCCAGTCAAGCGACTTGCGGCCGATCCAGCGGATCTCTTGCAGGCCGTTGTCGCGGGTGATGAGGCGATCCCCGACGCGCAGATCTTCGATGGCGATCTCGCCGCGGGGGGTGGCAATGGATGTTCCGGGGGTAAAACAGGGCACGGTTTCTATATTCTCAAATGTGTAAGAGCCAGTGACATTGCCTTTGTCGTCAAGAACTTCGACGCGGCCGTCGAAGCCGTTTCCGTCGCTGTCGGGGCGCTTGTCCACGACGCGAAAGAAGGGGGTGAGGCTGGTGTCGAGGGTGTCGAAATCATCGCCCTCGGACCCGCCGTAAATCTGATCGCCCGCCTGACCGAAAAACAGGTCGCGGTCCGCGCCGCCGTAGAGGCGATCGTCGCCGCCCCCGCCGATCAGCGTGTCGTTGCCATCCTGGCTGACGAGATAGTCATTGCCCTCGCCGCCAATCAGGCTGTCATTGCCGTCGCCGCCCAGCAGGCGATCGTCGCCCTGGCTGCCATCGAGCGTGTCATCGCCATCGCCACTGATCAGCAGGTCCTGGCCCTGATCGCCGATCAACGAATCGTTTCCGTTGCCGCCATCGAGCGTGTCGTCGCCCTGGCCGCCATCCAGCGTGTCGTCGTCGTTGCCGCCCTCAAGCTGATCCTGGCCGTTGCCGCCATGAAGACGGTCATTGCCGTCTTCGCCGATCAGGGTGTCGTCGCCCTCGCCCCCGTCGAGCAGATCATTGCCGTCGCCGCCATCAAGCAGATCCCTGGCATTGCCACCGTAAAGATCATCATCGCCAGCCCCGCCCAACAGGGTGTCTTCGTCATTGCCGCCAAACAGACGGTCGCGGTCGAAGCCGCCGTCAAGATAGTCCCGCCCGTTTTCGCCAAAGAGCCGATCCATCCCGAACCCGCCGGAGAGGGAATCGGCCCCGTCTTCGCCGACCAGCACATCGTTGCCCGATCCGCCGAAAACGCTATCGTCGCCGGTGCCGGCATAAACCACGTCATCGCCATCCCCGGCGAGGATCGTGTCGTTGCCGCCGCCGGCCAGAATAGCGTCGCGGTCGTCCCCAACGACTGCGCCACCGGGGGCGGCAAAGAAGCTGCTGGGCACGTCCGATGCAAACGGCGTGTCGATGAAATTCTGCAGCGAGTCGCCGTTGTCGATGCGATCGCCCTCGGGATCGCCGCTGTAGGCAAGGTCGATCAGATCGCTGCCGTTCGTGCCCGACACGATGCCGTCGGACACGGGTCCGACGACAGCGGCGGTGACATGAGGCGACCCCACCTCTGCCCTTGTTTCGACACAATCCCCAGAACCGCTGGCCCCGGAACTGCGGGTCGAGGTGTCGACCGGCACCAGATCAGAATCCGGGGTCAAGGCCCGCCGCCCCCCCGATCCTGTGCCAGTTGCGTTGAAATCAGACGTACTCATTCCCTTGCCTTCACATCCCGCCCCGGCCGACCGGTATCGGGCCCAGTCCCACACATCCCTGCAGCGCCCCGAAAGACGCCGTGCCGTCGCGCGATCGGGCAACGAAAGCCCCCGCGCAGACGGCGGTTGGTTGTGGCATGGCCAAGGCGGGTGATGTCGCGCGCAGCAAGGGCTGAAGTGTTCGAAGCCCCATCTGTTGGCGCTTTGAACCCCACATCTTTCGCAGCGTGACAAAGTCCGGCGGCAAGACCGCCTTCCCGTCACAAGGCCGCCCCCACGACCACGTTGCCCCCAGCAGGCCCACTTGTTCTACCCAGCCCAAGCAGTTGAAAAAAGAAAAAAAGCGTCACAAATGCGCGCGGATTGGTTCCTGCCGCAGGATGCCGCCCTGCCCGCCCGCAACTGCTGATTGCGCCTTCCCCGGAAAGCCCGCCTTGCCCCCCGAGCCTTGCCCCTTGGTCACCCCATCATGTGCCGCAAAGGACTTGCAAAAAGCCTAACGTTTCCGGGGGGCAGGCCGGCGTGTGGTCGGCGGGGCGGCGTCGAGGTGCGACTGCCGCCTTCAACCCAGAGGATTGCGTTGAAGCGAGGCACAGGGACAGCCTTGGGCCGACGATGCCGAGGCAAATCCAGTAACGGCAATCAGGATGCCAGGAGGCGTTGTTTCGGCAGCGCCGCTCTGCCGGCAAAAGCGCGGCGATCATGCGCCTTGTGGAAACGGTCCCTAAGCCTGAGGGCGAATCACCAAGGATCAAACCGAGGACTGCCCTTGTCCAATGCACCGCGATCTGGACCAGGTCGGGTCGCAAATGCGGCAAGACCGTGGCAGGGGCTGGCGATCCGAGGATTGGTGCATGATGCCGGGCATGACCCGGGACACCTTGGGACGGGGTAGTTGCTGTCCCGCAAGGATTTCTCCCGAACACAATGAAACATCGGATATGACCATGCAGACCCCACAGGACACCGCCCCAACCGACACCTGTCGAGGGCATTGGTTGGCCACGATGCGTGGGGTTTGGTCTCGGTTAGATTGCTTTGGCCGTCTTGAGGCCAAGCCGTGGTTCTGGTTAACCATGCCTCGGCCCCTTTCAGGCAGATCGGTCGCGATGTATACGGCGCGTGCTTTCATTTGCTGATGTAGCAAAAGCCTGCGGCGCGGAGCCTGGTCACTCGTCATGTCCACCCAAAAACAGGTCATTGTCACGCTCACCAGCATTCCGCCCCGGTTCTCGAATCTTCCGCGAAAGCTGGCCTCCCTTGCGCGACAGACTGTCAGGCCGGATGCGGTGGAGTTGCATCTGCCCAAGATCTACCGTCGCTTTCCGGGCGAGCGTCCTTCGCTGCCTTCCCTTCCGGACTGGGTGACTGTGATAGACTGCGAGACCGATCTGGGTCCGGCAACAAAGGTGCTGCCTGCTGCGGCACGCTGGCGGGGAACGGAGACCGATCTGCTGTTGTGCGATGATGACAGGATCCAGGATCGCGCATGGGTTTCGCGCTTCGTCAAGGCCCGCGGCGTACGCCCATCCGACATCATCGCGGAACGCGGCTGGAACATCGACGAACAGATTGGGCTGACGCGCGTGGCGCCCGACCTTCCGCGTGCGGTTCTGGACGAAAAGCGAGGCCGATCTGCGGCCTATCGACTGAAGCGCATTCTGTCGCTTGGCCTCTTGCATCCGCCGCGCGCCGTCTACGCCACGCCAGGCTACGCCGATGTCTTTGAGGGCTACCTTGGCGCACTGGTCCCTGCCGACAGCTTTCCTGACGAGGCCTGGGACATTCCCGATGTCGTCTGGACGGTCGATGATGTCTGGCTTTCGGGAACGGCCTATCGGAATGGGTACAAGGTCTGGGTCAGCGCCCAACCGAGGCCGGTGTTTGCGGATGGAACCTATGATCGCCTCGCCTCGCTGACGACGCATGTCGAACTCGGCGTCGGGCGCGACGAGGCGAACCGGCTCGCGATCGAGCACCTGCGAACGCGTTTCGGGGTATGGCCTTGAGATCCGGCCAGTCTGGTCTGGCCGTCCGCATCGGCCTGGCCTTGCTGGATCGGGCTTTGTTGCGCCCGGATGGGGCGTTGCGGCCAACCGCGCTTGTGCTTGCGTTCCGCCGATCGGACGGCAATCTGCGCCAGCCGTTGCGCAAGCTGTTGCTGCGCAAGAACGGAGCTGCGCGACCTGTCCTGTCTCGCCGGCTTGCCGCCGCAGTAAAGGCGCCCTGGCTGGCCGCGTGGCTTGAGCGATACGATACTCCGCCTGCCGACTGGCCTTCGTCTCTAGACGTGGGCGAGGCTAGACGGCCACCGGATTCACTCGTCCTGGTCCAGATCGACGGCCAGACAGAGTCCGCTTTTCTCGATCGGCTGCAAGGGTCTCTGGATGCACAAATCGGTTTGAGGCTGACCGTCGTACCCCTCTTCGCGCAAGATGTTCCGGAGCCGGTACGATCGAAGGCCCACACTCTTTGGCCTGATACGATGCCGGAAACTGTCCCTGAACGGGCCGTCCTCCTTGATCCACGCACGCTTCCCCGCTTGCATGGGATGCGGCTGCTGTTTGACACGCTGCACGATCACCCCTCGGCCGTGCTCGCTTATGGCGATGACATGGCGATTGATCGCCACGGTCAGATGTCCGATCCTTGGTTCAAGCCCGAGTTCGATCCGCTTCTTGCGCGGCAGGGCGTTCTGTTGGGACCGATGACAGCGCTGATGATCCGACGATTGAGGACCCCGGAGGCTGTCTGGGATGCGCTTGCCAAGGGCGAAGGGGGACTCGGGGCGGCACTTGCTGAGCTTGTGCCTGGGTTACCCCGGCAAGCTGTGGCGCATTGCCCGCACGTTGTTGCCCTGCGTTTCGAACGAGGGGTTCAGCCCGCCAAGCGCTTCACGCCACCGGTGCCCGATCCCTTGCCGCGCGCAAGTATTGTCATCCCGACCCGCAACGGGTGGGACATGTTGGAGCCCTGTCTTGCCTCGCTTCGCCAGACCGACTGGCCGGGCGACACCATGGAGATCATCGTTGTCGACAACGGATCCACCGAGCCTGCCTGTCTGAACGGCTTGGCGCACGCCGAGGCGGCCGGGCAGTTGCGCGTGATCCGCGACCCACGGCCATTCAACTTTGCTGCGCTGAACAATCGCGCGGCGGCACAGGCGCGGGGGGATCTGCTGGTTTTCCTGAACAATGACACGATTGCGCGCCGCCCGGATTGGCTGCGTTTGCTTTCGGCTTTTGCCTGGTTGCCCAATGCCGGAGCGGTGGGCCCGAAACTTCTCTACGGCGATTGCAGTGTCCAACATGCTGGTGTGGTTTTCGGGTTGAATGGCCGCGCCGTGCACGTCCATGTGGGCTTGCCTGCAGATGTGGGGGGCTATCAGGGGCTTGCAAATCTGTCCCGCGAGGTGTCGGGTGTGACAGGTGCTTGCCTGGCGATCCGCAGGGCAGCTTTCGAGGCGGTTGGCGGCTTCGACGAGCGTTTTCCCGTGGCGTACAACGATACGGTGCTGTGCGCAGACCTGATGAAGAAAGGCTATCGCAACCTCTATGTGGCCGAACCGTTGTTCTTTCACCTGGAAAGCCGGACGCGGGGCAATCTGGACAGCCCTGAGAAGCAGCGGCGCGAAGCGGACGAGGCGGCGCGGGCGCGCGCGCTGCACCCGGACCTTTTCGTGAACGACCCCTGCTACTCGCCCAATCTTTCGCTCGACGCGCCCTATGTTCCAGCGGTGCCGCCGCGTCGTTTGGCCCCGTGGGACAGGGAACGATCCCCCGGCGCGGCACGCAATGTGCCATCTGACGCTGTAGGCCCCGGATGAAACCTGCCCTGTTCCTGCATATCCAGAAGACGGCCGGAACATCCGTGCAGGAGATGGCCCGTGAAGCCTATGGAAACGATCAGGTCATCAGCCATGGCGATTTCCTGAAGCTTGGCGTTGAGGGATGCCGTCCATACAACTTTGTTTCCGGCCACTTCGGCTACGCCTTTGCCCAGCCCCTGATGGAGGGGCGGTATTGCTTCACGTTCCTGCGCGACCCCATTGATCGGTTGCTTTCCCTCTATGATTTTTGCCTGACCCGAGATCCTGCCGAGCATCCCATCTATGCGATTGCACAGAAAACCGACCTTGAAGGTTTTCTGTCAGACGCTCACGGGCGTGAGCATTTGTCGATGATCTGGAACAATCAGGTCTGGCAGATGACCTACGGCTGGGGCCACAGGATGGCGGGCCGCCCCGCAGTCGATCCGTTTGCTGTCGACCCGGCAGATCTGCTGCGACAGGCGAAAGCCAATCTTGCCAAGTTCGATCACGTCGGGTTCGTTGCAAACTTCGATGCCGATATCTCAATGATCTTTAGGGCGCTTGGCGCGCCCGAATTCGTATCCCGCTGGTCTAACGCCAACCCGCGTGCGCACCGCAGTTCTAAATTGTCATCTCGGGTCCGTTCCAAGATCGAACAGCTTACTGCATTGGATCAAGAACTTTACGCACACGCCCTTCAGACCTATCTTGCGCCCGCAGATACGAAGCGCCCAAGAGAGGGATTGGTCGCCCGCCTGGCGAAGCCGTTCAATCGAACGCGGGGTTAATGAAGCAGGCGACGAGCCCTCGCAACCCATAGCTCGCCACTAGTATCGACGATGCGAAAGAAAAGACTTCTCGTTCTTTCGAAAGAACACACCCACACCGTCGATCTCGTGCAGGTGCGGCATTTCTTTTCTGCTGTCCAGGAAGTCATGCACTGCCGCCTTGGCAGCAGGGACGACGTTGTAGTCGTCGACAATAATCCATCCGCCATCGGGGATGCGATCATAGAGATGACGCAGTGGATCAATTGTCGACTCGTACATGTCGCCGTCCAGACGCAACACGGCTATCTTCTCACTCGGAACCTTGGCCATGGTGTCTCGAAACCATCCCTTTAGGAATACGACCTGATCATCGAGCAGGTTGAACTTGGCGAAATTCGACTTCACGGTCTCGAGCGAAACAGACAGATCACCATACTCGTGGAAAACTGATTCACTGTCTTTCGGGAATGTCTTTGCATCCGGGGGGGGGAGACCTTCGAAAGAGTCGCAGACGATGACACGACGGTCCTTGATCCCGTAGGTGAACAGAACGGCGCGAGCCATGATACACGCACCACCGCGCCAGACTCCGGTTTCAACGATATCTCCGGGAACACGCTCACCGATCACGGATTCGATGACGATACGAAAGTTGGCGAGACGCTTTGTCCCAATCATGGTGAACGCGACCGAGGGCCAGTCCCACCCATACTCCCTGAGCGTTGCATTGTAGTCCTTCAACCCAGTCGCTGTAAGGGGGACATCCTCGTAGATAGTTCCATCGAGAGTGTGCGCAACCAGATCGAGGTAGCGATTTCGCATCTCGGCAAGCAGATCGGTCATCCTAAGTCCTTACCTGGTCAAACGAGTGCAACCCAAGAGTACACATTGACCTATCATGATTTTCGCCCGGTTCTGCCAAGCACCCTATCCCGAAACTTGCGAAAAGCACGACTCTTCCAGCTCTTTCTTGCGCCCGCGGCAGGGGCAAAGAACTCTTTGTTCACTTCGATCCATCGCGACTCCTCCGGCACGCCAACATGCGTCCACCCTGATAGTGCGCTGCCGCCAAGTGCCCGCGTTGTCGCCTCGAGGAACCTGTGGCCGTATTTGCGGTCAGGCTCCAGATGGCACCCTTCGGCCCATTCGTTCCAGGCGTTGATGAACAGCGGTCGATCCTGGCCGGGAAACTCTTCGCGCGTCCGGCGCACCGCCTCGGACAACCAGTATTCGTAGTTTTCTGGCGTTCCGTTCAGGATGATCGTGCCAATGCTCCCCCGACGTGCCGCGTTGTCCCATGACGGGAAAACCCCCCGGAACACGCTGCGTTCTGGGCCATAGTTGTTGGCAAGATACATCTCTGCGATATCGCAGTAGTCTGGGCAGTAGCCCTTGAAGATCGACTGAAAGTCGATCTCTGGCGCGTGGTTGGCCCCGCGCATGTTGTGCGGGGGAAATTCCACGCCGGAGTCAAACCCGAACTGGGCATGGTCCCAGTTGCCGTGGGTCAGGGCGCAGGCAAGGTGCAACGGTCCGATCCCGACGCGCGCGCAGTAGTCGCGCCAAACCTGCAACGATTTCGCAGCATCCGGCAGGTGCTGTGGTCGGTAAACGATGACGAGCGGCGCGCCATCGACCCGGATGTAGCGCGGATCGCGCAGAAACGGCTCCAGCGACTTGATGAACTCCAGATCATCCTCGGGCCTGTAATGCTGCGCGATCAGGATCTCATGTTCGGCCGCATCCCAGCGGCGCGTCCAGTTCTCGTTGGCCCAGCACAGACAGAACGGCATGTCGCTGTCGGGATCCGCCAGCATGTCATCCAGTGGACGCTCCAGCAGGCGATGCCCCGAAAACCAGTAGTAGTAGTAGCAAAACCCGTGGATGCCAGATGCTTTTGCCAGCGCGATCTGGTCATGCCGCGTCTCACGGACCCGCAAATCGTAGAAACCGAAATCGCTGGGCAGGTGCGGCTGGTAGTGCCCCGGGAACAAGGGCGCCGACTTGGTGACGTTGGTCCATTCGGTAAACCCCTTGCCCCACCACAGGTCGTTTTCGGGAATCGGATGGAACTGGGTCAGGTAGAAGGCGATCAGGCGCACATCGCCGCCTCCGGCTGTTCGAGCCAATGATGCGGCGGTCATTTCTTCAGCCCCAGCATCCTCCGCAGCGACTTGGTGCGCCGACGCGGCAGCCGGACGGTTTCGGGCTCTACCGGGGCTGCCCCAATCGTCGATCGCCGATCACGGTCGGGATCGAGCGGCAGCGATGCCATCGTCTGGCGCCAATAGGTCACTGTTTCAGGATCGGCCGGCACGACATCCAAGCCCATCAGCTCGACGGCCGGCCCTGCACGTTCGGCGGGAACTGCGCGGCTGACAACCTGATAGACGTGCGAAAACCGATTGCGTTGCAGCGCCGAACGCACATCCGGCGGAAGCGCGCTCCAGCGATGAACGAATTCGGTCATCTCGGGGGTACGAACGACGAACTCGGCCTGTTCGATCACAAGTCCCTGCGAGCGGTACAGTTCCTCGACGTTCTTGATGCCGAAAAAACGGATGTGCGTACGATCCAGCAACCCCCAGGGCCGATACTCGAAATCCTCGTCTATCAGGCAAGCTGCCACGGCCGCATGGCCGACATGGGGCAGCGACAGGATGACGCTTCCCGTGTCAGTCAGCAGCGATTTCATCCCACCCAATACCGCCCAGGGATCGTAGACGTGCTCGAGAACATCGGCCGCGATCACGAAATCGAACGTCCCTTCTCGCCCCCGGACCATGTCGGCCCAGCCGGCATCGTTCAGATCGGCGGCAAAGACGTTGCGCGCGAAAGGACGCAACTTTTCGATCGCAGTCGGATCAATTTCGAGCGCCACCACATCACACTCGAGCGTTCCCGACAGATGCCGGGTGATCGACCCTGGCCCAGCCCCGATCTCCAGCACTCGACTGCCAGGACGCACCATGCGCAGCACACGGGCGGGTGCGACATCACTGGTCAGATCAATGTCGTATTCGTATGTGTGGCGAGAAGAATTATTCACGCTTGCATCCTCAATTGCGGAATGTCGGTAGCACTGTTGCCAACAGAGGCCAAGATGTATGTCAAAAAGATTCCAATAGCGCCTTGACCGGGAGGTAGCGCGGCATATGAGATTAAACTTTGAAGCTTGATGGCCCAATCCAGACGAACAAGGAGGGGTGTTCGCCAACCAAGAAGAAAGTGACTCACAGACTGGAATGTGCGGCTGGCTGACTGGACATAGAGACTGGTCCCTGGGTAAGTAACGCGAAAGAATACAAGATCATGCAAATCTGGTGCCCGAGGTCGGACTCGAACCGACACGCCTTGCGGCGGGGGATTTTGAGTCCCCTGCGTCTACCATTTCGCCACTCGGGCAACGCTTCGGCGGTTTAATCTGCCCCCTGCCCCGCGTCAATCCGCTGTGGCGCTAAAGTCGGGTCGCGGCGAAGGTATCACAGTCCGCGATCTGACCCGATTGCAGGCCGATCGCGAACCAGCGTTGGCGCTGCTCTGACGTGCCATGCGTGAAGGTATGCGGCATCGGCCGCTGGCCGGCGTTGCGCTGCAGCGTGTCGTCGCCGATCTG
>JBGSQL010000179.1:0-2710 GCA_041738105.1 Rhodobacter sp. | reverse complement strand
CGGTCAGCCCGACTGGTGGGCCGAAGGTGGCGACATGACACCCGAGGATTTCGGCCTGATGCGCGCGCAGGAACTGGAAACCATGATCCGCCAACTTGGCGTCGAAAACGTCGCGGCCTTCATCGGCGAGCCGGTGCAGGGGGCCGGCGGCGTGATCATTCCCCCCGCCACCTACTGGCCGGAAATCCAGCGTATCTGCGACAAGTACGGCATCCTGCTGATCGCAGACGAGGTCATCACCGGCTTTGGCCGCACCGGCAACTGGTTCGGATCGCAGACCTTCAACATCCGGCCCCACATCATGACGATCGCCAAGGGCCTGTCGTCGGGCTACCAGCCGATCGGCGGGTCGATCGTCTGCGACGAGGTGGCGAACACGGTCGGCGAGGCCGGCGATTTCAACCACGGCTACACCTATTCCGGCCATCCCGTTGCCGCCGCCGTCGCGCTGGAGAACCTGCGCATCCTTGAGGAAGAGAAGATCATCGAGCATGTCCGCGATGATGTCGGCCCTTACCTTGCGGCAAAATGGCAAGCCTTGGCCGAACACCCGCTGGTCGGTGAGGCTCGGATTGTCGGCCTCATGGGGTCGCTTGCCTTGACGCCCGAAAAGGCGACACGCGCAAAGTTCGCAAGCGAGGCAGGCAAGGTCGGCTTGCGCTGCCGCGAGCGGTGTTTTGCCAACGATCTGGTCATGCGCCACGTCGGTGACCGGATGATCATTTCGCCGCCGCTGGTCATCACGCGCGACGAGGTTGACCTTCTGATCGAGCGCGCCTGGAAGTCGATTGACGAATGTTACGCCGGGCTGAAGCTGGACGGCATGTTGAAAGCAGCCTGATCGGCCCATGCACTGGTGTTGAAAAAGGCGCGCCCCTTGGCGCGCCTTTGTCTGTTCACCTCTGCCCTGAGAACGGCAGGGCAGGGGATTGGCCAAGTGGCTCGGGCCGGATCAGCCGCGCCGGCGCCGACGCCCGCCGTCGCCACCCCCGCCGGTGTTGAAGCTGACGTCGGGCAGATGAACGATCTTGCCCAGTTCCGGGAACGGGTCAGTCGCATGGGGGATCGCGTTCGCATTCACGAAATGCTCTTGAAACCGGGGCTCGATCGCGGTTTCCACCTTGTGGATCTGATGCACGGTCGCCTCGATCGCAGTCCGCGCCGCCTTGTTGCACAGTGCGATCCGCGCGCCGGTTCCTGCCGCATTCCCGGCCGAGGTCACATGATCCAGCGCCGCGTCCGGGATCATGCCCAGCACCATCGCGTGTTTGGGGCTGATGTGGGCGCCAAAGGCGCCAGCCAGCACCACCCGATCCACCTTGTCGATGCCCATTTCGTCCATCAGCAGGCGCGCTCCGGCATAGAGCGCCGATTTCGCCAACTGAATGGCGCGAATGTCGCCTTGGGTCACCATGATCCGGGGGCCACCTTCGGCCGTGCCATCGTAGAGCAGATAGCTGTGGGTGCGCCCTTCGGGCACCGCGCGCGCCGTTCCCGTCTGTTCGGCCGAGCCGACCAGCCCCGACGGGTCCACCAACCCCGCCATGCGCATCTCCGCAACCGCCTCGATGATCCCCGATCCACAGATCCCGCTGACGCCCGTTGTCGCTGTTGCCTCGGCAAATCCCGGCTCGTCCGACCACAGGTCTGACCCGATCACCCGAAAGCGCGGCTCTTTCGTCACCGGATCAATCTCGATCCGCTCGATCGCGCCCGGCGCGGCGCGCTGCCCGGCGCTGATCTGCGCGCCTTCAAAGGCCGGACCGGTGGGCGAAGAACAGGCCAGCACGCGGCGTTCGTTGCCCAGCAGGATCTCGGCATTGGTGCCGACATCGACGATCAGCACCATGTCCCTGGACTTGCCGGGTTCTTCCGACAGTGCGACTGCGGCGCAATCCGCCCCCACATGACCCGCAATGCAGGGCAGCAGATAGACCCGCGCCGCAGAGTTGACCGCTTGCAGGTCGAGGTCGCGGGCATCAAGGCTGAGACTTGCCGAAACCGCCAGCGCGAACGGGGCCTGACCCAGTTCGACCGGGTCGATGCCCAACAACAGGTGGTGCATCACCGGGTTGCAGACAAAGACAATCTCGTAGATCGCATCGGGGTAGACCCCGGCTTCGGTCGCGATGGACTGCACAAGCCCGTTCAACGCGGTCCGCACCGCCCGCGTCATTTCGATGTCGCCGCCGGGGTTCATCATGGCATAGCTGACCCGGCTCATCAGGTCTTCGCCGAACCGGATCTGCGGGTTCATCACCCCGGCAGAGGCCAGCACCTTGCCGTCGCTGAGATCGCACAGATGGGCCGCGATGGTGGTGGACCCAAGATCTACGGCGAGGCCATAGAGGCTGCCCTCATAGAACCCCGGCCAGATATCCAGAATGCGCGGGGCCTCATCATGATTGCCCTTGTGCAGGGCCACCGTCACCGCCCATTCGCCCTTGCGCAGCACCGGTTGCAGGCGGCGCAGGATGGCAAGGTCGGCACGCACGCCCTTTACTTGCCATTGCGCCTCCAGCGCCTGCGCCAGACGTTCGAAATCGCCCGAGGGTTCGTGCATGTCGGGTTCTGCAACCTCGACGTAAAGCAGCCGGGTGGCCGGGTCCATCACCATGTCGCGCATCGTCGCGGACTTGCGGATGACCTGTTTGTGGACCTGACTTTCGGGAGGCACGTCGATGACCACGTCGCCCATCACCTTTGCCTG
>JBGSQL010000086.1:0-8517 GCA_041738105.1 Rhodobacter sp. | reverse complement strand
CACGCGCGCGCGTCAACGTCCACGGAACCCTTGGGGCAATGGTGGTGACCGGCGTGGCACGCATCCAGCCGGCCAAACTGGTCCGGGGCCTTGCCGCGGCGGTCGAACGGCAGGGCGTGCGGCTGGTCGAGGGAACCACCGTGACCGACATCCAGCCGGGACAGGTCACGACGGACCACGGCATCGTGCGCGCGCCAATCGTCGTGCGCGCCACCGAAGGCTTTACGGCAACACTTCCCGGCCACGAGCGCGAGTGGCTGCCGCTGAACTCGGCCCAGATCGTGACCGAACCCTTGCCGCCCGAGATCTGGGACAGGATCGGATGGCAGGGACACGAGATCCTGGGCGACATGGCCAATGCCTATTGCTACTGCCAGCGCACGCGAGAGGGGCGGATTGCCGTCGGCGGGCGGGGCGTGCCCTACCGGATGAATTCGGGCATCGACCAGAATGGCACACCCGACGCAACGACCATTGCGCGACTGACCCAGATCCTGCACCGCCACTTCCCGGGCACGAAGGGACTGCGGATCGACCACGCCTGGTGCGGTGTGCTGGGCGTGCCGCGCGACTGGTGCGCCACCGTAGGGCTGGACCGCGCGACCGGTCTTGGCTGGGCCGGCGGTTATGTTGGCGTGGGGGTTTCCACATCGAACCTTGCCGGGCGGACGCTGGCTGACCTGGTGTTGGACTGCGACAGCGATCTGACGCGTTTGCCCTGGGTTGGCCGACGGCCGCGCCCCTGGGAACCCGAACCGCTGCGCTGGCTGGGGGTTCACGGCATGTATACGCTGCTGAACGCGGCCGATCGGCGGGAACGGCGCCGCCTTGGCCCTCCGTCCCGTCTTGGAATGCTGGGAAACTGGCTGGCCGGGCGCTAAGTCGTGACGGAAAGGCTTTCGCCGGGCGGCTGCACTCTTTAGGGTGCCGCGAACGCCGCGACTCACGTCATGCGGACTGAAATCAGGAGCTTTATCTTGCTGCATATCGACTTGCCGACCCGCGCCGAAATCCTCAAGCTGTCGGAAACCCGGGCTTCGCCCTGCGTCACGATCTATCTGGCAACCACCCCCCTGACCGAGGCGGCCCAGGCGGACCGGATCGCGCTGAAGAACCTTGGCAAGGAAGCCGTTGCGCAGCTCGAAGCGGCAGGCACCGCGAAACGCAGCATATGGCCGATCGAACAAGCGCTGGCCGAGATCGGCGAGGATGACGAGTTCTGGGCGCATCAGGCCAACAGCCTGGCTGTTCTTGTGACCCCGGACAGTGTGCGCACCTTCCGTCTGCCGTCCAAGCTGGAAAGTCAGGTTCATGTGTCGGACCGCTTTCACCTCAAGCCGATCCTGCGCGCGATCACCTTCCCGCATGATGCCTATGTGCTGGCAATCGGCATGGGCGCAGTGCGGCTGATCGAGATTTCGGCCGACATGCCGCCACACCCGGTGTCGGTTCCGGGTCTGCCGCGCGATATGGCCGACGCCATCGGGCGGCGCAGCCATACCGAGCGCAGGGGCCAGATGAGCAGCGGCGAGGCGACCAGCGAGAACGCCCTGCTGACGCGTTACGCGCGCACCGTGGACGAGGCGCTGCGCCCGGTTCTGAGCGGCCATGAACGCCCGTTGATCGTGGCGGCGGCGGAACCGTTGAGTTCGATCTTCCGCTCGGTCAGCAGCTACCCGCACACCGCGACGGAAAGCCTTGGCGGTTCCGCCGACCATACGGCCGATCATGTTCTGGCGGCTGAGGCACGCGCAGCGCTTGACCGGATCTATGCCGCAGACCTTGCAGCCCTCGCCGAGCTTTTTGCCACGCGCGAGAACCAGGGGCGCACCACGACAGACATCGCGCAGGCCGCGCGCGCAGCGACCTGCGGCGCGATCGACACGCTGATCGTCGACATCGAGGCGGTCATCCCCGGCACAGTGTCGGACGACAACGGCGAGGTCACCTTCGCCGACGCGCCCAGCGCCGAAACCTACGGTGTCGTGGACGAGATCGTCAGCCGGGCGATGAAAGCCGGGGCACGCATCGTGGCCGCGCGGGCGGCAGAAGTTCCGGGCAACGGCGCGCTTGCCGCAATCCTGCGCTACGCGATCTGACCCTGACCAAAAGCCTGTCCGCATCGCATCGTTCTGCGGACAGGCGCCCAAAACGCGAAAACCAACGCAAAAGGGGCAGATGATGACCAGTTTCGCGCCGCGTGGGTTCATCCGGTCTTTCACCGCCATCGGCCTGCTGATCGGAACCCTGTTCTTTGCGGCGTCGCTGACCCCCAGCCTCGTGCCGCGCCATCCTTTCGTCCAAGGCGCGCTGAGCGGCATTGCCTTTGCCGCCGGCTATGGCCTTGGGGTCGCGTTTCGGGCGCTCTGGCTGTCGCTGCAACTGCCGGTACCGGATGGCCGCCTGCTGCGGGGTAGTCAGATCGTTGCGCTTGTTGTCTGCGCGGCGGCGGCCGGCCTTGCCTTGTGGCAAGCCTCGGTTTGGCAAAACACGCTGCGGGCGCGGATGGACCTGCCCCCGGTCGAAGGCGGGCAGCCGTTTACCGTGGCAGCCATCGCGTTTGTCGTCTTTCTGCTGCTGCTGCTGATTGGCCGGCTGTTCGGTTTGATCCTGCGGCAGCTCTCGGACCGGCTTGCACGGCGCGTTCCGGGCCCGGTTGCGGCAATCGTGGCGCTGGTGCTGACGGCGGGGCTGTTCTGGATGATCGGCAATGGCGTGATCGTGCGGCAGGGTCTGAAAGCCTTTGACACGGCCTATGCGCGGCTTGATGCCCTGTTCGAGGATGCCAGCCCAAGGCCGACGGACGCCTTGAAAACCGGCGGGCCCGGTTCTCTGCTGACCTGGGAAGGGTTGGGCCGGGCGGGACGCGAGGTGATTTCCGCCGGGCCGGATGCACGCAAGATCGAAGCGATGACCAATGGACCCGCGCTGGAGCCGTTGCGCGTCTACGTTGGCCTCAACTCTGCCGAAACGGTCGAAGACCGCGCCCGGCTGGCCTTGGACGAATTGATCCGGATCGGGGCCTTCGATCGGTCAAACCTGGTGATCGTCACGCCCACGGGCACGGGCTGGGTCGATCCGGAAAGCCAGCCGGCGCTGGAGTATCTGCTGCGCGGTGATGTTGCCAGCGTTGCCGTTCAATATTCGTATCTGGCAAGCTGGCTCGCGCTGCTGGTGGATCCGGAGTACGGGATCGAAACCGCGAAGGCCGTCTTTTCCGCCGTCTATGGCCACTGGACCAGCCTGCCGCGAGAAACGCGCCCCAAGCTTTATCTGCACGGGTTGAGCCTGGGCGCGTTCAATTCCGATCTCAGCCATGATCTGTATCAGGTGATCGGCGATCCCTACCAAGGGGCATTCTGGACTGGCCCGCCCTTTCCCAGCCGGACATGGACCAGCGTCACCCGCAGACGCAACCCCGGAACGCCGGCCTGGCTGCCCGAGTTTCGCGATGGATCGGTCATCCGCTTTACCTCGCAGACCAACATGCTGGACAAGGCGCCCGCCCCCTGGGGGCCGTATCGGATCATCTATCTGCAGTATGCCAGCGATGCTGTCAGCTTTTTCGATCCGAACGCGCTTTGGCGCAAACCGGCCTGGATGCAAGCCCCCGTCGGCCCCGATGTCAGTCCTGATTTCGTCTGGGTTCCGGTGGTGACGTTCCTGCAACTCGGCATCGACATCATGCTGGCCACGCAAACGCCGCTTGGCTACGGCCATGTCTACAAGTTCGATCACTATCTTGATGGCTGGGCGTCGCTGACCGATGCGCCCGGATGGACCCCCGACGCGCTGGAGCAACTGAAGGCGCGCTTCAACGCCGAGCGCCCGTGACTTCGACCGGGCGACACATGTGCGCCGTCAGCCTCATGGTCTTTGCCAACGCTGTTTGATGGGCGCGCAGCGACTGGATCAGGGCGCTGCCTGTCACCCATCGCCAACGCGCGGGGAACAGCGCAAGACCGGCCAAGAGCACGGCCTTCGCCCGCAAAAGTGAACATGTCATCGCGGTGTGACCTCTATCGCGCAGTATCGGTTTGTGTCACCTTTCCGATGCCCCTGCAGAGACGGGGCGCAAACGCTTCCTGTGTCATGCGGCATGGAACCCATGCAGCGGGAATTGTCGCAGGCCACTCAACGTGGTGGCATTTCGCGACATCTGCAACTACCACTGTATCAGCGCTATTCTGCGATAGAGGAACTCATGGCCAGATCAAGACATGCTGACGCAAAGCCCATCAATCTTGCGCTTCAAGGTGGTGGATCGCATGGTGCGCTGACCTGGGGCGTGCTTGACCGGCTGCTCGAGGATGAACGCCTTGCCATCACGGGAATAAGTGGCACCAGCGCCGGCGCGATGAATGCCGTCGCCCTGGCGGACGGGCTGTCGCGCGGTGGGCGCGAAGGGGCGCGCGAGGCCTTGCACACCTTCTGGAAGGAAGTCAGTGACTCGGCCCGGTTCTCGCCGATCCAGCGCAGCCCTATGGATCGGCTCATGGGCAATTACAGCCTGGATCAATCCCCCAGCTATCTGTTCTTCGAAGCGATGAGCCGGCTTTATTCGCCCTACGACCTGAACCCGATGGGCATCAACCCGTTGCGGGGTCTGTTGGACGAACTGATCGACTTCGATCGGGTGAACTCGCAGCGCGACCTCTCGGTGCATGTGACCGCAACCAATGTGCGAACCGGGCGCCCGCGCGTCTTCGGTCCGGGCGAACTGAGCACCGAGGCCGTGCTTGCCTCGGCGTGCCTGCCGCAGATGTTTCCGGCGGTCGAGATCGACGGCGAAGCTTACTGGGACGGCGGCTTCACCGGCAACCCGGCGCTTTACCCGCTGCTGACCAGCAACGTGTCGCCGGATATTCTGGTTGTGCAGATCAATCCGATCCTGCGCGCCGAACTTCCCAGAACGGCCCGCGACATCATGAACCGGGTGAACGAGATCAGCTTCAACTCCAGCCTGGTCAAGGAACTGCGGGCCATCGGCCTGATGCAGCGCGTGGCCGAGGCGCAGAAGATTGATCTTGGGGTGTACACCCACACCTATCTGCATCTGATCCATACCGATATCGAGGTGCAGAACCTTGTCGCATCCAGCAAGCTGAATGCCGAGTGGAGCTATCTTCGCCTGCTGTTCGATCTGGGGCGCGAATGGACGGAAAGCTGGCTGGACGAGAACTACGAAAGCGTGGGGCACAAATCCACGCTGGATCTCGATGCCCTGGAAGGCGATGGGCGCCTGCCGTTGCCGCCTTTTGCCAGAGCTGACGCGGCTGAGTAGATCAGAACGGCCGGGCAGGACATGCGGCGTGTGCTTGCAGCAACCATCCTGGCGCTTGCCCTGTCCGGCTGCGCGCAACGCGGGTCGATAACCGTCGATCCGACGGCGGCCGAGGTGGGCTCGGTGCAGCCCCTGCTGGTGGCTTCAAGCCGCGCGCCTGACCCGAATGCCGAGGACTACACCGCCGCCACGGGGCCAAACCTGAGCTTTTCCAGCGTCAATGTTTCCGTGCCGCCGGACCGCGCGATTGGCACCGTCCGGTTTTCCGGCGCGGAGGGGCCCGACCCGCAGCGCGATTTCCTGACCGTCAGCAGGCAGCGCATCGCGGATGAGGATGGCTTCATCCGTGCCGTGAACCAGGCGGTTGCCCGCACCCCCCCGAACCAGCGGGAAGCGTTCGTGTTTGTCCATGGCTTCAACACCAACTTTGCCGAAGGTCTCTATCGGCAGGCCCAGATGCGACATGATTTCGGGGCGCCTGGCATTTCCATTCACTACGCCTGGCCTTCGGCAGCGCGGACCCACGCCTATGCGGCTGACCGCGAGGCGGTTTTGCAGACCCGAGACGACCTCGAACACCTGATTGACCTTCTGTCGCGAACAAATGTCACGCGGATTGTCGTCGCGGGTCACTCGATGGGCGGGTTTCTGGTGATGGAGGCGATGCGGCAGCGGGCGATCCGCAATCAACCCGGTGCCTTCACAAAGGTGCAAGCAGTCATCCTGATGGCCCCTGATATTGATGTTTCCGTCTTTCGCCGGCAGGCCCGGGCACTGGCCGAGCGCAACGTCTCGATCTATGTGTTCACATCGACGCGCGATCGCGCCTTGCGGTTCTCGGCGGCGCTGCGCGGCACCGGCCCCCGACTGGGTGCGGTATCCGACAGCGGCGGATTTGCCGACCTGCCCGTCACGATCATCAACCTGACCGAGGTCGACGGCAACAATGACGCGCTGAATCACTTCAAGGTTGCCACGTCTCCGGTGATGATCTCGCTGATCAGCGGTCTTTCGAAACATGGCTCGCAGACGCTTCGGGACGCGATCCGCAGACCGGGCGTGATCGACGGCGGCCTGACGGTGATGCAGGATGTCACGACCATCGTTGTCGCGCCGATCGCACAGCGCTAGGCGGTAGGCGCGGCTGCAGGCCAGAGCAGGTGCGCCAGCACGGTCGCGCCGATGGCCCCAAGGCCAAGCAACGCGAAGGTTCCCTGAATCCCGATAAGCGCGCCAAGCCACCCGGCCAGCAGATAGGCCAGCAGCAGGCAGACATTCGCGATCGACATTTGCGCGGCAAAAAGGATCTGAAGGTCGGCCGGCGCGGCGATGCGGCGGATCAGGTAGGTGACCGGGGTCAGAACCCAAGCGACACCCAGCCCCAGCACCACCCACAACAGCAACAGACCGATCAACTGGGATTGCAGCGTGCCGAACAGCAACCCGCAAACCACAAGGCCGGATCCGATCATCATGAGCCGCCGTTCTTCGGCGACGGACAGGATGAGCGGCAGCAAGACCGCACCCAGGATGGACCCCGCGCCAAAGGCAAAGAACGCCAGGGCCGAGGCATCGCGTTGCAGATCGAACATGCCCTGAACGATCACGACGGTATTCACCATGACCATGGCCGTCCCCAGCGCCACCACGAAATCAAAGGCGATGACGGCCCGGAATTCGGGCACCGCGATAAACAGTTGCGGACCGCGCCCAAGCTTTTGCCAGGATCCGCCAGCGCGCGATGCCACGTGCCGTGGCAGGGCCGCGCTGCGCACAAGCAGCGCCGAGACGACAAATACCCCCGCTGCGACCATGAAGATCCCCGCGGCACTGAACAGGATCATCAAGCCCGATGCCATCAGAGGGCTGATCGGCCCCTCGAGTTCAGACGCGATGCGCGAGCGCGCGAGCGATCTTGTGTAATCTTCCTCGCTTCCCAGCAGATAGGGCACGAGCGCGAGATAGACGAAACCAAACGTCGCCGACGCCACCGAGAACACGAAAACCAGCACATAGACCTGCCAGACCGCGGTGACGAAGGGCAGCGTGATCAGGCTGGCGGCCCGGATCAGATCCAGCGCGATCAGCAGTTGCTTGCGTGGCAGGCGTTCGGTGATGACCGTGACGACCGGGGCTGCCAGAACATAGGCGATCATCTTGATCGACAGGGCGGTGCCGATCACCGCACCTGAATCGTCGCCCGCCAGATCAAACGCCAGAAGTGCCAGCGCGACCGTCGCAACCCCGGTGCCGAACAAGGCAAGCACATAGCCCGAAAACAGCCGGTAGTAGCTGCGCTTGTCGCTGACGCCGGACCAGGCGAGCGCAGACGAGGCCTCATCCATGGGCAGGCTCTGATTGCGCCTTTCGCCCGCCATGGACCGTGACATAGATCGTCGGCAGCAACACCAGCGTCAGCAGCGTGGCCACCATCAGCCCACCCATGATCGCAAAGGCCATCGGCCCCCAGAACAACGTGGGCGCGATCGGCAGCATACCCAGCACGGTCGACAACGCGGTAAGCAGCAGCGGCCGCAACCGGCTGGTCGCCGCCGCCACTGCCGCCTCTTCCACCGACTTGCCGGCGGCACGCTCGTCGCTGATCTGGGTGATAAGGATGATCGCGTTCTTCGCAATCATCCCGATCAGCGCAAGGATCCCCAGGATCGCCACGAACCCGAGCGGCCGGCCAAAGACCAGAAGCGCCGCCACCACCCCGATCAGGCCAAGCGGCAACAGCACCACCACCATGCCCATGTCCTTGAAGCTCTTGAGCTGCACCATCAGCAGCGTGATCATCAGGAACACCATCAGCGGCACCACGGCAAAGACCGACTCGCTGCTTTCCGCGCTGGTCTCGACCGTGCCACCCAACTGGATCTCGTAGCCGACGGGCAGCGCGGCGTTCATCTCGGCGATCTGGGCGTCCAGCGCCTCGACCGCCGCCTCGGGCGTGTCGCCGTTCACCACGTCGGCAAGGACCGTCAGCGTCGGCAGCCGGTCGCGGCGCCACAACAGCGGCTGTTCCTGATCGAAGCGGAAGTTGGCGAACTGGCTTAGCGCTACCGTCCGCCCGCCCGGCACCGGCACCTGAAGTGTGGCCAGCGTATCCAGCGACACGCGGCTGCCGTCGGCGGCGCGCGCCACCACGTTGACCAGATAGATGTCGTCGCGCAACTGCGTCACCGGCGCACCGGACACGGCGGTCTGCAGCACCGCGGCCAACTGGGCCG
>JBGSQL010000064.1:0-14213 GCA_041738105.1 Rhodobacter sp. | reverse complement strand
GCGGCCAGGCTGGCCGGGCGCGGGGTGAGTTGCGCGTTCTGCGGGATCCAGCCCATGGACTTGGCACGGACGAAGGCGCGCTCGCGATATTTATCCCAGCCGTCGTCGAACTTGCCCTTATACTTGTCTGCCCATTCTTTCATGATGTGATGCGGGCCGTGGATTGCGCCGCTGGCCCAATACATGAAGAACGGCTTGTCCGGCTGATAGGCCTTGTGGTTCTGCAGCCAGCTGACGGCATCGTCGGCAAGGTCTTCGCTGAGATGATAGGGGCGTCCCGGCTTCGGTCGATTGGGATGCACGACCGTTGTATTGCGTACGAGGTTCGGTTCGTATTGCGATGCCTCGCCCGCAAGGAAGCCGTAGAAATACTCGAATCCGTATCCCGTGGGCCAATAGTCGAAGGGGCCGGCAGCCGTTGTCTGCTCCGCCGGCGTATTGTGCCATTTGCCGAAGGCTGCCGTGGCATAGCCGTAGCTCTTGAGCACTTCAGGGGCCGTCGCGCTCGATTTCGGAATCACGCCCGAATAGCCGTCCCAGTCGTTCGCGAGTTCTGCGATCTGGCCGTTACCGACGCGATGGTGGTTGCGCCCGGTTAGCAGCGAGGCGCGCGTCGGCGAGCACATGGCGGTGGTGTGGAAGCGGTTGTAGGAAATGCCTCCATTGTGAATGCGGTCGAGGGTCGGCGTGCTGATTTCGCCGCCAAACGTGCTCGGCAAAGCCGGTCCGGCGTCGTCGATCAGAACGATGATGATGTTCGGAGCATCTGCGGGAAGGCGCCGCTGTGCGGAAGCCGGAGAATATACCGATTCCTGCATTGTCCGGTTGGCGATGCTGCCCGATGGCTTCGGCGGGAATGGCAGCACCTCCTGAGCCAAGCCTGAGGCCGGAAATCCGAGGAGGAAGCAGGCCATGCTCGTGGCGACGAGCCAGGCATTTTTTGGGCGCGGCGCGCCCGGAGGTTTGATCATAGTAACGTCTCCTTGGTTCTAACGACGCAGCGAAATCCCAGATGGCTTGTCGAGGTATCTACCGCCTCGGCATGCCGGGCGGCAGGGCGGTAGCGCTGGCAATAGTTGGGCGCGCACAAATGCGAGCCGCCCTTGATCACCTGGCGCGGAATCCTAATCTGCGGCTGGCTAGGGTCGTAGCTCGCCTCTTCGCGCCCACCGCGCGGGTTGCGTGGAATGCAGCATGCCTTCAGCACATCGGCTTCGTGCCGGGGCGAATACCAGTCGGCCGTCCACTCCCAGACATTGCCGATCATGTCGTGGATGCCGTAGCCGTTTGGTGGAAAGGCCTTGACCGGGGAAGTGCGTTCGAAGCCGTCGCGCGCCTGGTTCTCATACGGGAACTCGCCCTGCCAGGTGTTGGCACGATGGACCCCACCGGGAGCCAACTCATTGCCCCAGGCATAGTCGGCGCCATCGAGCCCGCCCCGCGCGGCGAGCTCCCATTCCGCCTCGGTCGGCAGGTCCTTGCCGGCCCAGACCGCGTAGGCAAGCGCGTCGGCGTAGGCTATGTGGACGACGGGATACTGATCAAGGTCGCGCAGGTCGCTGCCCTTGCCGTAAGGCCTGCGCCAGTTTGCGCCGAAGGTGAAATCCCACCAAGACAGCGGCTGGCTCAGGCTCACCCGACCGCCCGGCGGTCGAAACGTCAACGACCCGGGTTGCAGCATCTCGGGGCGGGCCCCTGGATAGTCCTCGGCGCGCGGGGCTATCTCGGCATGCGTCACGTGACCGGTGGCCGCGACAAAGGCGCGAAACTGGGCATTGGTCACCGGAGTTGCATCCATCCGGAATGGGCTGACGTTGACCCGGTGGGCTGGAGCCTCTTCCGGGTAATGACGGTCTGACCCCATCAGAAACGTTCCGCCAGGAAGGGCGATCATTGCATCCGCCAATTCTGCGGTCGGAGCTACGTGGGCCATTCAAAGACTCTTTGACGTGAATGACGGTGGAATCCTTGACCTTCTGTGGGGCATTTGCAACCTTTCCTTCTAGTCCACGAGTCAACGAAGCGAGGTGCGCGAATCGCAGCATGCCAAACCAGCCGTTAAGTATCTGAATAGCACGGGGTCGCGCATCTACGCACTGAACGTCACCATAATCGTTGGTACTCCACTACCGAGGCTGGCTATCCGAGGGACTAATCTGCTGACGCAGACAGTCCGATCAGCCCTAGTGCTCTTTGCCGGACAAGACGCGTGACGATCCGGTGGCGGGGTCGCCCTTCCGTGACGTTCTGCCAATCGACCACAGTTTCGCCCCGCCGGCCTCCTGCGGATAGTCTGACCTCGATTGCATGGACCGCATCCTCCGCGATGCACTGGGCGTCAAGGGCGACGGCCATTGCAATCTGATCGGGTAAAAGTACACCCTCGCCGTCGTCCACAAACCCCACGTTGGCGCTGTGCGCGGCGTTGATGCGACGGATAAGCGTTGCGGCCGGGCTTGGTCCAACAGTGACAAGGTTCGCCTCGGAGGCCGCCGCCGGCAGGTCGAGCACAGTTTCCCAAGGGACCAGCGTCAGACCGGGCCAGGAAGAACACACGATCTCAGCCGCCTCGGGGTCGGACGCAATGTTGAATTCGGCGACAGAGGTAAAGTTCCCTCTTGCGTGAACGGCTCCGCCGCACACAACGCATCCCAGAAAAAGTTCAGGCAGGTCAGGTGCGCGCTGCAGTGCAAGTGCAACATTGGTCAGCGGCCCAAGAGCCACCAGAGTCAAGACACGTGGTCGTTGCCGCGCAAGCTCCACTATTGCATCAGCGGCAAAGCCTGTCCGCGCTTGAGGGTTGGCGGATCGCGCGGCAGCAGCCCGAGCCCGTCTGCGCCATGGATCTCTGGCGCCCCGTGAAACGGCTCGACCAGCGGAGCAGTCGCCCCGGCGTAGACCGGAACGTCAGCCCCCAGCTCCGACAGGATGAAGAGTGCGTTGGCAGTTGTCCTCCCTACGTCAACATTTCCGGCGACTGTGGTCACGGCAGCGACCTGCGTATCCGGTTTTGTCAGGGCCATTGCCAAGGCATGAGCGTCATCAATGCCGGGGTCGCAATCCACGATCAAGTGCGGCATCTTCGACCTAGCCTCCCTGCCCGTCGGCAATTAATCCCGCGCCGGTCCGCCTGCGCATTACAATGTCTTCGACCTTCGCAACCAGTCCGTAAGCGAGGAACGAGACGACCATCAAGACCACCCCAGAGCTCCAGATCGCAGTGAAGTCGCCGGCACTGCGGGCAGATTGCATATAGCGCGCCATTCCGTCGCCCGTGATCAGCCATTCGGCGACCAGCGCCGAGCCTATGGCGTTGGGCGCGGCGATGCGCAGAGCGGCGAAAAGCCAGGGCACCGAGAAGGGCAAAAGCACCTTCGTCAGCGTCTGGCGCTGCGAGCCGCCCGCCACGCGCACCACATCGCTGGCCTGTTGCGGGGCGGCGGACAGACCGGTCATGACGTTGACCAGAGTTGGGAAGAAAGTCAGCAGCGCCACGACTGCTGTGACCGCGCCGAGGCCGCGCCCAAGGGCAAGCGCGATCAGTGGGATCATCGCAGCTACGGGAATTGCCGAGACCATCACAAGGTAGGGCGAGAAGGCGCGATCCACCGCGGGCCACATCTTGGCGGCGCAGGCCATTGCGGTGCCGGCGGCAAAGCCGGCCGCCAGCCCGATCATCGCATGGAAAAGCGTTACCACCAGCGGCCAAGTCATTTCCCCGCGGTTCGCGGCCGCGTCCGGACCAGAGATCAGGAAGGTCCAGACATCGCCGGGGGTTTTGGCGAAATAGGGATCGAGGCCCAGAAGGCGGACAAGTGCGATCCAGCCCCCGAGAATGACCATCACCGAAAGGGCCGCCATGGCCAACGCGGTCAAGTTGCTCACCAGCCCAGACGATGCGGTCCGGACATCCATCATGCTGGGCATCTGGCCCAGGCGGTCGCGGGCCCAGGGCGTGGCGGCCCAGGCCAGCCCCCGCACGAGACCGAAAGTGCCGAGCGCCATGAGCGAGGCGAGTGTCGCCAGAGCCCAGGTCCGGTCCACCTGAAATGCCGCCTGCGAGCGGACCATGGCGATGCCGAGACCGCGGGTGGAGCCCATGTATTCTCCGACCATGGCGCCTGCCACTGCTGCGGGGGCGGCTATGGCAAGGCCGCTCGCAAGGCTGGGCAGGCAGGCGCGGAGGCGCACGCGTCGCAATTGCGAAAGCCGGTTGCCGCCAGCGACATGCACAACTTCGAGGATGGCACGATCCACCTGTCGCAAGCCCACTAAACTGGCGACGAAAGTAGTGAAGAGGACGAACATTGCCGACAGGATCACCACCGGCGTCTGTCCGGTAAAGATTATCTGGAGGATGGGTGAGATCACCAGGAGCGGCAGGCAGTTAATCGCCAGTGCCACACGCGAGACTGCTGGCTCGATCACTGGCAGGAGGACTACGACAAGGGCCATCAGGATCGCAATGCTGTTGCCCCAGAAGAAGCCCAGGGCGGCGGCCTGCCCGGTGGCAACCAGATGAGGCCAGTACGACCCGAAGTTGGCGAAGAGGCTGTAGGCGACCTGCGACGGTGCCGGGATGATCCGGAGCGAAGCCAGGAGAGTGCGGGCCGCGAGTTCCCAAGCCACGGTGAACAGGATCAGTCCAAGGACCATCGGCAGGATCGCCTGCAGAGGCGCAGCTCGCCCAATCCCCTTCATGCGGCCTCTGCCTCGATCAGCATTTCGCCAAGGGCATCGCAAAGAGCATGAAACTCTGGGCTTCGCAGGTCTTCCGGTGTGCGCGGACGGGGCAGGTCGATCGGCAAGATTGTGTGTATCCGGCCCGGACGGGACTTCATGACCATCACTCTGTCGGCCAGGAACACCGCCTCGGGGATGGAATGGGTAACGAGCACGGTCGTCATCGGCTTTTCTGTCCAGATGCGTTGCATCTCGATGTTCAGCCGCCGCCGCAGGATGTCGTCCAACGCGCCGAAAGGCTCGTCCAAGAGCAGCACCTTGGGGTCGGAGATCAAGGCACGCGCGATGGAGACCCGCATCTGCATGCCGCCGCTGAGTTGCGCCGGCCGGGCATTCTCGAACCCCTTCAGACCGACGAGGTTTATCAGGTCCCGTACCGCCCCTCGGTCGATGGGCTGGCCTGCGACCTCCAGCGGCAGCACGATATTCTGCACGACCGAGCGCCAGGGCAGCAATGCCGCTTGCTGAAAGGCGACACCAATGCCGTTCTCACTTCGCAGATCTGCGGGAGGGCGCCCGCCGATACGCACTGTTCCCGAACTTGGCCGTTCCAGATCGGCCAGAATACGCAGGATGGTTGACTTGCCGCAGCCCGAGGGGCCGATAAGGGCGATGAACTCGCCGTTGGTCACCTCGAGCGATACGCGTTCCAAGGCGACGACGGGGCCAAAGCGGCACCCGACATCGCCGAGAAGTATGTCCGAGCCTGCCGCGTCAGAGCCGGGCAGCGCCTTTGAGAACCTCTTTCATCAGGTCGGTGTCAAAGAGGTCGCGGTTCACGCTCACGCCGACGGCAGCCATGGTGGCAATGTTCGCCGCGATGGCAGCCTCGCTCATCGTCAGCAGGCCATTGGCGCGTGTTTCGTCGGTCAGGATCAGCGGTGCCTGGGCAGTGGCTGAACCCAGCTCTGCGTTGGCGTCCAGCATCATCTCTGCCCCCCACATCGCCATCGAGGCATCGGCGGCGGCTTGCGGTTGGTTAGTCGCCACCTGCCAGCCCTTCACCGTCGCGCGCAGTGCCTTGACGAGCAGTGCACGCTGCGCAGGGTCGGCCAGCGTATCCTGATGAACCATCAGGACATCGGTGAACTGCAAAAGACCGAAATCGGCCAGTAGCATCGTCGAAGTGGCGATGCCTTGCGCAGCCAGGGCTACCGGCTGGTTGGTCAGGAAAGCGAGGAAGCCATCGACCTCGCCCGCGACCAGTGGGGCCGGATCATAGCCCACCGGAACGATCGTGACACCCGCAGGGTCAATGGCATTCAGCTTGAGGACGGCCTCGACCATAGGCATCGAATCCGACTGAACTCCGATCTTCCTGCCCACCATGTCCTGCGGCGTCAGGATCGGCTTGTCGGCGAGAGAGGCGATGCAGGTCGGATCCTTCTGAAACGTCGCACCGATGATCTTGACGGGGGCGCCGTTCGATTCCGCACCGGCGACCCAGATCAGGCCGTTCAGCCCGATCAGCACCTGTTTGGCCACAACAAGCGCGGTCGGGTCCACCTCAGGCCCGCCCGAACGCAGTTCGACGTCCATCCCCTCGGCGCTGTAGAGGCCATCCTGAAGGGCGATGGCCTGACCGGCGAAGGCGACGTTCGGTACCCATGAGAGCTGGATCGCCACCGCTTCGTTCGCGAAGGCAGCGCGTGGCAGGAAGGCACCCATGGCACCTAGGGCAGTGGCGGTACCGAAGCCCTTCAGCACGGATCGTCTGTTCATCGCAGTCATGGTCTTCTCCTATCCTCGGGCCGCGTCCTGCGGCGATGACGTCAATCTATTGCTTGCGGTCGAACATCCCCGGACCGGCGACCTGCCGACCCCGCACCCAGGTGCCGCGCACCATGTCGGGGCGGTTGCGATTGATCATCAGTTCCAGCAGGGTCATGGGGTTCTCCACTGGCCAGAGCGGGCTGACGGTGAGCATGTCCGTATCCACCGCGATCAGGTCGGCATCCTTGCCGACCTCAAGCGATCCGATCCGGTCGGCAAGGCCCAGAACCTGCGCGCCGCCAAGTGTCGCGAGGTGCAGCCACTGCACCGGGTCCTTCACCAGACGCCGCTCTTCGGTCAGCTTGCCGCGCGCGACCTGTGACAGAAACCCGACCTCCATCGCCTTGAACATCGAAAGGTCAAACCCACCGGCCACGTCACTGGCCAGCCCGATGGACACGCCCATGTCCAGATAGCGCCCAAGGTCGAGGATGCCGCCCGCGCCATAGATGTTCGACGGGCAATGCGCGATGTGGCTGCCGGATTCGATAAGCCGATGGATGGCACGGTCCGTCATGTGGACGCCGTGTGCAAAGATGGACTTCGGACCAAGCCCGCCCGCGCGGTCATAGACATCTAGATAGTCGATGGCTTCAGGGAACTGCCGATGGGTCTCGTCGATCTCGCCCGGGTCCTCGGAGACGTGGGTTTGCCAATAGGCACCCAGTTCCTTAGCCAGTCGCGCCGACGCCGCCAGCATCTTGCGCGAACAGCTGAGCGTGAAGCGCGGGGTAAAGGCGTAGAGAAGCCTGCCGTCCGCCGCCCCATGCCAGCGGCGGCAAAGTGCCTCAGACTCTGCCAGCCTGCGCTCGGTGATCCCCTCTTCGGGCGCATCGTCATAGCGGGTCTGATCCATCAGGCACTGGCCCATGATGATCCGCAGGCCGTGCGCCTCGGCCGACGCGAAGGCCGCGTCGGTCGCGTCGGCATCGACCGAACTGTACAGCGAAACAGTTGTGGTGCCGACCGCAGCGAAGGCTGAAAGATAGGTCGTGGCAATCGGCCCGACATCGGGGCCGGCAAAAAGCCGCTCCGCCGGCTTCATCGAGACTTCATACCAGTCGAGGAAGGCGCTGGCCCCGCCAAGTCCGTTGATCGGCATCTGCGGCAGGTGAGCGTGCGTATCCACAAGCCCCGGCATCAGCACCATGGGTCGCAGGTCCTCAACTGGAGCCGAGCCCTTGTAGTCGACCGTCTCACCGACCCAGGCGATCTTGCCGACAGCATCGATTTCCACCACGCCATCGGGGATGTGCAGCAGGGCCCCATCCTGAAACGTGCTGATCAGGCGCGCCCTGAGAGCGGTCGCTTCCCCTGTGCGCGGATCCTGTGGGGTCATGTGAACCTCAGAAAAAACGATTTGGCAAACGCTAGACGGGTCCAAAACCCCGTGTCAAGCCGGAACGGTGGCAATGGGGACGCATGGAGCAAGCGCGATGAAAGTTTCATCTTCCCGCCAGCGCAGACGTCACCGGCCCGGAGCAGGTTTCCACGAGGCGACCTGTCAGATCTGGGTGACAATGCCCAGTTCCTCCAGCCATTTCTGATAGGCCATCAGGGGCTTGTCGCCCGGCGTCAGCGGCATCTCGACCCCGGTCCAGAAAGGCGGCAGCAGCCAGGGCCGCTGGCTTTCCACGATGGGCTTGTCCTGTGATCGGACATGGGCGGAAAGCGACTCATAGGCGGCATCGCTTGCTGGACTCAGATCGTAATTGCGCGAGAAGGCCCAGAAGTTGGTCGTCCGGTTGAAGGCGTTCGGACAGGTCGCAAGCCAGACCACATAACGCCCGGCCTCGCTGTCCTTCACCAGCCGAATGACATTCGGCATGCCGACGTGATCGGTGTAGCGGATCTTCACCGAGCCTTGCGGCACGGCCGACCCGGTCGACATGTCGGTCGACACGAGGCTCGGTGGCTGTTCAGTGTCGTATTGCAGCATGAGGTAGCGACCGTCGCGCCAGACCTTGTGGTCCGGTGGCGCGGGTTCGTCGCGGCTGCCAAGGATGCCCTCGTGCACCCAAGGGAAATGGGTATCGTCCAGCGTCCCCATGATCATCCGGATGGACGAGGTCTTCGAGGCCTCTTTCTCGACAATGGTCACGGTCCGAAAGGCCGGGTCGTCGCGTTCGGGATAGTCGGGGATGTCGTAAATCGGGTCTGTCATGCAGACCCAGATCAGCCCGTAGCGAACGCTGACACGGTACGCCTCGACCTTTGCTGCAGGCGGGATCATGCGACCAGCAGCAAGTTGCGGGATTCGCTTGCAGATCCCGTCGGCACCATAGGTCCAGCCGTGATAGGGGCACATCACTGCCTGGCCGCCATCAAAACCCACCACCTCGCCCAGCGACAGCCGCGCCTGAAAATGGCGGCAAAGATCCCGCAGAGCTGCGACCTTGCCATCAAGCCGGGCCAACACGATACCCACACCAAGGAGTTCCACTCGCACGAGTTTGCCCTCGGCAAGATCGGTCTCCCACAGAACGGGATGCCAAAAGGGCCGCATGCCATCATAGAAGGCGCTGATCGCCTGCTGCGACGGGGCCTCGATGTCGGGTGTGTGCGGTGGGGCCTGAGTGGTATCAGACAGCCCCGAGGGGTTTGCATGGGCCATGCGCACTCTCCTTACTGTGCTCCAACCGAAACATCGCTTGCGGGCGGTGCGGGCAGTTCCAAGGATGACAAAACGATTTTGCAAGCCTAGATAGGCAGGATGAATGGAGTCAAGCCAGCGAGGGTCAGAAGTGTGCCGGCGTCACGATTTGACGTTGCCGCTGTGGGTGATTGACGTGCCGATCGTCCTGACCAAATGTCCGAGCCAGCCTGCCAGGCAGAAGCTGATCTGAAGGGAATACGATGCCGCGCCCAACCATCGCTGATGTCGCCAAGGCTGCCGGGGTATCGAACACCACTGTCTCGCACGCCCTGACCGGCCAGGGGCGCATCAACGAAGAAACCCGCCAGCGTGTTCAGGCCGCCGCAGATCGCCTGGGTTACAGCCCAAACATGATGGCACGCGGGCTGCGCACGGCACGCACCCGCCTGCTTGCCATCGCGAACGCCGTTCCGGCCGAGATCGCCGATGGCGCCGGTGACCTCTCGATGTACATGGCCGTTGCAAGTGCTGCAGCGCGGGCGGCGCTGAGAAGCGGCTATGCAACGATCCTCATTCCCCCCGATGCCGAGCCCGGCATCTTTTCCGGCATAGCCATAGACGGCGCCGTGGTGATGGATCCGCAAACAGCAGACCCCTTCTTAGCCGCGTTGAGACGTCACAATGTGCCGTTCGTCACGATCGGACGTGAGCCCGGCGCAACCGAAGCGGAGTGGTGCGTCGATTCTGACATGGTCCATGCGACGACGCTTCTGCTCGACCATTTCGCCGCCAGCGGCCCCTGTCGTCCGGCGCTGATCTTGAGCTTGGAGGAGCGCAGTTATTCGATAGATGCTTTGGTGGCCTATTCCCGGTGGACCGAGGAACGAGGGCTGCCACAAGTCATCGTGACCGCGCCCGAGAAGCAGGCCGAAGTGGGGGGAGAAAAGGCGATGGCTCGGCTTCTGGCCGAACATCCGGACGTAAACGCGGTATTCATCCCCTTGGACCCTTTCGCGACCGGAGCCTATCGCGCGCTCGGGACCGCGGGCCTCCGCGTGCCGCAAGACATGCAGTTGGCAACGCTGGACGGTACCCGTGCGCGGATGAGCATTCCGCCCACCACGGCCCTAGCCGACGACTTTGATGAGTATGGGCGCAGCGCCGTCGCTTTGCTGCTGGACCGGTTGCAAAACCCTACTGCTCCGGCCCAAAGCAAAACACTGGAGCCCCGTTTGATGATCCGTGCCAGCACATTGGCCAACGAGGCGGGAAAAAACTAAGGAGGAACAGCAAAAAGCTGCGATAACTTCGGATCGAGACCTGAACCAATAAAGGGGACTTGGGCAAGATCAGAGTGCGGGCGCTTTCACGGGTCGTGCTTCGTTGGGAAGGTGCCCATCGCAAGACGTTTGGCCGCTGCAATCGCACAGTCTACTGACTGCTTTCGAGATTCAGAATGCGTTGTTCCAGCTCGGGCCGAAAGGACGATAACCGCCCTTTGCGATCGACCCTTGGCTGACGATGTGGTCTGCACTGACCTCAGACCCTTCCCGCTTCGTCGATCCGGATCACGGTCTCGGCCCGAAGGCCGAAAAGAAAGTCCGCCCACTTCCCCCACCACTCCGCCGCCGGTCGATCGAGCGCGGCACGCGAGTAGCGCGCGTCGACCGACGCCCGGTCGACGTGCGCCAGCAGCCGATCGCGGACATCCTTCGTCGCACCATGCTCGGCCACCCACGTCGCCATCGCGCGGCGCATCGCGTGGGTAGTAAAGCCCTCGGACAGACCCGCACCCTCGCGCAGCCGCGCCAGCACCTTTTGAGCAGCATCAGGCAGCAGCATGCGGTCGCTGGTGGCCTGCGTGAATAAGTGATCGCGGCCTGCGACCTTCGCCATCTCGACGCGCCGCTGCACGACCTCCCACGCCGGAGGCGAAAGCATTACCCGGTGTTCGGCATTTGCCTTCATTCGGCTCGCCGGGATCGTCCAGATGCGTGCCTCTAGATCGACCTCGAAAGCCCTCGCTCCGGTCACCTCGCTGATCCGGCAGCCGGTCAGCGCCTGGAGCCAGAGCGCATCGCCGGCCTCGCCCAGCGCCGCAATGGCGCGAGTGAAGCGGCGCAACTCGCCGAAGTCACGCGGCACGTAGGTGCCCTCGCTCTTCGGCTTCGGAACCGAAACCGCCAGCCACGGGTTTATGATCGTCGGCGGCAGCCACCGCTCGGGCCCAAGGTCGATCTTGGTCGAACCCTTGATGCCGACGTTCCACATCGCCTGGGCTGCTGCCTTCAGCCGCGCCGCGTCGACGAAGACGCCGCGCTCGATTAGAGGGCGCAGCGCCAAGGCGGCCTGATCCGGCCCGAAGGCAGACACCGGCACCGCCCCATGAGAGGCGCGAAGCTGTGCCAGCAGCCGCGTGTCAGCGCGCACGCTCAGGGGTGCCTTCACCCGCTGACTGTACTCGGTCAGGTAGCGGTCGATCAGGTCGGCGACGGTCTTGCCAGCGCCCGCTCCGGCGGCCAAGGTCGGCGTCTGCCCCTTCAGGCGCGCCGCGCGGAGGCCAGACCAGATTGCGCGGGCCTCGGCCAGCGACATCTCGGGGTACTGGCCGAAGCGCAGTTCGATCTGCCGGGCCGAGCCGTCGAGCGCCCGGTAGCGGTACATCCACATCGCACTCTTCCCGTCAGCTCCCATGCGAACGATTAGCCCAGGCCGCTTTGGATCGAAGAGCCTCGTCCTCGCCTTCAGGCGGCGGATGTGCAGATCGGTTATGTCGCCGCCCTTGTCGTCGGCCTCGAGCAGAACGTCGAGCGACGCCTGCAGGGCTGCGCGGGCGGCACCTCGCACACCGGTCGCGAGCGCGGCCTTCAGGTGGCCGATGGCCTCGGAGCGCGGGCTTCCGCGGGTGGCGTTCTTGGTCATCATGGTCCTCTGGTCGGTCGGCCTGTCGTCTCGCTAGGGCTTACATATGTTCCCACTTTCGTATCCGCAAGTGTACTTATTCCACGTTACTTCTGTTTGCGAGGCTTAACACCTTCCCCACCCCCTCTGCAGGTATAGCTCCCACCAAAGCCCTGATTTTGCGAGATACTATTCTTTCTTTTCAGGATCTTCCGGCGACACCCCCGCACGACATCCGCGCCACGGCAAAGGACTTCATGACCTTCGCGTGGTATGGCCACCTGAAGTTCAAGACTGCGCCCCTTGTGGTCGTGATCCTGGTCAGCTGGGGCATTGCGCTGTTCGAATATGCGCTTCAGGTGCCTGCCAACCGGATCGGACATGCACAGTTCTCGGCGGCCGAGCTCAAGACGATCCAGGAAGTCATCACCCTGTCGGTCTTTGCCGTGTTCTCGGTGACGTTCCTGAAAGAGCCGCTATCGTGGAACCACCTTGCGGGCTTTGCCTGTATTGCGCTTGGCGCGTTCTTCATCTTCCACAAATGGGCCTGAAGGTGCAGTGCGTCTGTGCGATTGCGCAGTGGACAAGGCCGAACGCCGGGATTAGCGCAAGGCCATGAGTTCTCGCCCCGACATCCGCTTTCTCGACCGCCGCACACCACCGCACATCGCCACGCTGATCCTGATCGCGGGGCTTGCGGCGCTGTCGCTGAACATCTTTCTGCCATCGCTGCCGCAGATGGCCGCACATTTCGGCGTGCCCTATCCGGCGATGCAACTGTCGGTCTCGCTGTACCTCGCGACGACGGCGGTGCTGCAGATTTTCGTCGGCCCGATTTCCGATCGCTATGGCCGCAGGCCCGTGATGATCGGCGCGACGGCCATCTTCACCCTGGCCACGCTGGGGGCAATCCTGGCGCCGACCTTTGCCGTGTTCCTGACCTGCCGGCTGTTGCAGGCCACGATTGCGACCGGCTTTGTGCTGTCGCGCGCCGTGGTGCGCGACATGGTGGCGCAGGATCAGGCCGCCTCGATGATCGGTTATGTCACGATGGGCATGTCGGTGGTGCCGATGATCGGTCCGGTGATCGGCGGCGCACTGGACGAAGCCTTTGGTTGGCAAGCAACCTTTGTGCTGCTTGGCCTTGGCGGGGCGGGGCTGCTGGCGCTGGTCTGGGCCGACCAGGGGGAAACCAACCGCAACGCCTCGGGCAGCTTCGCAGAGCAGGCGCGCCAGTATCCGCAACTGCTGCGATCGCAGCGGTTCTGGGGCTATTGTCTGGCGGCGGCCTTTGCCTCGGGCGCGTTCTTTGCCTATCTCGGCGGGGCGCCCTTTGTCGGCACCGAGGTGTTTGGCCTGTCGCCATCCCAGCTTGGCTTCTACTTCGGCGCGCCCGCCGTCGGCTACATGGCCGGCAACTTCCTGTCGGGGCGCTATTCGACCCGGCTGGGTGTGAACCGCATGGTTCTGGCCGGATCGGTGCTGACTACGCTGGGCCTTGCTGTGCTGGCGCTGCTGGATCTGGCCGGGATCATGTCGCCCGGCGTGTTCTTCGGGCTGGTGATCTCGGTTGGCCTCGGCAACGGCATCATGCTGCCCAATTCCACCGCGGGGATGTTGTCGGTGCGCCCGCAGCTTGCCGGATCGGCTGCGGGCCTGGGCGGTGCCTTCACCATCGGCGGGGGGGCCGCGCTGTCGGCGCTGGCGGGGGCGGTGCTGGGGCCGGGATCGGGCCCGATGCCGCTGATCGTGCTGATGTTCACCAGTTCCGCCCTCTCGATCCTGTGCATCCTGTGGGTGATGCGGCGCGCCCGCCAGATCGGCGCATAGGTGCTTGCCGGATCGGGTTTGCAAAGACTACTGTTCGGTTTAGCAAACAGGCTGACCCCCCGATGGCCATGCAAAAGCTTTATGCCGGAACGACGCTGCGCGAGGTGCGGGGCCGTCTGTCGCTGACGCAAAAGGCCTTTGCGGCAAAGTTGGGCGTGTCACTGCCCTACCTGAACCAGATGGAGAACAACCACCGCCCGATCTCGGCCGGGGTGGTTCTGGCGCTTGCGCAAGAGTTCGGCTTTGACGTGACCGGTCTCAGCACCGGGGACAACGCCCGTCTGGTCAGCGACATGCGCGAGGCGCTGGCCGATCCGGTGTTCGGCACCGCCACGCCGCCGCTGGCCGATCTGCGCCTGGCCGCCTCGAA
>JBGSQL010000061.1:0-45570 GCA_041738105.1 Rhodobacter sp. | reverse complement strand
CTCGGCCCCCGCCTGCGCCATGTCTCGCGCGTCGCTTCCACCCAGGTGCGCGATCAGGATCGGCGTGTCGGCGGGCGCGAACTGCAGGTTCAGCGGCCGCGCCGCGCCGCCCGGTTCGATCCAGCAAAACAGGGCGTCGCCCACATCGAAGGGCAGACGCCGCAAGGCGATCGCAATCTTCTCATAGGCCCCGCAGGGCACCCCCTGCATCGGATCCAGCACCGCGCGCGCCGGCGTCGAGTCAATCGTGATCGCCCCCGCCAGCAGCACATTGGTCGAGACGGTGATCAGCGCAGCCATCGCTTCGATCGCCCCATCCGCCGTCTCCACCCGCACCCCGGCGGCCCGCTGTTCCACCCGCCGCACCGCCGTGTTCAACCGGATCGGCAGCCCCGCCGCCATCCGCTCGATCAGGTCGCCATAGCCGCTGCGCACCACCCAGTTGACCTGCGTATCGGCATAGTCGGCATAGCCGACCGTGGACACGGCTTCGGGATCCTCGCTCGCCATCAAACGGGCGATGTTGCAGATATGCGCGGCCCCCTCGCCCGTCGCCGGCAAGACCTCGGACATCGGCCGGTCGCGCCCCTGCGCCGCCGCGTAGACCGCCTCGAAGGCAGCATCTATCTGCACGCCCGACGCCTCGACCTGTTCAGGCCCCAGCCAAGTGCCGCCGACCCACGCCATGGATCGCCCGGTCCGATCCTGACGGTCATAGTCTGCGCCCAGCCGATCAGCCCAGGCGACCAGCGGGTTCACATCGGCACAGTGCAACCAGTGGCACCCCCGGTCCCAGGCACCGGGCAAGGTGTCGCGATCGGTAAACGCCCGCCCCCCGATCCGGCCCGCCGCCTCCAGGATCACGAACGGGATCCCGCGCGCCTGCAACTCCAGCCCGGCCCCCACGCCGGCCGCCCCCGCACCTACGATCACGATCTCTGGCTGCATCGCGCCCCATCCTCTACTGTCGCGGCACCCTCGCATGTCGCAAGCCCCGAAACCAAGCGCCTTCACACGCTCAAGGCGACAATCAAGCGGGCGCACGATTGCCGTCAGGGCTGGACAACCGTCACCCCATCGCCATTGTTCAGGCGGCACATACAGGACGACAGCCATGACCAACCCGCGCCGCATCATCATCGACACCGATCCCGGCCAGGATGACGCGGTGGCGATCCTTCTGGCCCTCGCCAGCCCCGAGGATCTCGAGGTTCTGGGGATCACCGCCGTCGCGGGAAACGTGCCCTTGCCGCTGACCCAGCGCAATGCGCGCATCGTGTGCGAACTGGCGCGCCGCCCGGATGTGCTGGTGTTCGCGGGGGCCGAGGCACCGTTGGCCCGCCCGCTCGTCACCGCCGAACACGTACACGGCAAGACCGGCCTTGATGGCCCGCAACTGGCCGATCCGGTGATGCCGTTGCAACAGACCCATGCGGTTGATTTCCTGATCGACACCTTGCGCGAACAGCCCGCAGGCACAATCACGCTCTGCCCGCTGGGGCCGCTCACCAATATTGCCCAGGCTTTCCTCAAGGCCCCCGACATCGTCGCCCGCGTGCAAGAGGTAGTGCTGATGGGTGGCGCGTATTTTGAGGTCGGCAACATCACCCCGGCGGCCGAGTTCAACATCTACGTCGATCCCGAAGCGGCCGAGATCGTCTTCGGCTCGGGCGTGCCTCTGGTCGTCGTGCCGCTTGACGTGACGCACAAGGCACTGACCACCAAGCCGCGCATCGACGCGTTTCGCGCGATGGGCACACGGGCCGGCACGATGGTGGCCGAATGGACCGATTTCTTTGAACGTTTCGACGTGGCAAAATACGGCAGCCAGGGCGCCCCCCTGCACGATCCCTGCGTGATCGCCTACCTGCTCCAGCCGCATCTCTTTTCCGGCCGCAACATCAACGTCGAGATCGAGACGAAGGGCGACTATACCGTTGGCATGACCGTGGCCGACTGGTGGGGCGTCTCGGGACGCAAGCCGAACGCGATGTTCATGGGCGACGTTCACGCCGAAGGCTTCTTTGCGCTGCTGACCGAACGCATCGCCCGGCTTTAGCCTCTGACGCCGCGCCGGGGCAAACTCTGCCGCCCCGTCTTTCTCTTGCGTCAAATACTCCAGGGGTGCACGGGCCGGCCCCACGTGTTCCGCCTCGCCCACCCAAGCGGCGGGCGGGCAAAACCTTTACAATCCCCTAACAAAAATCGGCTTTTCCAACCAAAACAGTGCCTTGGGAAACGTTACACCTGTGCGACATTTGCCTTTCCCCCGACGCACAGTCGCCGCTCAAGCCTGATCCGGATCCTGGACCGTAAGGAAGTCAGCCAGCAGCGCGTCAAAGATTTGCGGCTTTTCCAGATGGACATTGTGGGCGGCCTTGGGAACGACCGCGAGATCGGCACCGGGTATCCCACGCCACAACGCCTCTGGCTGCGACCAGCCGTAGGATCTGTCGTGGCTGCCCCACAGAACCAGCGTCGGGCACCGGATGTTCGCAAGGTTGTCGCGCCCGTCCCAGTTCTCCCACGCACCAAGGCTCGCCATCGCGGCCTGAAGACCGGCTTGCTGACCAAGGGCATGACACAGCGCAAACGCTTCGGCCTCTTCACCGTGCAGGAACCATGTCGCCGCGATGCGTCTGGCCGTTTCGGCCAGTCCGTTCTCAAGCATCCGGGCGCGCGACTCTGCGATGGTTTCAAATCGGCCTGGCAAGACACCCTGTGGGCCAGTCCCGTACAGAACCAGCCGCGCCACGCGATCGGGTGCCAACCGAACCATCTCCTGCACGATCATGCCGCCCATCGAATGCCCCAGCAGATCGAATGTTTCCACCCCGAGTTGGTCGAGAAGCGCCAGCACACTCTGCGCGTGGCCTTCGATTCGATCAGGGGCAGTCAGCGACGCACTCGCGCCGAACCCCGCAAGATCGGGGCAGATGACATCGCGAAACGGGCTGAAGCGCGCCATCTGCCCTTCCCACATCGCACTTCCACCAAGATAGCCGTGTACAAGAACCAAAGGAGAGCCGGTTCCAGCGCGTCTGAAAGACAAGTTCGACATTCCGGACCTTCCCTTGGGCCACCAGTTCATTGCAATTTCATCCTCGTGCGGGCAGTGACTTTGCCTGTCGGGATCTCGAGTTCTTCCTACAACAGAAAGACATGGGCAAAGACAATCGCCTGCCCAAGCAGGAACAGGGTATTCACAGCGATCAACACCAGCCCCTTCAGGCCCGGCGCGAACAGCTTTTCAAGCGACGTCTTCACCCCAAGTGCCGAAATCGCCACCACCAGCAGAAACCGCGATGCATCATTGAGGAAGGTCAGCAAAACCTCCGGCAAGGGCACAAAATTGCGCAAAGCCATCAGAACGAGGAAGGCCACGACAAACCACGGCAGCCCTGCGGTACCACCGGCCTCGTTGCGAAAAATAACGGCGACAACCAACAAGACCACAGGCAGCAAAGCGACGCGCAGCAATTTGGTAAAGGTGGCGATATCGCCTGCGGTATCGCTGACCGAATATCCTGCACCCACGACCTGCGCGACGTCGTGGATTGTTGCGCCGATCATGTAGCCGCTTTCCACGTCCGAAAGACCAAGATATCGAAACAGCATCGGGTAGACGATCATCGCCATGGTCGACATGGCCGTCACGCCGACCACGGTCAGCAGAACGTCCTCTTCCTTCAGGAACCTCTTCGGCAAGACCGCGGCAATCGCCATTGCCGCCGAGGCGCCGCAGATCGCAACCGAACCGCCCGTCAACATGCCAAAGGCCGTGCTGCGGCCAATCAGACGCGCAAAGACGACACCGCCCAGCAGCGTGACCACAAGCATGCCTGCAACGCCAATGATAGGTGTAACGCCCAGTTGCGAGACGTCGGCAAAGGTCAACCGCAGCCCCAACAAAGCCACCCCGCACCGCAGCAGCGTCTGCGAACAGAACGAAATACCTGCAGCGGCCTTTGGCCCGTCGCTCATGAAGTTGAACGCCATGCCGATCAGCAGAGCAAACAGCATCGCTGGCGCAGCATAGTGCTCGGCCAGAAAGCTGGCGGCCAAGGCAATCGTTGTGGCCAGAATGATGCCGCCCTGATGGGCAGTCACCCACTCCACCGCCCTGCGTGGCACCAGCAGATCTTTGTCGTTCTTTTCGACCTTATCAGAGTTTGGCATTGGCGTGGTTCAGCGCGAACGTCTCATTCGGGAAGAACTTGGCCAGCCGGATATCGGCAGAGCGGGCATGGCCTTCCATCCCCTCCAGCCGTGAAATCCTTGCGGTTGCCTCGGCAAGCGGTCGGGCGCCTTCCCGGGTTGCGCGTTGCCATGTCACGGTCTTCATGAACTTGTGTACGGAAAGCCCGCCCGTATACCGCGCAGCGCCCGAGGTGGGCAGCACATGGTTCGGCCCAGACGCCTTGTCGCCGAAGGCAACGGTCGTTTCTTCGCCCAGAAACAGCGAGCCATAGGACCGCAACCGCTGCAGCCACCAGTCAAGATCCTCCGCCTGAACATGCAGATGCTCGGGGGCGAACTGATCCGCGATCGTCGCCATTTCTTCGGCGCTGTCGCACAGGATGACTTCGGCGAAATCGGCCCACGCCGCCTGAGCACTTTGGCGGTTCAACTCGGGTAGCGTCTCGATCAGCTTTGGCACAAGGCCCATCACCCGGTCGGCAAGTCCGCGATCCGATGTCACCAGCCAGACAGGCGAGTTGTAGCCGTGTTCCGCCTGCCCCACGAGGTCGGCCGCAACCACTTCGGCGTCGGCCTTGCTGTCTGCCACGACCATGCTGTCGGTCGGGCCGGCAAACATGTCGATGCCCACCTGACCGAACAGGATGCGCTTGGCCTCGGCGACATACTGGTTTCCCGGACCCACAAGGATGTCGGCCTTTGGCAAGCCGAAGAGACCGTTTGCCATCGCAGCCACGCCCTGGACGCCGCCCATCGACAGGATCACATCCGCGCCGCAAAGATCCATTGCGTAAAGGATCGCGGGCGGAATCCCGATCCCAGGCCGTGGAGGAGAGCAGGCTGCGATATGCGGCACCCCGGCGACCTTTGCCGTGGTGATGGTCATGATGGCGCTGGCGACATGGCTGTAGCGGCCCCCCGGAACATAGCACCCGGCGGCCGAGACGGGGATCTGCTTTTGTCCTGCAACGAAGCCGGGCAGGATCTCGATCTCGAAATCGGTGACTGTGGCGCGCTGTGCTTGAGCAAACCGACGCACATTGTTGTGGGCGAACTGGATATCAGCCTTCAGTTCGTCCGAAACACGTGCCGCTGCCGCAGCTCTGTCTGCAGCCGTGACAATGATGTCACCGTCCCACTTGTCGAGATCCCTTGCATAAGCCCGCGCGACAGCTTCACCTCCTGCGGCAATCTCGGCCAGCATTTTTGCGACAGTTTCATGCACGCCTTGCTGATCCGTTTCGGCGGTCCGAACGGCTTTCTTCAGGTAGATCATTCTTTTGACTTTCCGGTTACATTTTGCCCTTCCAGGGCACGACGCGGCGTTCGACGAAACGCATCAAGAGATCGAATGCAAAGGCGATGACGGCGATCACGAAGATCCCCATGATCACGACTGGCGTTTGCAGAAACTGACTGGCTGATAGCACCATGTAGCCAAGCCCTTTGGTTGACGCGACCATTTCGGCGGCAACCAGCGTGGTCCAGCCAAAGCCGATGCCAATCCGCATGGCCGTCAGGATTTCCGGCATCGCCGACGGCAGGATGACGTGACGCATGACCTGCCAGCGGGTTGCGCCAAAGGAATAGGCCGCATGGATCTGCTCGATGGCCGCCGACTTGACGCCAGAGCGCGCGCCCAGGACAACCGGCGCAAAGACCGACAGGAAAATCAGCAGGATCTTGGACGTTTCGCCAATGCCGAACCAGATGATCATCAGGGGCAGATAGGCCAAGGGCGGGATCGGCCGATAGAACTCGATCGGTGGGTCGAAGATGCCGCTTACAGTCGGGCTCATCCCCATGGCAAGGCCAAGCGGCAGGCCGATGAGACAGGCCAGAATGAAGGCTCCAAAGACCCGCACGGTGGAAATCCACACATGTTCCAGAAACGGCGTGCCGGTAAAACCGGTGTCCCAGATCGTGAAGAATTTGGTCACGATCGCCATCGGCGGTGGCACGAACAGCGGCTTCACCCACCCCATGAAGGTAACCAGCCACCAGACAAAGAAGAACAGCACGATGGAGCCAGCGGACAGCCACAGGGTATTGCCCTGCCCCGGCACGCCATAGATCTCGCCCGGTTTGGTGGGGCGCGCACGGGCGAGGCGGGCAAACAGGCCCCTGGCCTTTTGGGCGGGCGCAGGTTTCATCTCGGTCATGCTGCGGCCTCGTCATCTGCGAATATGATCTTCAACACCTCTTCCCGCAGCCGAATGAACTCTGGCGAGGCCTTCACCTGACGGGCGGGGGCGCCGTCCAGAAACTGCCGCGAGAAAGGCAGGTCGAAAAGATGCGTGATCCGACCGGGGCGGGGCGACATCACCACCAGCTTAGTCCCCATGAACAACGCTTCTTCGACGCTGTGCGTGATGAAGAACACCGATTTGTGGGTATCATTCCAGATGTTGAGGATCAGCTCCTGGGCCTTTTCCCGGGTCAGCGCATCCAGCGCCCCCAAGGGTTCATCCATCAACAGCACGCGCGGGTCGCAGGTCAGCGCGCGCGCAATGCCAACGCGTTGCTGCATCCCGCCGGACAGCTTGTAGACAGGCGCATTCTGAAAGCCGTCGAGCCCGAGCATCCCAAGGAACTTGTTCGCAGTCTCGAGTCGCTGCGCCTTGCCGATCCCCTGAATCTGGAGGCCGAACGCCACGTTATCCAAAACGCTCAACCAAGGCAGCAGCGCGTGCTTTTGAAACACAACGGCGCGATCAGCGCCGGGGCCGGACACCTGGCGACCATCCAGCACCAGATTGCCTGATGTCGGTGAAAGGAATCCGGCAATGAGGTTGAGCAGTGTCGACTTCCCGCATCCGGATGCGCCGAGGGCAACGACAAATTCTTCGTCTTCGATTTCCAGATTGATCCGGCTTAACGCCTCGACTGGCGGGCGGCGGTCCGCCGCTGGATAGACAACGGAGACGTCCTCGATGCTCAATCCCATATCGCGTGCCTCCTGCGTGCCGCAACATCCCTGCCCGAACAAGCTGTCCGGGCAGGGACGATGTCTACTTCGCGGCTTCTGTCGCGATGTCCGTGTTCACGAAGGCGGAATAGTCGTCCGCAACCGTATCAATGCGACCGGCAGATTTCAGAAACTCCGCAGTCGATTTCATGATGTTGGCAGCGTTGCCGAGCCAAGTTTCACCGATCTGATCTGCCAGAGGGACGAAGGTGTAGCCTCTCAGGATTTCCGGGATCTGGTCCGCACCCGCCCCCGTCAGATTGGCAATGGCCATGACGCTGGGATTGTCGGCGGTCCAGGCGGCGGGGTCAGTCAGATACGCCTGGTTCGCCGCATCCATCGTCTTGGCGAAGGCCACCATCGCGTCCTTGTTCGCCGCGGCAAATTCGGAATCCACCACCCAGGCGTTGAAGGTGGGATACCCCCATTCGGCGGTCTGATTGCCGCCAACAATCCGGGTTCCGGTCTGCAGGATTTGCGTCTGCACGGGTGGCCAGATGAAGGCCGCATCAATCGAACCCTGATCCCAGGCCGCAGCAATCTGATCGGGTGGCATGGACATGATCGTCACATCGGCCTCGGTCAGACCAGCATGTGCGATGGCCCCCATCAGTGAGTAATGCGCCGTCGAGCCAACCGGGACCGCAACACGTTTGCCCTTGAGATCCTCAACCTTGGTGATGCCCGAGTCATTGTGCGCAATCAGGCTTTCGGATTCACCAATTGCATAGGACAGCATGAACATTTGCAGATCCACGCCCTGGCTGGCCGCAATCGCCAGCGGCGAAGACCCAAGTTCGGCCACCTTCACGTCGCCCGATGCCATGGCAGCGATCACGTCAGTGCCAGAATCGAACACCCGCCATTCAATCGTCCAGCCCGTCGCCTTTTCAAAGGCATCGGTGGCGCGCACGGCGTTCATTGGCGTGGGATCGCTGAACGTCGCAATCACCATGGTTTCAGCATGGAGCGCCGAAGCGGCAAGGGCCAGCGCGGCCGTCCCCATCATCATCGTTTTGAGCAGTCTGGTCATTTTGATACCTCTGTTGTGACTTCCATGGAGTTTTTCCCGTCGTTTCTTGGATCGAGCCGTCATGCGTCGGCTTCGATCAGTCTTTTCCCCATCCGGGTCGAGAAGGAGAGGATTTCCCCAACCAAGCAGTCAAGCGTGTCAAAGACAGCAGCTTTTGGCGAGACCGCTTCGGGAACAAGCGAGAATTCGGTGCAGGCAATCATTTGCACGGCAGCTCCGCTTGAAAAAAGGGCTTCCGACGCAGCAGCCAGGATGCGGCGCGCCTCGGGTTTCGGGCCTTCGGCCTTGATCTGGCGGATCGCGGTCAGCATTTCGGCTTCATCCTGGGCATAAACCCCAGTCAGACCGTGCCGGGCCAAGGCCGCATCGAAAAGAGCAATCTTGCGCACGGCAGGCGACGCGAGGACGCCAACCTGTCCGCCTGGCCTGACGAGACTTGCCGCATGGGCAACCGATACCTCGACCATATCCAGCAAGGGGACAGACACCGCTGATCGGATCGCTGCTGCGTAATGATGTGCGGTATTGCAGGGCATGGCCAAGGCCAGTGCCCCGCCCGCAACCAAACGGCGGGCCATATCGGCCAGAACCGGGCCGGGATCGTCACCAGTGCCTTCGATCAGATGGCGTATGCGCGACGGAACTTGCGGGTTCTGATCGACGATCAGCGGGATATGATCGGCATCATCGCGGGCCTCAACGGCGGCAAGCACCTTTTGCATGAGCAGGATCGTGGCCTCTGGCCCCATTCCGCCCAGGATCCCGACCCGCCTCATCACGCTTGTACCCTTGCGTCCATCGCCTCGACCGCCTCAAGGATGAGATCGGCCAAGTGGCTGCAATCCTCCAGACTGAAGGTCAAAGGCAGCCGCATGTCGAACAGCCCGGCCAGAATGGCATCTGTCCTGGGCAAGGCCTGAGCCGCGACATAGCGCCAACTGTGGTGATCCGAGGTGAAGCCGACCGGCTGGTCTGCGCCGAACCATTTCACCTCGACCCCGACTGCGGCTAGGCGCGCCACGAACATTTGGGCATCTTCACTCGCAATCCCGGGTAGACAAAACTGGATCGACGAGCCGACATAGCTTTCCGCCTTGGGGCGCTGCGGCAGATGGATTGCGGCAGCGCGGGCCAGACGACGTGCCACCAGATCATGGCGTTCGTTCCACGCGGCAATGCTTTGCCCAAGATTGCGCAACTGCGGGCGAAGCAAGGCCGCACGCAAGTTGTGCATGCGTGCCGACTTATTTGGGGTTTCCAGCCGGATCTGGTCATAGACCGCTTCAGACGGCCCCGCGCCATGGCGATCATAGAGCATGTAAGACCCCGAAAGGATCGTCGCCCGCGCCATGAAAACGGCGTCATCCGAGGTCAGCAATCCGCCTTCACCCGAGTTGATGTGCTTGTAGGTTTGGGTGCTGAAACAACCCGCCAGGCCAAAGGAACCCGAAAGCTTGCCATTCCACCGCGCCCCCATCGTATGGGCGCAATCCTCGATTACTGTCAGACGCAGATCGTTGGCAACCTGCATCAGGCGATCCATGTCGGCCAGATGGCCACGCATGTGGGACAACAGAAGGTAACGCGCCCCGGTACTGCGCGCCTTGGCGGCAAGATCATCCAGGTCGATGACGAGGTCCACAGTGATTTCCACCAGAACTGCCCTGCCTCCGACCACCGCGATCGCCCCTGGCACGGGGGCCAGAGCAAAGCCATTCGTCAAGACGAGGTCGCCCGGCACCACGCCCGCCGCCCGCAGCGCGATCTGCATCGCCTGTCCGCCCGATGCCACCGCCAGGCAAAAGGCGGCACCCTGCCACAGGGCGAATTCACGCTCCAGTTCCATCGCCTCGCAGGCCGTACCAGGCAGAAGATTGTAGCGGTGCAGTCGACCCGAGCGCATCACTTCAACAGCCGCATTGATCCCGTCGTCAGGGATCGCGGGTTGCTGGGTGAAGCTTCTGGAAAAGCGCGCCCGAGCCATGATCTCAGGCCTCCACCAGGGCCTTGTTCCCTTCCGCGAATACGGCGTCGTAGCCAAAGAGCGCCGCGGAGCCGCCGGTGTGCAAGAACACTACCCGCTCTCCCTTGTTGAATTTGCCCTTGCGGCAATAGTCAATGAGCCCGGCAGCGCCTTTGCCAGAGTAAACGGGGTCAAGCAAAATCCCCTCAAGCTGGGCGAACATGCGGATGGCCTCAAGCGTATCCTCGCGCGGGATGCCATAGCCGATGCCGACATAGTTGCTGTCTGCCACCACGTCCGCGCGCGCCACGACATTCGGACAGCCGAGCTTTTCCGACGTCTTCAATGCCAGGGCAAAGACATTCTCTTCCTGCTTTTCCTTGGGTGCGCGCACGCCGATCCCGATCAGCGAGATGCCTGCGTTGATCGCTTTCAAGCCGGTGATCAGACCGGCCTGTGTGCCCGCAGATCCAGTGGCCGTCACCAGATGATCAATGACCAAGCTCCGGTCATTGGCCTGCCCGACCAGTTCAAAGGCGCAATTGGCATAGCCCAAGGCGCCCGTGGCATTCGAACCGCCCCCGGGGATGAGATAGACCTTGCGCCCCTCTGCGCGGAGCCGTTCGGCAACCATCTCCATCTCGGCCTGCATGTCCTTGCCGCCCGCGCGCTTCGACGTCGTGGCGCCGTGCAGATGGTCCAGAAGCACGTTTCCGTTGCCATTGTAACTCGCGTCATTCGAGCCGGTGCGGTCTTCCAGCAGGATATGACAGCCCATGCCCAGCTTGGCAGCGGCGGCAGCGGTCTGGCGGGCGTGATTGGATTGTGTGGCGCCCTGCGTCATCACCGTGTCGGCGCCCAAGGCCAGGGCTTCGGCCATCAGGAATTCCAGCTTGCGCGTCTTGTTGCCACCCGTTGACAGGCCCGTGCAGTCATCCCGCTTGATCCAGATTTCCGGCCCCCCGAGTTCTTTCGTCAGACGATCAAGCTTTTCCAGAGGCGTCGGAAGATGCGCCAGATGAACGCGAGGGAAACGGGCGAAGTGCATGGCCGGTCCTTGTCTAACTTGTATTTTTCGATACTCACATAGATCTATTGATCTATCCAATGCGAAATTCCTGAAGTATCATGTAAGAATTGCAAGTTTTGGTGCATCATGCGGCTGGAGTGGCTGGAAGATATCCTGGCAATCGCTGAGACCGGATCCTTCAGCGGTGCAGCCGAGCGCCGCCACCTGACCCAGTCGGCCTTCTCGCGTCGGATTCAGCAGATCGAGGACTATGTCGGCGTCGAGTTGTTTGACCGAAGGCACAAGCCGATCCGGCTTCAGCCGACGACCTTGGCGCAAAGCGACCAGATCCTATTGCTTTCGGCCGGACTTCGACAATTACTCGTGGATCTGCGGCGAGGCGAGCGGATGGCAAGCAACAAGGTGGTCATTGCCTGCCAGCATTCCCTGACCGCTGTGCTCATCCCGAAAATCCTGAGGCACCTCCCCGATCAGAACGACGGCATCCACGTCAGGCTGCGCTCGGCCAATCTGGACGAATGCACTGGTCTCTTGCTGTCGCGGCAGGCTGATGTTGCGATCGTCTACCGGTTGCCCGATGAAACCAATGATTTCAATGCCGATTTCCTTGAAGTCACGGCCATCGGCACCGATCGCCTTATTCCAGTGTTCCACACAGCCCTGCCGGACAGTTTGGCGACCGCAAAAGGGATAGTGGACATCCCCTACATCGCATATCCGGCGGATGTCTTTTTTGGCAAGGTGATGGAGCGCAAGATCCTGCCGTTCCTCGGCGCCGGAACGCATCATACGCCGAAAGTGGAAACGGCCCTGACCTTGGCGGCAGTGGAAATGGCGGTGGCTGGGATCGGCGTTGCCTGGGTGCCAGAGTCTCTGGCCCACGACCGCATTGCGACAGGTCGGTTGGTCGACTTGTCGGCGGATCTCGCCGCGTGCAACCTGCAGGTCACAGCGATGCGTTTGCAGGGAATGCCCAGCCTGGCGGGCACTGTGCTCTGGTCCCAGCTTCTTGATTTGTGAAGCGGGCATCGCGTGCGACGGTCGTTTCACTTGAAACACTGTTCCTGCCAAGACCACCCTGAGGGAGTTCGGATTGAGAGGCTCCCTATGCCTGAGTACGCGTCGTGTGACGACCGAGGTCCCGAACGATCAAGGGGTCTGCACAAGCGCCTTGGCCTGCGTGCCACAAGTGCCCGTGCTGGTGCTGCGGCAGGACGATCCGCCACCGACCGGTCGGGCAGACCAGACCCTTCCTCGACAGGTTCCGCCCGACGCCAGAAGACCGCTGGCCGGACGCTGCGCGGGCAGGTCAGGTTCTGATCCGGCCCCCCACGCCAAGGTCGCGTGGCTTCGCCTCTGACAGGCGAGCCGTCAGATCGACGGCATTGCGCGCGCCCATCTTGGTCAGCACGCGCGAGCGATGGATCTCGACGGTGCGCATGGCGATGCCAAGGCGTTCGGCAATCTGCTTGTTCAGGAAACCTTCCACCATCAGATCAAGAACCTCGCGCTCGCGCGGGCTTAGCCCGGCAAGCCGATCCTCGATGTCGCGGCGTTCCTGCTGGCCCGCAACGCGACTCTTCCCGGCCGCCAGCGCCGCTAGGGCCGCATCGACGATCTGGTTGTCATTGAATGGTTTTTCGACGAAATCAAAAGCTCCTGCCTTCAGTGTCTGCACCGCAATCGGCACGTCGGCATGACCAGTCAAGAAGATCACCGGGGCCGTGCAACCTGCGGCGCGCATCCGATCGAAGGTTTCCGGGCCAGACAAACCATCCATCCGCACATCGAGGATGACACATTCGCCATCTGACAGCGGCAGCGCCGAAAGAAACGCCTCGCCCGAGGCCCATTCGTGCACCGAAACGCCCCGCGATGCAAAAAGCCAAGCCAACGCGTCGCGGATTGCGGCATCGTCATCGACGATATGGACGGTGTCGGTCATCGCGCGGCCTGACCGCGCTGATCGGCCCTGATCCACGGAAGCCGGACGATAAAGACTGTGCCGCCATCTGGGGCGGGCTGATGCGACAGTTGCCCGCGATGCAACTCGATGATTGATCGACAGATCTTCAGACCCAGCCCCATGCCCTCGGATTTTGTTGAGGCAAACGCGTCGAACAGTCGGTCGGCCAGCGCCGGATCTATCCCCGGACCGCGATCGCGGATCGAGATCTCGGCCCCGTCCGGTGTCGGACGCAAGCGCACATCAAGGGTGTCCGCCGCTCGGCCGTCGGGGGTCATCGCCTCCATTCCATTGCGGATCAGGTTGATCAGAACCTGCTCCAGCAGAATCCGATCGGCATTCACCGGCGGGACTGCCGCAAGATCGGTGCGGATCGTCACGCCATGGGCACGGGCGTCGGCGGCGAGGAAACTGATTGTATCCTCGATCGTTTCCGGCAGGGACAGGGGCAGAAAACGTGGCTCTCGTTTGCGCACGAAATCCTGGATGCGCCGGATGATCTGACCGGCCCGATCCGCCTGGAGCGCGAGTTTCTCAAGTGCAGGGGTGATCGTTTCGGGATCCGCCTTGCCTTCGCGCAGAAGGTTGAGCGAGCCAGCCGCGTAGCTTGCGATGGCAGCGAGCGGCTGGTTCAACTCATGCGCCAAGGTCGAGGCCATTTCGCCAAGCGTAACCAGCCGCCCGGTGCGCGCCAGGCTGTCTTCCTGCTCTCGGGCCAGCAGCGCACCGCGCTTGGCCTCGGTGATGTCGATCATCGACCCCATCCAGCCACGATGCACGCCCTTGGCGTCGATCAACGGGGCTTCGAAGACCTGCACGTCGATCTCTGTTCCGTCTTTGCGGCGAAATCTGGTTTCAAAGCTTTGCGACCTCGCGCCACCGTTTGCCAGCGCGGCCTGGCGCTGCAGTGTTTCGTCGATGCGATCGCTCGACCAGTAAGGCATCGGGGGCTTCTTGCCGACCAGTTCCGCCGCGTTCCACCCGACAAGACCACAAAACGCCGCATTGACATAAAGTATGGCGCCACTGTGATCCTTGGCGCGCAGCCCCACCGTCAGGCTTTCTTCCATAGAGCGGCGAAAGGCCATCTCGCCCCGCAACCGTGACTCGGCACGGCGGCGTTGAAGTGAACTGCGATAGAGGACAAGAAGCGCGAGGATCGCAAAGGCGGACAGACCTGCGATTGCCGCTAGAAGCAGCATGTTGCCCAGCCGCGATGCCGCCTGGTAAGGGGCAATGCGCAAGATTGCCCCCTGCAAGGGCGGATCGAAACTGATCGCATGTTGTGCGGCCATCGGATCAGGTGCGGCGCGCGCACGCGCGACCAGCACAGTGCCACCACTATCCACCAGTTGCACGGCGTATTGCTCGGCGATCCACCAGGGAATATGCCGTTCCAGCATCAGGGGCAGCGAAATAGTGAAGGTGATCAGGCCAATCGCTGCGGCAGGGCGCACAGCCATTGTCACCGTTGGACGGTCTCCGGCCGAGATCGGCCCATAGACCGGGCGCGATGATGCGGCAGCATTGGCCCGCGCAAGAAGCGAGACTGCGAGGGGATCTACAGCATCTGCTGCCAGTCGCGTCGGAACGGATCGCACCATGTGCCCTTGCCCATCGAACCAGGCAATGCGCAGGACTTCGGGGTTGTTGGCGACGTGCAGGCGTGCGCGCGCGTCGATTGTGTCGGGATCGACGTTGGTGCTGTCCAATGCCAAGCGCACCAGCATGTCCTCATCGATCGAAAGCTGAAAGCGCAAAGTTTGTTCGACCCAGAGCGCATCCGTGGCTAGCTGGGTTCGGGCACGTTCGGCCTGATCGCGGCTGACAATCCAGACAAGGGCGGCCACCATTGCAACAACGATCACGATGGCAACCAGCGGGATCAGGGACAGCATGTCGATCCCACCGCGCGGGGCGGACGGCTCGGCGGCCCATGCCTCGTCTCGATTCATCGGCCAACCGCCCTCCTCGACAGTGCCTTCAAAGCAACCTAGCACCGGTTTGCCCGGTCCGGCATAGCGGAAACCCACTATATCGCAACGTGACGATCGGTGGCATGCAAGGTGTCAGTCCGCCGGAGGGGGCGGACCCAAGGAGGAAAACCCATGCTGACCCGTCGCACATTCGCGCGGCTGGCAAGTGCTGCGGCCATCGCAATGGCCTCTGTCCTGCCTGCCTTTGCAGAACCCATCGTCATCAAATTCAGTCACGTCGTCTCGCCTGATACGCCTAAGGGCAAGGGAGCCGCAAAATTCAAGGAGCTCGCCGAGGCCTATACGAACGGCGCAGTTCTGGTCGAGGTTTATCCCAACAGCCAGCTTTACAAGGACAAGGAAGAGCTTGAGGCGCTGCAACTGGGCGCCGTGCAGATGCTCGCACCATCGCTTGCCAAGTTTGGCCCGCTGGGTGCGCAGGAGTTCGAGGTGTTCGACCTGCCCCTGCTGATGAACGGCTACGAGGATCTGCGCAAGATCACCGATGGCGAGATCGGAGCCAGCCTGTTGGCAAAGCTCGAGGACAAGGGCATCAAGGGCCTCGCGTTCTGGGACAACGGCTTCAAGATCATGTCGGCAAATTCGCCGCTGATCGTGCCGGACGATTTCCTCGGGCTGAAAATGCGGATCCAGTCATCCAAGATCCTTGAGGCGCAAATGCAGGCCCTGTCTGCGGTACCTCAGGTCATGGCATTCTCTGAGGTTTATCAGGCGCTGCAAACCGGAGTCGTGGACGGAACCGAGAACCCGCCCTCGAACATGTACACCCAGAAGATGCACGAAGTCCAAAAGCATGCCACGCTGTCGAACCACGGCTATCTCGGCTACGCGGTGATCGTGAACAAATCCTTCTGGGACGGGCTGCCCGAGGATGTGCGCGGCCAGCTTGACAAGGCGATGGCCGAGGCGACTGCCTATGCCAACTCGATCGCCAAGGAAGAGAACGAAAAGGCACTGGCCGCGATGATGGCGGCCGGGACGACCGAGTTCCACGAGCAGACCCCGGAAGAGCGCGAGGAATGGGCAAAGGTTCTGCGCCCCGTGCATCAACAGATGGCTGACAGGATCGGTGCGGATCTGCTGCAAAAGGTCTACGCGACGCTTGGCGTAACCAACTGATCTATGCAGCAACGGGGGCGCGGCCAGCGCCCCCTTTTCTGATCGGGGAAGGTCCATGATCCTGCGCGTTCTCGACCGCTTTGAAGAAACATTGATCTCGGTGCTGATGGCCGTGGCGGTGGTTCTGATCTTCGTCGCCGTGGTTCACCGATTTTCAATCGGCGCGGCGGCCGATGTTGTCGGCTTCGCCCGGACACATGACATGCCTGCCCTGCAGGATGCGGCCCGATCGGCCTTCAAGGCAATCAACTCGATCAAGCTGACCTGGGCGCAGGAAGCCTGCATCTACCTGTTCGTCTGGATGGCAAAGTTCGGGGCGGCCTACGGCGTGCGCACTGGCATCCACGTGGGGGTCGACATCCTGGTCGAGCGCCTGGCCCCCGGCCCGCAACGCCTGATGACGATCATCGCGATGAGTGGCGGGATCCTGTTCACCGGGATCGTCACCTGGATCGGGACGGATTTCGTCTGGCATGTCGCGCTGAACGGGCAAACCACGCCGGACCTCGAAATCCCGTCGTGGATTGTCTACCTCGCCGTGCCGCTGGGATCAGCGCTGATGTGCTTTCGTTTCGCACAGGCGCTGTATCTTTATCTGACCACAGGCGTGATCGCGCATCATGACCATGGCGCGGTGGACGGGCTGGAGGATGAGGCGGAAGACCTGTCGAAGGGGGGCCACGCATGACCGCCCTGATCATCTTCGCGATCCTCGCAACCCTTCTCATCACCGGGATGCCGGTTTCGATCGCGCTCGGGCTGACAGTCTTCACCTTTCTCTTCGCGCTGACCGACATTCCCGTTGATTCAATCGCACTCAAACTGTTCACCGGGATCGAGAAGTTCGAGATCATGGCGATCCCGTTCTTTATCTTGGCCGGAAACTTCCTGACCCATGGCGGCGTGGCACGGCGGATGATCCGCTTTGCAACGGCGATGGTTGGGCATTGGTACGGGGGGATGGGGCTGGCGGCTGTCGTTGCCTGCGCGCTCTTCGCCGCGATTTCGGGATCATCGCCCGCAACGGTGATGGCTGTCGGGTCGATCTTGATCCCGGCGATGGTCAAGCAGGGCTATCCGCCGCAGTTCGGCACCGGCGTGGTGGCGACTTCGGGCGGCCTTGGCATCCTGATCCCGCCCTCGATTGTGATGGTCATGTATTCCGTTGCCACCTCTGGCATGGTTGTGACCGGACCGAACGACGAACCGGTGATGTCTGCCTCGATCGGAACGCTGTTCATGGCGGGGGTGATCCCCGGCCTGATGCTGGCCTCGATGCTGGGGGCGACGACGACGTGGCGCGCCTGGAAGAACGACTATCCCCGTATGCCGCGCGCGTCCTGGTCCACCCGGTTCAAGGCGTTCCGCGAAAGCGTCTGGGGCCTGATGCTGATCGTGATCATCATGGGCGGGATCTATGGTGGCATCTTCACGCCAACCGAGGCCGCGGCCGTGTCGGCGGTCTATGCCTTCGTCATCGCAGTCTGGGTCTACAAGGATATCAGCCTGCGTGACGTGCCACGCGTTCTGCTGACCTCGGCCGCGATGAGCGCGATGCTGCTCTACATCATCACGAACGCGATGATGTTCGCGTTCATCCTGACCTCCGAGCAGATCCCGCAGATGATGAGCGCGTGGATCGTCGACCTCGGGCTGGGCAAAATCGGGTTCCTGATGGTGGTCAACCTGATCCTGCTGGTCATCGGCATGGTGATGGAACCGTCGGCGATCGTGCTGATCATGGCGCCGATCCTGTTCCCCGTCGCCGTCAGGCTGGGGGTGGATCCAGTCCATTTCGGCATCATGCTGGTCGTCAACATGGAAATCGGCCTGTGCACACCACCCGTCGGCCTCAACCTTTACGTTGCTTCGTCATTGTCGAAACTGGGGCTGACCGAAGTAACACGCGCCACCTGGCCCTGGCTTCTCACCGCACTCACTTTCCTGATGATCGTGACGTATATCCCGGCGGTGTCCTTGTTCCTGCCCCACATGCTGGGGATGAAGTGACGCAGAAGGGTGCGGTTCGTCAAAGCCGCGGTGTATCGCCTGGGATATCCGGCAATCGAAGCCAAGCCTTGATCGGCAGATGATCGGAGGCCCGCCTTGCAAGTGGTGTGTCATGCAGCGACGGGTCGACCAAGTCGGCCTTGTCGCAAGACATGATCCTGTCGAGCGGAAGCATCGGATAGCGCGCGGGAAAGCTGCGGACCGGGTGCGATGGCTGGAACAGGCGTGACAACTCGCCAAGCGCCGCCCCTTTTGTCACCCGCCACTCGTTGAGATCGCCCATCAACAAGGTCGGACGCGTGTCCATCGCCTCCATCCGATCGAGCAGGAGGCGGGTCGGAACGGCCCGCGACCCCGGCAAGAGCCCCAGATGGGCCGCGACGACGCGCATCGGGCGACCGAGAACCTCCAGGTCTGCGATCAGTGCGCCGCGCGGCTCGAAACCGGGCAGAACGATCTTGTGAACCACCTGGACCAGCGCATTGCGCACTAGAAGCAGGTTGCCATGCCAGCCGTGGGCAACCCCGACCCCTTCGAGTGGAACCGGGACAAGACCGAAGTCCTGTTTCAGCGCCTCAAGATCGAGCAATCCCTTGCGGGTGCCAAACCGGGTGTCCGCCTCTTGCAAGGCAAGAATGTCGGCACCGATTTCGCCAATGACCTGTGCCGTGCGCGACAGGTCACGACGTCGATCCGCGCCGATCCCCTTGTGAATGTTGTAGGAGGCAACCCTCAGGTCGGATGGACGGGCCATGTCGGTTTCCAGGAGATCGGGCGCGCGGCTCAAAGCACCGGCCCTGCAACCGCAAGTGCATTGTTCCACAGCCTGCGCCGCCAAGTCCATGCGGCAACGGCTTCGGCAGTTATCTGGCGACTGTCGGCAAGATACAGATCCTGCCGCCAGCGCATCTCGGCCGTCAGCGCGCGATCGAACAGCAGAATGTTGTTCTCGTAGTTCAGATCGAAACTGCGGCGATCCATGTTCGCCGACCCGATCAGCGTTATTTCGCCATCCACCGTGACGGACTTGGTGTGCAACAAGCCTGCCTGATACTCATAGATCTTTACACCGGCCCGCAAAAGATCGTCGTAGTAGCTGCGACTGGCTGCAGCGACCGCGAAGTCGTCATTCCGCGCCGGGAAGATGATCGAAGTATCGACGCCACGGTTCGCCGCCGCCCGCAGCGCCGCCTGGATAGAGTCAACCGGTACATAGTACGGCGTGGTGATAAAAAGTTCGCGGCGCGCGTTGTACATCAGGCTCACGAACATCTCGGGCGCAGCCGAGGCCCGCGCCGTCGGCCCACTGGCGATAACCTGGGCTGGAAACCCCGGGGCGCGAGGCCCCTCGGTTTGCAACAGGATCGGGCCAATATCGTCACCCGTTTCTGCCATCCAGTCCACGGCAAAGACATATTGGTTCTGGCGAACGACCGGGCCGGTGAACCGGATCATCGCATCGACCCAGGGGCCGAACCTCGCTTTCACCAAAAACTCAGGATCCGCACAGTTCTGGCTGCCGCAATACGTGATCCGGTTGTCGATGACGACGATCTTGCGGTGGTTTCGCAGATCGATGCGGCCCGTCAGGATCCGCATCAGCGGATTGCCGATCTGCAGGGCACGCCCCAGCCTGACGCCGGCTTCGCCCATGTCCTTCCAGAGCGCCGAGCGGATCAGCCGGCGCGACCCCAGGTCATCAACCATCGCGCGGCAGGTCACACCCCGAGCAACCGCGCGCCGCAGGGCATCGGCCACCCGTGTGCCGTTGCGATCGGGCAACCAGATGTAGAACATGACATGCACGTGGTCCGTGGCGGCATCGATATCGGCCACAAGGCTTGAAATCGTCACCTCCGAATCCGCCATGAGCGTGCCCTTGTTGCCGTCAACCGGGGCAAAACCGCTGATCGACCGGCCCACTTCGAACAGCGGGCGTCGGATGTCGTGGATCTCGGAGGGGTTGGCGTGTACGTCCAACCCTGGGGCTGAAGAAGGGGCGGGCAAGCTTGCAATCGCGGCACGGATCCGTTCGGCACGGCGCCGCCCGATCCGCGTTTCGCCGAGCAACAGATAGGCGGCAAATCCCCGCAACTGGCAGCGACAGGATTACCGCGATCCAGGCAATCCGTGCAGATGGATCCCTGTTCGGGCGCAGGAGGGCACGCAGGATCAAACCCGCCTGCACGAGCATGTGCAATGCGATCAGCAAAGGCCCTCTTGGCGGAATCCCTTCCTGCGCATAGCCAATCCAATGTCCTGTACTGTCGGATAGCCCGCACCGGGGCCACATGGATAGGTCTAGTCGATTCTTCGGACGGCGCAAAGCTTTGCGGCTTGCCCGGATCGGGGCTATCAACCCTACGAAGAACGTCGCAGCATGCGCGCCGAGACGGGGGACACGCCACCAGCATGACAGATGCCATCCTGCCAGCGCCCAAACGGATGCTCGACTGCGTGACATGGAACATCCATCGCGGACAGGGGCGTGACGGCCGCGTAGATCCGGCGCGGATCGTGGAAGTATTGGCCGCTGAAGTGGCCCACGAAACGCCCGATGTTCTGGCACTACAGGAGGCCGACGAAGACAGGCCCCCGCACCGGGGGATCCTCGATCTGTCCAGGATCGAGGCGGTGACCGGATTGCGACACGCACAGAGCGATCCTGAATTGCGCTGGGGCGCAGCGAGCCACGGATTTCTGGGCTCGATCCTGTTTCTGCGCCCGGACATCAAAGTGCGGGCCGCGCGATTGATTGACCTTCCCGGTCATTGCCATCGCGGGGCGGTGGTTCTCGATGTGGATCGACATGGCGCCGGGTTTCGCTTGATCACGACCCATCTGTCACTTTCGCAGGCGCTTCGTGCTGTTCAGTTGCGGACGATTGGCCAGGTACTTGGCCGCTTGCCGAAGATGCAGACAATCCTGCTGGGCGATCTGAACGAATGGCGCCCCTGGGGTGGGATCGCGCTGTCGGGCCGTCTCGTCGGCACGGCTTTCACCGGCCCGGCACGCGCTACCTTTCCTGCGACGCGACCGATCCTGGCGCTGGATCGTATCCTGTCGGACCGACCGCAGGCTGTTTGCAACCTGCGGGTTCTTGACGGGCCCGGCATCCGCAGCGCGTCGGACCACCGGCCCTTGCGCGCTTCGGTTCTGATTGCCCCAGCCTAAGCCTCAGCGGCCAAGCGCTGGCCACATCCGGGCAAACACGCCATCGCGCTTGATGATCGCGTGATACAGGGCCGCGGCGATATGGAGCGCAATCAATGCCATCACGACATAGTGGGTGACGAAATGGACGGTCTTTGCGGTGTTTGCGATCGCCTCGGATTTTGCCAGCAACCGCGGCACACCCAACGCGTCGAAGGCCTCAAGGGGAAACCCGCCCGCAACCACGCGAATGTAGCCGGACACCGCCATAATGATCACCGTCAGATAGAGCAACCCATGGACAAGCCCGGCGATCGACCGTTGCGCTGCTGGCATCGAGGCCGGAAGCGGAGGCGGCGGGTTGGCCGCGCGATACACAAGCCGCAGGACCATCAGCCCCAGCACGACCACCCCGATGTTCTTGTGAAACATGAAAAGCGCGTTCTGCAGAGATCGGTCCAATCCGGACTGCACCATGATCAGCCCTGCCGGAATCGTGGCAAGCACGATCAGCGCTGTGGCCCAGTGCAGTGCCCGTGCGAAGGGCCTGTAGCTGTCGATCCGCCCTGGTCTGCTCATCTGGCTTGTCCCTTGCAGTGTTCGGTGCTGCGAGTTTGCGGGAATTCCCGCGTTCGCACCAGCCGGAAACACGCGGCTTGACAGGGCATGCCCGAAGCCTAGACCGAACAAGATGAGTATGTTTCCCCACGATGCGCTGGCGACCGAAAACGGTTTGCGCCCAAACCTGACACCCGTCCTTCACCTCGCCCTGGCCGCAATTGGCGGACTCGGGTTCGTCTGGGCTGTTGCGAGCTGGCTATTCGCTGCCACATGGGAAGGCGAGGGACTTGCGCTGGCCACGTTCGGCGGCGCTGCGCTGGTCGCGTGCCGCGGTGTGATGCGACATTACCCGCACCGCACACTGGGTCTGGCCAATCTGATCACCTTGCTTCGTGTCGCGCTGGCCTCGTCACTCGTCGCGCTGATCGCGTTGCCCGGTGGGCTTGGGGGGCGCGAGGATCTAGCCTGGAGCGCCGTCGGCATCGCCCTTGTTGCACATCTGCTGGACGGGGCGGACGGATGGCTTGCGCGACGCAACGGCCTCGCCACAGCTTTCGGTGCGCGCTTTGACATGGAGTCGGATGCCTATCTGGCGCTTGTCCTTGCCATCCTTGTCTTGCTGAGCGGCAAGGCGGGGCTATGGGTGCTGGCGCTGGGGTCGATGCGCTATGCCTATGTTGCGGCAGCGTCGGTGATCCCCTGGCTGCGCCGCCCCCTGCCCGAACGATTTCGCCGCAAGGCGATCTGCGTGGTGCAGATCGCGGTGCTGATCATCCTTCTGGCACCCCCAGTGTCGCCGCCGTTTTCGGTTGCCCTTGCGGCAGCAGCGACCCTGTTGCTTGCCTGGTCGTTCATGCTCGACATCCTGTGGCAGGCCAGGCAGCGGTGACACGCGGGCAGACCATCGCAGCCGCACGACTTGTCCTTGCGGCGGGGTTGATCGGGCTGATCCTGGTCCTGCCGGGCACGCCTGCCGATTTGCGGCCTGCTGATCTGCTGCGGCTTCCGCTGGAGTTGCCGGTGCTTCTGCTGGGTCTGGCAATCCTTCCGGCGGAGGGCCGGAAAACGCAGGCCGTGCGGGGCGCGATCGTTCTTTGGCTGCTGATGGTGTGCCTGCAGAAGACCGGCGATTTCGGCATGTACAGCGCCTTCAACAGGCCCTTCAACGCGATCCTCGATCTGCCCCTGCTCGTTTCGGCCTGGGACCTGGCTGTGGGATCGGTCGGGATCGTTCTTGCAAGCCTTGTCCTGGTCCTGATGCTCGCCCTGTTTGGTGTGCTTGGCGCTGCCCTTTGGTGGGCCACCGGCCAATGGACGGCCGTTGAACTGTCGCGCGGCAAGCATCGTCTTGCCACCGCAACTACCATTCTGGCTGCGGGCGTGATGATTGCCGACATCGGCTATGCGCTGCGGGCCTCGTACGCCCCTGGCGATCCGCCAGGGGTTGCCCGCTCGGCCCGCCTGCTGCCAGAGCGGATCAGCTTGCTGCGCCGCACGATAGCGGACCTGCGCCAGTTCCAGGAGCAGAACAGACGCGATCGATACGTCGGGGCCGAGCATCTGCTGGATCGGTTGGCCGGACGCGACGTGCTGTTTGTCTTTGTCGAAAGCTATGGTCGGACCAGCCTTGAAGCGCCACTCTATGCCCCAACCCATCAGCAGACGCTGCGGCGGGCCGAGCGTGCCTTGGCTGACGCGGGGCTCGCGGTGCGCTCGGCCTGGCTTACTTCGCCCATCGTTGGAGGCCAAAGCTGGCTGGCGCACGGGACGGTGGCGTCGGGCCTCATGATCGACAACCAGACCCGCTATGGTGCAATGCTGTCCAGTAAACGGCGGACGCTGTGGCAGATAGCCGCCGCTTCGGGCTTTCGTACCGCCGCCGTCGTGCCGGCAATCACGCTGGCCTGGCCCGAAGGGCGTGTGCTGGGCTTTCAGCAGATCCTTGCGGCCGCAGACCTTGGCTATCGCGGGGCACCCTTCAACTGGATCACCATGCCCGATCAGTTCACCTTGACCGCATTGGACCGGCTGTTGCGCGCTGGCACCGACCCGCGCCCGCTGTTCGCGCAGGTCGTCCTGATCTCATCGCACGCGCCATGGGTGCCTATCCCGGACCTCGTTGCATGGGACAAGGTGGGCGATGGTACGATCTTCAACCAGTGGGCAACCGCAGGCGATCCGCCCGAAGTTGTCTGGCGCGATCCGGATCGCGTGCGGGATCAATACCGCAAGTCGATTGATTACACCCTTCGCACGGTGATGGACTATGCCGCACGGCAAGGGCAAGACCCGCCCCTGATGATCGTGCTGGGCGATCATCAGCCCGCGCCCTTCGTCGCACAGATGGAAAGCCGCGAGGTGCCTGTCCACGTTATCGGCCCGCCTGATCTTGTCGCACATGTTGCAAGCTGGGGCTGGACCGATGGCCTGATCCCCGACGGCCGGGCGCCAGTCTGGCCGATGGAGGCGTTTCGCGACCGGTTTCTGGATGCCTTCACCTCGGATCCACCGGCGGCCTCGCCGCCATGACGACCGTCGCGCGGGGTCGGTTTATGGCTGTGGTCCGGCTGGCAGTTCCATTCCTGATCCTTGCCGCGCTCTGGCAGTTTCTGGACGGGCGGTTGATCTGGCAGCGGTTGCTGGCGGCGGACAGGGGATGGTTGCTGGCTGCGCTCTGTGCGGCACATGCCCAGGTCCTGCTTTCTGCGCTGCGCTGGAAACTGACGGCCGCGCGCCTCGGCCAGAATCTTACGGCACGGCACGCTGTTGCAGAATACTACCTGGCCCAGCTTGTGAACCAGGTCGTACCAGGCGGTGTCATGGGCGACGCGAGCCGCGCCGTCCGGGCCCGCGGATCGGCGGGCCTGACCCGTTCGGCGCAAGGCGTCGTGATCGAGCGGCTTGCCGGGCAACTTGCGCTATTGGCCGTGTTGGCACTGGGGCTTGCGGCCGTGCTCGCGACGCCCACGGGGCGAGCAACGGCCGATACGCTAGGCAAGACCTTTGCCCCGCTCCTCCTTGCCCTGGTAGGGATCGCCGCCGTCGCGGTCGTGCTTTTCCGCCATGGTCCATTGGCTTTGCACGGCTTTGCACGCGCCATTCACCTGGCATTGCTGGCGCGGGGGGCATGGCGCGCGCAACTGGTGCTTGGCCTGCTGATCGTGGGTTGCAACCTGGCAAGCTTTGCCTGGTCGACGCGCGCAACAGGAACGATCCTGCCACTTGGTGCAGTCGTGACGCTGGTTCCGCTGATCCTGACTGCCATGCTGATTCCGCTGTCGGTTGCGGGCTGGGGATTTCGGGAAGGGGCAGCCGCCGCCCTTTTGCCGTTGGCCGGCGCCACCCCCGAGGCTGCAATTGCGGCGAGTCTCGCTTTTGGCGCTGTCATTCTTGCGACCAGCCTCGTCGGCCTATTCCCGATGCTTGCGCGGGGCCAAGAACCTGAGGTCCAGTGATCCTGCGCGTCATTGCCTAGCGCGCACGCTGCGCTAAGATTGCAAATATGTAAAAGAGGTTGATCCGAACGATGAGCGACATCACACGACGCGCGGTATTGAGCCTGGGATCAGCGGCGGGCTTGGGTCTGCTGGCGTTGGGGCGCGCGGGCGCGCAGACCCTGCAGTCAGAGGCCATGCAGCTGTCCTGGCTGCATTCAGTCCAGTTCGCAGGCAGTTACATCGCGCAGTCCAAGGGCTACTGGCGTGAATTGGGTCTTGATGTGGCCCTGTACCCCGGCGGGCCGAATGCCCCGGTGGAACCCCCGGTTGTTTCGGGCCAGGCCCTGATCGGGATCTCGGCTGCGGACTACACCGCTGCGGCCGTTGCGCAGGGCGCGCCGTTCCGCATCGTCGCCGTAGCGATGCAGAAGAACCCCTTCGCAATCGCGTCTCTGGCGGCAAAGCCGGTAAACCGACCCGCCGATCTGGAGGGCAAGAAGATTGGCATGGCCCTGGCGAACACGCCGGTCCTGCAAGCGCTTTGCACCCTCAACAATGTTGATATCACGAAGATCGAGATTGTCCCGACCCAATATGACGCGGCCCCCCTAATGTCCGGCCAGGTGGATTGCCTGCTGTGCTGGGCCACCGATCTGCCGGTTGCCATGGCGATCCGGGGCATCGAAGCCGTCACGATGCTGATGGCAGATCATGGTTATGCCTTGCACTCGCAAACCTACATCGCAACCGATGACAGTCTGCTGAACCGGAGATCCCAGATTGTCGCGATGCTGAAGGGTGAGGCGCGTGGCTGGACCGACTATCGCGCCGATCCCGATGCAGCGGCCGCCCTGACCTTGGGCATGTTCCCCGATGCCGGCCTCGACCTCGAGACGCAAAAACTGCAAGCAGCGCGTCAGGTGCCGCTGATGTTCTCTGACCTGACCGATCGCTTCGGCTTTGGATGGTTTACCGAAGAAACAGTGGCTGCCAACATCGAGACGCTCGCCCTGCTGGGCCGCAGCGTGTCGGCAGACCTTTGGGATCGATCATTGCTTGAAGAAGCTTATGCCAGCTGACAAGATCCGACTGCCCCCCCCCGACATATCTATCCAGGGGGTTTCAAAGACCTTCGACGGCAGGGCTGGCGCGCTTGCGGCGGTAGGTCCATTAAGCTTGACCCTTGCGGCGGGCCAGACAACCGCGTTTGTGGGGCCTTCCGGATGCGGCAAGTCCACCCTGCTGCGGATGATCGCCGGGCTTGAAAGCCAAACCGCCGGAGCGATCGAGATCGGGGGGGAAACCCCGGATGCCGTCCGTCGAAGGGCGGGGCTTGCGATCGCCTTTCAGGACGCGTCCTTGCTGCCATGGCGCAGCGTGGTGGGGAACATCGAACTTGCCCTGCACCTGGCACGTCGGCACCCGGACCCGGATGCGGTGCAGCGTCTGATCGAACTGGTCGGGCTTGACGGATTTGCCGATCGTCGTCCCGCCGAATTGTCCGGCGGGATGCGACAGCGCGTTGCCATCGCGCGTTGCCTGCTGACGGAACCGGATCTGCTGCTGCTGGACGAGCCGTTCGGATCAGTGGATGAACTGACACGCCTGCGGCTGAACCTTGATCTGCCGCGCCTGTGGGAAACACGCGGGATGACGGTGGTTCTCGTGACCCACTCGATCAGCGAAGCGGTTCTGCTGTCGGATCGCGTGATCGTCTTTTCACCACGACCAGCGCGCGTGGTAGCTGATCTTGCGATCCCCCTGCCCCGTCCCCGCAACGCGCAAACCGCACAGACGCCAGCCTATCGTGCGCTGGTCGAGGACGTCTCCTCCTGGCTGATGGCGCCGCCAGCCGGCCGGCCGCTGGCGGCCGAGTGATGTTCGCGGCGCGTGTGCCATTGACCGGTGCCGGCAGGTTGGCCCTGCGACGGATAACGGCGGTCCTTGCGGCGCTGGCGCTGTGGCATCTCGCTGCGCATCTGCTTGCCGGGCGCTATTTGCTGGCGGCACCTGCCGAGGTTCTGGCGCATCTGTGGACGAACGCGGATGTGTTGGGTCGGGCACTGGCCGTGACGGCCGCCAATGCCTCTGCCGGTTTCGTCCTCGGCAATGCCTTTGCCATCGTGCTTGCCTTGGTGGCCGTGGTGCTGCCGCGCAGCGAGCGTCTGCTTTCGACCCTGGCGCTGATCGGTTTTTGTCTGCCACTGGTCGCCAGCGGGCCGATCCTGCGCGTGATCTTCGGGCCTGGCAGCGGTCCGCAGATCACGCTGGCCGCCCTCGCCGTCTACTACACGAGCTATCTCGCGTTGCTCGTCGGTCTCAAGGCGGTGCCGGTCGACTGGCTGCGTCTTGTCCGCAGCTATGGCCGTGGCCGGTGGAGCGAGGTCTCACAGGTCCGCGCACCGGCGGCTCTGCCCTATCTTGTTGGCGCGCTGCAAATCGCAGCGCCCGCAGCCTTTCTGGGCGCGATGGTGGGCGAGTTCACAGGGGCCGAGCGCGGGATGGGAGTTCTGGTGCTGCAAGCGATGCGCAGCCTGGATCTGGCTGCGACCTGGGCGCTTGCCTTGCTGGCAGCTGCGGCTTCCATGGCAGCCTACGCGGTGATTGGGGCGGTCGGGCGGCGGTTTGTCAGGTCTGCGCCGCCGCTTTTGCTGTCGCCGATCCCGCAGACCGGGCCACGCCGGGACGCAAAGGCACTGGCAGGCGCGATCGGTGCCGCCCTTGTGACGTTGGCGGTCGTCCTGGGACTTTGGGTCGGGGGAATGGAGTTGTTCGATCTCAACCCATTCTTCGCCAAGCGGCCCGGCGATGTCTGGGCGTTTCTGGTTACCTCGCCCGAGTCCTCCGACAATCGAGATCTGCTGTTCACTGCCCTTTTGCAAACGCTGGTCTATGCCGTACCGGGCTATGTCGCAGGTCTGTCGCTTGCTGTTGGGCTTGCGGTCGGTCTGGTCCTTGTCCCTCGGCTAGCAAGCGTGATCCTGCCCGCAGCGATCGCCCTTCGTTCAATCCCGATCATCGCCACCGCGCCGCTGATCGTCCTCGCGCTGGGGCGCGGTGCAACGGGAATGATCACGATCGTGGCGGTGATGATCTTTTTCCCCACGCTCGTCGCCTGTCTCGGTGGCCTGCGACAAACCCCCGGACAAGTGATCGACATCTTTGATAGCTATGCCGCCAGCCGCTGGCAACGCCTGGCCCATGCCGCCCTTCCGGCCATGCTGCCTTCATTCTTCGCGGGTGCACGCATGGCGATTCCGGCAGCCTTGTTGGCCGTCACGACGGCCGAATGGCTTGCAACAGGAACCGGCATCGGCGCCCTGATGGCGCTAACCGCCTCGACCTCGGCCTATAACATGCTGTGGAGCGCGACCGCGCTGCTGACTGCATGTGCCTGTGGTGCCTATTTGGGCATCTTGGCAATTGAGCGAAGCGTCCTTGGCCGCTATGCGGCCGAGCAACTGGCGGGCTAGGATCATCGATGCGGACGGCCACTTTCGCGATCCCCGGCGATATCGAGACCAAGACGGGCGGCTACATCTACGAGCGCCGCTTGCTGATGGCCTTGCGGGAAGGTGGGCGCGACGTCCGTCTCCTCCGCCTGCCGGCCAGCTTCCCCGACCCCTCGCCCGCCGAGATGGCTGTGGCGGTGGCAGCGTTGCAGGCCCTGCCCACTTCCGAACCGCTGATCATCGACGGGCTGGTCTTCGGTGCGATCGAGACGGCGGGCCTGCGTCGCGTCCGTGCACCCTTCGTCGCGATGATCCATCACCCATTGGCGCTGGAAACCGGCCTCGCACCTGCCCGCGCGACCATGCTGGCGCAGCGTGAGGCCGACAACCTGGCGCTGGCCGGCCACGTCGTGGTGCCAAGCGCGCATACGGCGCGGATCCTGGTCGACCAATTCCGTTTGCCGGAAGCGCGGATATCCATCGCCCCCCCCGGTTTCGACACGATCGTAGCGGATGCGATCCCTTGCGCTCGGCCCCGCATCCTTTCGGTCGGCATCCTTGCCCCGCGAAAGGGCCACGACATCCTTCTCGACGCGCTGGCGCAGATCACCGATCTGGACTGGTCCGCGATCATCGTGGGGGCACCGCATGTGCCTGAAACGGCTGCGGCCCTTATGGCCCAGCGGAGCGAACTAGGCCTCGACGCGCGGGTGGCCTTCCGTGGCCTTGTCTCGGACGAGGCGTTGCGCGACGAGTATCGCCGCGCGACTGTCTTTGCGCTGGCGACCCGTTATGAAGGCTATGGCATGGTGCTGTCTGAAGCCCTGCAATACGGTTTGCCGATAATTTCCTGCCATGTTGGCGCTGTGCCCGATACCCTGCCACCGGGCGCGGGCGTTCTGGTGCCCCCAGATGACCCCGGCGCCTTCGCCGCTGCCTTGCGTCGGATCTTGAACGACGGACCTCTGCGCGACAGGCTTGCCGCCGTCTCGGCCAACGAGGGGCGCGCACTGCCGACTTGGGGCGCGACAGCCGCGATCATGGGCGCCGCGCTCGATCGCGTCTCGGCATAAGCTGCGATCTGGACGGCGATGCGATCAGGATTGCCAAGAAACACTGAAAGTGCGACGCAAGTGATGTCCTACGTCTCAAGGGCTTGGAAACCAGACATGCTTTGCAGGCACCTTCACGTTCTATTAGCAACGTTGCTGTTCTTGGCAACGGCTTTCTATGGCGTGTTGCCTGCGATTGCACAGACCGTGGGCGACCCCGAGGCACCGGTGGTCATTTCCCTTCCTGACCCGCTGACGCCAGAGGCGATCAATGCATTGGTCTCGCGCCTTTCGGACGCACAGGTGCGGCAACTGTTGCTGGAACGGCTTGATGCCGAGGCCGTCTCAAGTACAGACGAGACACAGGAATCGACGACATCCGATTTCTTTGATTATCTGACTCGTCTGGCGTCGGCGACCGTCGAGAGCCTGACCTACAACATCACTCATACAGGCGAGATCATCGCAGCAGAAGGCCGGGTGCTGGGGGACTATGTATCGGACCTCGGGATCGAGGGCGTTTCCACCTTCCTTGGCGTATTTGCTTTGGCTATCGCGCTTGGTGTGGTTGCCGAACTGCTGATCTACCGTGTCTTTGTAAAGCGGCGCATCCGGCTGGAGGCACACCGGCCATCCGGCGACATCTTTGAAACTCTACCCGTCCTGGGCCGACGGCTCTGGCAACAGTTGGTCGGCACGGTGATCTTCTTTCTGGTCATGTCGCTGGCCCTGCATCTGATGATGCCCGAACGACTGGCCCCCATGGCCCATATCATCTCACGTTGGCTTATCGTGGTGCCCCGGATCAGCTTTGCGCTGCTCGTGTTCTTTCTTGCGCCGCGCCGGGCCGATCTGCGGCTGGCGAGTTGCGACGACTGGACCGCGCACTACCTGCTGCGCAACTTGCTGGGGGTCACATTGACAACTGGCCTGGCGATGACACTGCTCGGCATCAACAATATGCTGAACGCTCCACCAGAGTCTTACAGGATCGGCTTCTGGTTCACCCTGATCGTCTTTTTCTGGCTCGCTGTCATCTTCATCCGTGCCCGCGATGGGTTCCGGATGATGATGCGTGGGCGCCACGAACGCCATTCCCCGATGGAGCTTTGGGTGGCCGAAGTTTACCCATGGTTTGCGGTCGGGGTAATCGTGGCCACTTGGGTGCTTTGCATTGTGGTGGCCGTCACTGGGGCGAGTGAATTACTGCGGGGCGGGCGGCACCTGGTCAGTCTTGCAGTGCTGCTCATCGCGCCACTACTGGACCCGCTGATCAGGGCCATCGTGCAACACTATGTCCCGCCAATGCGGGGCGGAGGCACGGTTGCTCAACGGGCCCATGCCTCCAACCTCGCAGCTTACACCCGGATTGGCCGGGTGCTGGTCTTCAGCGCGGTTCTGGTGACGACGGCGCGGCTTTGGGGACTGACGCCGCTTTCGGTGGCCTCGGCCGGCGTCGGCGAGAGATTTGCGATCAATCTGGTTCAGGCCCTGCTGATCAGCGTCGTAGGCTACCTGATCTGGGAAGTCGTGCGGCTGATCATCAATCGTCGGCTTGCCAACGAAAACACCGGGGCGAGCGGCGTCACGCACGAGGCGGACAGTGATGCGCCGCGCATCGGCGCGCCGCCGAGTTCCCGCCTGGGAACAATCTTGCCGCCGATCAGCTGGACGTTGCAGGCCATCGTCATCACACTGACGGCGCTGACGGCGCTGGGTAACCTAGGGATTAACGTCACACCGCTGCTGGCCGGCGCCGGTGTCGCGGGGATCGCAATAGGCTTCGGAGCGCAGAAGTTGGTCAGCGACATCATGTCAGGGATGTTCTTCCTGATCGACGATGCGTTTCGGCTGAACGAGTACATCGACGTGGGCGGCACTGTGGGGACGGTCGAGCGGATCTCGCTGCGCTCGATCCAGTTGCGCGACTCCAAGGGGCCGGTCCTGATTATCCCCTACAGCAATATCCGGACCGTCACCAATTTCGGGCGCGACTGGGGCATCATGAAGCTGAAGTTCACGGTCCCATTCGACACCGATCTGGAGAAGGTGCGCAAGATCTTCAAGAAGATCGGACAAGAAATGATGGACAACCCGGCGCTGGCGCCAGGTTTCATCGAGCCATTCAAAAGCCAGGGCGTCGGCGAGTTCAACGAGTATGGTATCGTGGTGCGCGGCAAGTTCGTTCACAAGCCGGGGACTCAGTTCGGCATCCGAAAAGAGATCTTCAAGCGGGTTCAGGAAGAGTTCGCCGCAAATGGAATACAGTTCGCGCGTCGCGAAGTTCGCGTCAGCGTCAGTGGCAGCGATGGTCACCTGACGGAAGAGGAAACCACAGCCGCCGCCGCTGCTGCCGCCGAGACAATTGCCCAGCAGGAACGCGACGCGGCCGCGAAAGCAAAGGCAGCCGGCCAGAAGCCGTAATCGGAGAATTGGGGGCCGTCGCACGTACGACGTTAGTTTATATATCTGTTTTTATTTCATAATTCTTCACCGCTAGTTCCACGTCAACATCTCGGCTACGTCTGTCCCTGGGTTTGCGTCTGCCCGGTGCAGTCCGTGCGCGCGTGAACGGGCGAGACAAGAGCCGCTGAACGGCCTGCTCCGCATCGGGCCGCACGCTAGGAAGCACACGGTCACTTGTCTTTACCTGACCCGCGACAGATCCTACCACGGTTGCATCAAATCCATCGCGACGGAGGATGTCTTGCAGATCGAACGGGTTACCTTCCAGGGCCATGCGGGAACGGCGCTGGCGGCGCGGCTGGACCTGCCGGACGGTCCTGTCCGGACCAGCGCGATCCTTGCGCATTGCTTTACCTGTTCAAAGGACGTTACCGCCGCAAAGCGGATTGCAGGCAGCCTGGCCGCACGCGGCATCGCTGTGCTGCGCTTTGATTTTACCGGGCTTGGCCATTCTGAAGGCGAGTTTGCGAACACCAACTTCTCGTCGAATGTCGAGGATCTGGTGCTGGCGGCGCGCTACCTCGAGGCGCGCGGGATGCCGCCGCAATTGATGATCGGTCATTCGCTGGGCGGCGCCGCCGTACTGAAGGCCGCCCCCCAGGTGGCAAGCCTGAAGGCGGTCGTCACGATTGGCGCCCCAGCTGACCCTGCGCATGTGGCGCACAACTTTGGCGGCAAGCTCGATGCGATCCGCCAGACCGGATCGGCCATGGTGGAGCTCGCCGGGCGCAGCTTTGAGATCCGGCGGCATTTCATCGAGGATATCGAAGCAGCCTCGTTGACCCAAGCCCTCGGGCACCTGCACAAGGCACTGCTGGTGCTGCATGCGCCGCGCGACGAAATCGTGGGGATCGACAACGCGGCCACGATCTTCAAGGCCGCACGGCATCCGAAAAGCTTTGTCACGCTGGACGACGCGGATCACATGATCACCCGCGCTGAAGATGCGGACTATGTGGCAGAGGTGATCGTGGCCTGGTCGCGGCGCTATCTTGATCTGGAGCCCTTGCCCGTGGTGCCGGGAGCGCCCGACGGCGTGGTGCGGGTGCGCGAGGTCGCCCCGGACGGCTTCCGCCAGGACGTGATCATCGGCGATCGACACCACTTCATCGTGGATGAACCGGTGGACATGGGCGGCAGCGATCTGGGGCCGAGCCCCTATCAACTTGTCGCCGCAGGGCTTGGGGCCTGCACAACGATCACATTGCGGATGTACGCCCGGCGCAAGGGCATCGCGCTGGCCGGCATTTCGGTGGATGTGCTGCACGACAAGCGCCACGCGGCTGCCTGCGCGGACTGTGAAAAGCCCAGCCAGAAGATCGACCATTTCCGTCGCGAGATCCGGCTGTCAGGCGATCTGACTGGGGCTGAGCGCGACCTGCTGCTGGCGATTGCCGACAAATGCCCGGTGCATCGCACACTGCATGGGCAAGCCGAGATTGAAACCGTGCTGGTGTAGTGGCCGATCATCTGGGGTTGGTTGGAGATCAGTGCAACCACGGAAAAGTAAGGTGCGCAGCCTCTCACCCAGCGACAGCGATGCGCTGAAGGCGATTCACGTCACCACGAAGCCCAGATCCTGCGGGATCGGCCATCCCCCGCCCTCAGACGAGACCCGTTGCCGGGATTGCACCCCCGGTGACAACGGCGCCTGCGGGGGACAGCAGAAAGGCGATGACTTCGGCGATCGCCATGGGCGGGATCCAGACATCGGACCTGGCATCAGGCATCGCAGCGCGGTTCTGAGGAGTATCGATGGTTCCGGGCAGCAGGCAATTGGCGGTGATGCGATCGGCCCGGTGTTCGGCCGCGATCGCCTCGACGATGCGCAGCACCGCCGCCTTCGAGGCGGCATAGGCTGCTTGGCCGGCACCAGCGCGAAGGCCCGGCTGAGCTGCGATTTGCACGATCCGCCCATGCCCCGCAGCCATCAGCGCCGGCAGGACAGCCGCACTCGTCACCAGCGCGACGCGCGCGTTTAGCATCATCATGGTGTCGAACTGATCCAGCGCGTCAGCGGCGACACGGCCGGTGCGAAAGCCGCCCACGGTGTTCACAAGCCCCGTAACATTGCCAAAGTGCGCGACGGTCTCGGCAACAACAGCATCCGCAACGTCCTTTTGGGTCAGGTCACGGCCGTTCAACAGCAGCAGACGGTCCGGATCCAGACCCTCGGCGAGCGCAGCAAACCCGTCATCGGCGCGATCGACGCAGACAACGCGCGCGCCCTTTTGGCAGATCAGCCGCGACACCGCCGCACCAAGGTTGCCCGACGCACCGGTCACAATCACGCATTCCTTATCCAGCCTCATCAGACGATCCTTTCCCCTCGCCCCCGACCGCAGCCAGGCGTCACGTCAGCCACGCTGCATGAAACTTCCGCGCCTCTGCAAGGATCAAGGACCTAGGTAGTCATGCCCTTGCAGCCAGTGGATGATCCTCGGCCACCAGCAAGTCGTGCAGCACGTCAAATACGCGCACGCCAACGTCGCGCGATTGCGGTTCCAGCCAAGGCGATGCCTGCAGCGTAACCTCGGAATCCGATAGGCCCTGGGCCCATCGGGCATTCATGGTGGACCTGCTGAATTCATAGTCCTTGCTGGATCCCTGCGGGGCAAAGGGCCGATAGATCAGCTGCACGATGTCCATCTCGGTCACGCAGCCCAAGCGATAGGCGTTGCGGGCCTGTGCGGTCTTGGCAAGTTCGGGCGGCAGGATGTCGATCAGCTCGTTAATCGCGTGGCGCATGGCGTGCTTCTCGGCGAAGGTGTCGGTGTTCACACGGGTGCGGCTGGAATAGCGGATGTCCTTTTCCCGCTCGGTCACCTCTTCCAGCGTCGTGGGCAACTTTCCATGGCCCTGGAACACATCAACCTGGAACGTCAGGCGACTGCGGCGCGGCACGTGATCGAGCACATAGGCAAGCGGCGTGTTCGACACCAGCCCGCCATCCCAATACTGCTCTCCGTCGATCTCGATCGGAGGAAACCCGGGAGGAAGCGCGCCACTCGCCATCACATGCTCGGCGCGGATCGTCATATGGGCACTGTCGAAATAGGAAAACCTGCCGGTGCGGACGTTTACCGCGCCGACGCTGAGGCGCATCTCGCCTGGCGCATTGATCCGGTCGAAATCCACCAAACGCTCAAGCGTGTCCTTCAGGGCCGCAGTGTCGTAATAGCTGGTCGGGGTTATGGCCGAGAACCATTCGGCAGGATGGCGTGGGGCAAAGAACCCCGGCTGGCCGAACAACAGGGCGGCATGGGCGGCGGCGCGCTGGCGCCAGGGGGTGAAGTATTCCAGCGCCAGCATCGGCCATTCCCCAACCGAGGGCGTGATCCCTTCCCAGAACGCACGCAGCGCAGCAACCCGGCCACCTGGCGCATTTCCCGCGATAATCGCCGCATTGATTGCCCCGATCGAGATGCCGGCCACCCAATCAGGTTGATAGTCAGACCTCGACAAACCTTCATAGACCCCGGCCTGATAGCTGCCCAAGGCACCACCCCCTTGCAGCACCAGCGCAACTTTCTTGTCGTAAGAGGCGGGTCTTGGCGGAACGGCGGCCATGGTCATGTGCAAACTCCGAAACCTTGCAAGGCGCGCGCCAAGGTGGGCCCGCAGTCAAGACACATGATAGCGCAGGTTCGCGGCGATGCAGCAAACGAAGACTGGAGCGATGCACGGGCTTGTCATCACGTCGTGATTGCGATCTGCGCCTATCAGTCAGCCAGGACAAGCGGTGCTGACGCATCCCACACAAGGTGGACCTGCTGGCCGACAGCGGTCGCAACCTCCTCGCCGCCGGCGTTTGATCGAAACACCGTCACCGGCGCATCCAGCCCGTCAACCGCGATCAGATAGTGGCTGCGATCGCCAAGGTAGACAACCGACAGAAGTTGGCCGACAAGACCCGTCGGTGCAGCGCCGCGCTGCGCGAAGCGCAACCGTTCGGGGCGAAGGGCGAGGCTGACCTTGGCGCCAGTTGCCACGCCCCCCACCGGGGCGGGCACCGACCATCGGCCAAGCGGTCCGCCATCCAGCGTCAACAGATCGCCCTGTTGCGCGCTGACGGTTGCGGGCAAAAGGTTCATCGTTCCGATGAACTCGGCCACCTCGCGGCAGTTTGGGTGCTGATAAAGCCCGTCTGGCGTGTCGATCTGCAACACGCGACCGCCGGACATGACCGCGATCCGGTCCGACAGGGTCAGCGCCTCTTCCTGGTCGTGGGTGACAAAGACAAAGGTGATGCCGACACTCCGCTGAAGCATCCGCAGCTCCAGTTGCATTTCCTCGCGCAGCTTCTTGTCCAGGGCCGACAGGGGTTCATCCAGCAGCAGCACCTTGGGACGCAGAACCAGTGCGCGTGCAAGCGCCACGCGCTGCCGCTGCCCACCCGATAGCTGCCCCGCCCCACGATCGCCCAGCCCCCCGAGCTTGACCATGGCGATGGCTTCATCGGTTCGCTGCTCCTTCTCGGCTTTTGGGATGTTCTGGTAGGCGAGGCCGTAGCCCACGTTCTCGCGCACCGAGAGATGGGGGAAGATCGCATAGCTCTGGAACACCATGTTTGTGGGGCGGCGGTTGGCAGGGATGCCGTTCATCCGCTGGCCGTCGATCAGCAGGTCACCCGTGGTTGGATCCTCGATCCCGGCGAGGATGCGCAAGAGGGTGGTCTTGCCGCAGCCCGACGCGCCCAGCAGCGAAAAAAACTCGCCCCGCGCGATATCAAAGGTGATGCCTTTTAGCGCCTGAAAGGTGCCGAAGCTTTTGGTGATGCCGCGGATCGCGATGATCGGCGGGGTCTGGTCGGCGGTCATTCAGAGATCTCCGGGATTGCCCGAGGCGACGCCCCGACGGCGCAGCGCCTCGGCCAGCACGACAAGAACCGCAGACCCGACAAGGATCAGCGACCCAAGCGCCAGCGTACCAGGCAGACGATTAGGGAACCGCAGTTGCGAAAACAGGAACACGGGCAGAGTTGTTTCGGTACCAGTCAGGAAGAAGGCAATCACGAATTCATCGAATGAAATGATGAAGCATAGCAGCAGACTTGAAATAACGCCGGGCGCAGCGAGTGGCAGGGTGACGCGGCGAAACGTACTCCAACTGCTGGCACCCAGATCGCCCGATGCTTCTTCCAGCGACCTGTCGAACCCCTCCAGCCGCGACATGAGAACTGTCATTGCAAAGGGGATGCAGATCATCAGGTGACCCGCCGCCACCGTCCACAGAGACAGCGGCAGGTCGAGGATGCGCAGAATGATGACAAGTAGCGCCACCGCCAGAACGATCGACGGCACGACAAGAGGCAGCATCATGAACGACAGGATCGCGCCGCCTCCCGGAATGCGGTGGCGCGTCAGGGCAAGTGCGGCCGGCACCGCCACCGCCGTGGCCACAACCGAGACGGAAATGCCGACCATCAGCGAGTTGCGAAGCGCCTGAAGCATCGAGGCGTTTGACGCCATCTCGGCATAGTGGCGCGTGGTGAATCCCTTGAGCGGAAACGTCGCGAACGTGGAGTCGTTGAAGGAAAACAGCGGCATCAGCAGCATCGGGCCGTAAAGGAACACCATGAACAGCACCGCGTAGACGGGCAGCAGATCGACGCGCGACTTCATCCGTTGATCCTCTTGCGGATCCTGGCGTAATTGATGGCACGCAGGAAGATCAGGACCAGAAGTGCGATCACCGCCATCATCACGATCGACAAGGCAGCGCCAAGGGGCGCATCATCCTGCTTGGTGAACAACAGCTGCACCAGTGATCCGATCATCGTGCCGCCGGGCCCGCCGACAAGCGTGGGGGTCACATAGTCGCCCACGGTGGGTATGAAGACGAGTAACGTCGCAGCGATGGTACCGGGCAGCGACAGCGGCAACGTGATCCGGCGAAAGCGCCGCCAGCGGCTGTCGCCCAGATCCGCCGCCGCCTCGAGCAACGACCGGTCGATCTTTTCAAGACTGACGTAGATCGGCAGCACCGCAAACGCGATCCAGCTGTGGGTCAGGGTGATCATCACGGCAAGTGGGTTGTACAGCAGGAAATCCAGCGGCTTGTCGATCAGTCCGATATAGATCAAACCCGAATTGATCGCGCCGTTGAAGCCCAGCATGATCTTCCACGAGAACACCCGCAGCAGATAGCTGGTCCAGAACGGGATGGTCAGCAGGATGATCCACATCGCCTTGTAGCGTGTGACGCGAAAGGCAAGGAAATAGGCCATCGGCCAGGCGATCAGAATGACGCAGGCCGTCGCCACCAGCGACATTACCAGCGACTTCAGCATCAGGATCGCCGGCACCGGGTAGGCGAAGGGAAAGGGGATGCCAAACCAGACAGTACCCTCGCCCGGCGCAAAGATCCGCCAGTAGTTCGCAAGCGTGAACGTGCGGTCAATCTCGAACCCGTCCTGCCGCCAGAACGACATGACGATCAGCGCGATCAGCGGCGCCAGCAGCGTCGCCGCCATCACCAGAAGGGCCGGTGACAGCAGCGCAAAGCCGGTGCGGGTCTTTCCCGTAGCCATGACCGGACCGGCCGAACCTTACATCTTCAGCGCTTTTATGTCGCCCCAGACCTTGTTGTATTCGTTCTGCAGATCATCCGGCAGCGTCTTGAAGATGATCGCCGATTTCATGTGTTCGACCGGATCGGTGATGATGCCCATCGCCTCGATCTGGGCGGGGTCGGAGGCAGCAAAGCTTTTTCTGTTGGCATGGCCGTAGCCCGACCCCTCGATCAGCGCCTTGCCGGTTTCCGGGCTGAGCCAGGCGTCAATGAAATCGTAGGCCAACGCCTCGTCAGCCTCGCCCGAGTTCAACAGCGTCAGGCCGCAAAACCAGGTAAAGTATCCTTCCTTGGGCTTGGCGTATTCAACCGGGATCCCTTCCGCCTTCAGGTTCTTCACCGTATCGTTCCAGGCATAGGCGGCAACGATCTCGCCCGAGGCGAGCGCCTGTTGCAGTTCTGAGGAGTCGGTCCAGAGGAAGCGCGAGGTATTCACCCCCCGCGTGCCCCATTCCTTGGCCGCCGCAAGCAGCGCTTCACCCGAAGTCATCACAGCCTCTTCATACGACTGGCCGCCCACCATCTGGCCGATGGTGATCACCAGTTCGTTGTCGAGATGCGACACGCGCCCCTCGTAGGCCGGATCGTAGAAGATCGACCATGACGGGTTTTCGATGAACGCCGGATCAATCAGGTCGGGACGATAGGCGATCGATGAATTGCCCCAGTCGGCCGGCGCCATCACGATCTTGCCGCCCTCGACCACACCTTCGGCCACCTTCAACTCTTCAAAGATGTCATTCCAGTGTGACAGGCGCGTTGGGTCGATTTCGGTCACCAAGCCGGCGTTGACAAACCGCGCCACGGAGTAGTTGCACGGATGCATGACATCGGCCTTGAAGCCGGCGCGCACCTTGGCCAGGGCGTCCTCTTCACTGGCGAAGATCGAGAAGTTCGGGCCACCCCCATGCTTGGCGACGAAAGAACCGAAGTAGTCCTCGACATCATATCCGCCCCATTCGAGGCAGGTCAGCGGCGCGCCTGTCGCGCGTGCGAGAGACGGCAAAACCGTCAGGCCCACACCAAATGCACTGGCCTGGGCCAACATCTGGCGCCGCGTCAGCTTGCCTTGCGCCATCTTGTCGATGAACTTGATCCGTTGCATGGAATCATCTCTCTCCGCTGTTGTTAAGACAAGTTGGCACGATAGCTGCGACGGCGGGCAAGTAAATTGTTGCTCCGCCGCCCATTTCGCCCTCGAATATCCTTGCGGCAAAGGAAATGGCGGCACTAGCCTGTCGCATGTAGCCAAACCGGAGCCAGACCATGCCGTTTGCCGATCTGATCGTCCACAACGCGCGAATCGTGACGATGGATCCTCTGATGCCATCTGCCGAGGCATTGGCCGTGATTGGCGGGCGTGTCGCCCAGATTGGATCGGAAGACGAGATCCGCGGGTGGGCCGGGCCGGGCACGGAGGTGATTGACGCCGGCGGGCGGCTGGTGCTGCCGGGGTTTCAGGACACGCACATACATTTGCAGGACAGCGGGCAGGACTATTCGCAGAACGCGGATCTGTCGGCCGTGCGCACGATCGAAGATCTTTGCGCGACGCTTGCCGGCTTTGCCGCGACGCATGACCGCCGTTGGGTGAATGGCACCGGTTGGTATTCGGGGATATTCGGCGAACACAATCTGACGCGCCAGGTGCTTGACCGTGCTGTGCCCGACAGGCCCTGCCTGATCGTCGCGTCGGATGGTCACAATGCCTGCATGAACTCTGCCGGTCTTGCGGCTGTGGGCTTTGACCGCGACACGGCCGATCCACACAACGGCCATATCGTGCGCGACGCATCCGGCGCGCCAACGGGCCTGCTCTATGAAACCGCGGTCGCGCTGGCCGAAGCGCGGATGCCCGCGCCCGGCGATGCCGCCTTTGCCGAAGGCGTGCTGTGGGCCATGCGCCTGGCCAACCGCAACGGCATCACTGGCGTGATCGACGCCAAGGTGGAAGAGCGTCACGTGCGGGTCTATCAGGATCTGGCGCGCGGCCAGGACATGACGCTGCGCGTCGCCGCGACCGCGCTGGTCGTGCCGTCAGACACCACCGCAGCCGCGCTTGAGCGGTTGTCGGACTTCCGGTCGCAGAGCCGGCACGGGTTGTTCCGGGTTCATTCGGCAAAGTTTTTCCTGGACGGCGTGATCGAGAATCGGACGGCGGCTATGATCGCGCCCTATTCGGATGCCCAGGGCGGAAATGCACCGGTGATGTTCGAGCAGCATCAGATCAACGAGATGTTTACCGCCTTTGATGCCGCACGCTTTCAGATCCATGTGCATTGCATCGGCGATATGGCGACACGGGCCGCGCTGGATGGGATGGAAGCGGCCTGGCGGGCGAATGGCGCCTGGCCCGGACTGCACCAGATTGCCCATATCCAGTTCATCGACCCGGCCGATGTGCCGCGTTTTCACCAGCTCGGCGTGATGACCAATGTCCAGCCGCTATGGGCGCGGCACGAACCCTCGGTCGATGACATGGCGATCCCTGTCGTCGGACCCGAGCGGACGAAGTGGATGTATGCGTTCCGGTCGCTGCTGGATGCCGGTGCCGGCATGGCGCTGTCGTCCGATTGGGGCGTCTCGACGCTGAATCCGTTCGAGATCATGGAAACCGCCATCACCCGCCAGCCACCGAAGAAAGAGGGCACCGGCCCGGTCTTTCTTCCCGAGCAACGGATCACCCGCGCCGAGGCCGCCGCGGGCTACACCACGCAGGCGGCCGCCGCCGCGTGGCGAAGTGCCGATACCGGATCGCTGGCCTTGGGCAAATACGCCGACCTGATCGTGCTGGACCGCGACATCTTCACCTGCGACCCCTACGCCATTGGCGATACCGAGGTCTTGCTGACGCTCCTTGCGGGGCGGACCGTGCATCGCGCCTCGACGTTCTGACACCTGCCCCAAAGGAGTGCCATGATGAGCGATCTCGACCTGTGCTACATGCCCGCCCATGAGGCGCTGCGCCGCTTCAAGGACAAGACCCTGTCGCCGGTCGAGTTGATGGAGGCGGTGATCCGCAGGGCCGACGCCACCAAGCCTGCCGTGAATTGCCTGACCTACACCCATTTCGACGAGGCCTTGGCGCTCGCCCGGAAGGCCGAGGCGAAATACGCCAAGGGCGCGCGGACCGCCGCACTGGAAGGGCTGCCGATCGGCATCAAGGACGAAAGCTACATCAAGGGCAAGCCGACCTCGGGCGGGTCGCTGCTGTTCAAGGATTACGTCGCCGACCACACCTCGCCGCAGAATGCGCGGATCCTGCGAGCCGGCGGCATCGCCCACGCGCGCACCGCGACACCCGAGTTTTCCTGCGCGGGCTACACCTGGTCGCGGCTCTGGGGTGTGACGCGTAATCCCTGGAACCCGCAGTTCACGCCCGGCGGATCGTCAGGCGGATCGGCTGCCTCGCTGGCGTCGGGCAGTTCGGCCCTTGCAACTGGGTCCGACATCGGCGGGTCGATCCGCATACCCGCCTCGGCCTGCGGGCTGGTCGGCTACAAGCCGCCCTATGGCCGCAACCCCGATGATCCGCCGTTCAACCTGGATTTCTATTGCCACACCGGCCCGCTGGCGCGGACGGTAAAGGATGCGATCCTTTTGCAGAACGTGATGAGCGGACCAAACGCCACGGATATCGCAAGCCTCTGGCCCAAGTTGCGCCTGCCGCTGGAGTATCGGCCGATCAGTGGCTGGAAGATCGCCTTCTCGATGGACCTGGGGTTTTTCGAGGTGGATGCGGACGTGCGGCGCAACACGCTGGCCGCGCTCGACGTATTCCGTTCGTTGGGGGCAACGGTGGTCGAGGTCGAAACGGGCTGGACAAAGAAGACGCTGCGCTCGGGAATGGCGTATCTGGAGCATCTGTTCGGCGCCTCGCTGTCGGAATTGCTGGCCACGGGCGCAGACGACATGACGACCTATGCCCGCGACTTCGCGCGCAAGGGGCGCAAATCCAAAGCCGTAGATTTCGTGCGAAGCTTGCAGACTGTGAATGACATGTATCAGTCGCTGGGGCCGATCCTGCAGAAATATGACGTGCTGGTGTGCCCGACCAACGCCCTGCCGGCCGTCGTGGCCGATTTCGACCAGTCGCAGGATCTGCTCGAGATCAATGGCAAGCAGGTGGATCCCTTCCTTGGCTGGGTGATGACCCTGCCCTTCAACATGCTCAGCCGCTGCCCGGTTCTGTCGGTGCCATCGGGGCGCGCGAAAAGCGGCGTGCCGACCGGCATCCAGATCGTCGGGCGGGCCTATTCGGATGCCGACGTATTCCGCGCCGGCATGGCCTATGAGACGGCGCTTGGCGGCTGGTTCACCGACGCGGCCTCGCGCCCGGCCCTATAGCTGCGCGCTATTGCCCGACGATGCGGATGCGGCCTTCGACCTTGGCCGTGACCGTGCCGGTCTGCGCGATGTAGTTCATCACGTCGTTGGCCATCAGGTTGCCATTGCCCGCGTCGATCAACACCCGTCCGCCCCCAAGCGCGGCGTAGCCATCGCCGCCGCCAAGGACGTAGTCGTTCGTGGCAAGCGTGTAGACCTTGTCGGGATCGAGCGGCGCCCCGCCGATCGTCACAGAGACAACGCGCGATCCAACCGGCGCCGTCGGGTCATAGACCATCTCGGCGCCCGACAATTGCGGAAACCGGCCGGCCCCCTTCTCGACCTGGCTGACGCCGTTTTCAAGCGCGGCAAGGATCTGGCTGCCTGGCAGTTCAGTCAGCACAGTGGCATTGCCGAAGGGCAGTTCCGTCAGGATATCGCGGCGAGTCAGGACGGTGCCCGCATCATAGGTGCGGTCGCCCCGGATGCCGCCACCGTTCGCAATCGCCAGATCCGCATCGGTCGCCGCGCGGATCGCGTCGGCGATCAGGTTGCCCATCGCCGATTCCTCGGCCCGCACGACGTTGCGGCGCGAATCGAGCGCCCCTTCGGTGGTACCGATTTCGACATTCAGACTTTCGTCGAGTTGCGCCTGGAACCGGTCCACCATCGCTTGGGAGTCAGGATCGGGCGTGACATCCGCCGTGTCGATGAAGCGGAACATCGGCGTCCAGGCGATTGTCCTTTCGCCATCCTTTTCACCGATCTCGACCCGCAGATCGAGCGGCGACAGATAGCGTCCGTCGATCGAGGTTTCGACATAGGCGGTGATCCCGTCGTAGGACGTGGCGTAGGAATGGTCGTCCCCCGACAGGATCACGTCGAAGGCCTTGCTGGCGATCAACGCTCGATCGTTCGCCATGTTCGTCTGCACCACGCCGATCACCAGATCCGCGCCATCCTCGCGCGCCTGACGGGCGGCAGCGATGCCAGTTTCGACTGTGGGCAGGAATTTCAGATCGCCCGAGCTTGACACTTCGGGTGTGGTATCCTGTGCGACGGGCACAAGCGCGATCGACAGACCCGCGACTTCTTTCACCATGACCCCGCCAAGGCCGGGCACGGGCGATCCATCGGCGTTGGTCATGTTGATCGCGGCCCAAGGGTAGGCCGAGGCCGCCATCTTCTCGAGGAAGTTCTCGGGGCCGAAGTCAAATTCGTGATTGCCCGGCACGGCGATGTCGAAGGGCACAAGATTGGTCAGGTCGATGGTATTCTGGCCCTTGTCGAAGCCCGACAGGATCGAGGGCGACAGCATGTCGCCGTCGAAAACATAGAGCGTGTTCGGATTTGCCGCCCGTTCGGCGCGCGCGACTGCATTCAGCCGCGCGAACCCGCCACGGTCCCCGTCGCCGGCGAAATTGTAGATGTCACCGATGCCCAGGATCGTCAGCCGCACCTGCTCGGCCAAGGCGGGCGTCGCGGCCAGACCGAAGGCACCCACAAAAACAGCGAGCCGGATTCCTGCCGGATTGGAGCGAACGGTCATGGCGATACCTCCTTGGATGGATTGATGCCAAAACTCTGCGTCCGCGCGGGCGGGATGTCAAAATCCTTTCCGGCCCGCAGCCGCGTCTTCCCTCGCAACGACAGGCCATTGACCACGGCGCGCGCCATGGTGCATGACGCGGGCATGCTGATCTTCAAGATCTTCCGCCGCCCCGAATGGGATGCCTTCCGTGCCGCAGGCGAAACCGACGGCGCGCCGATCGACGTGGTGGACGGATACATCCACATCTCGACCGCAGCACAGGTGGCCGAAACTGCGGCGCGTCACTTCGCCAGTGAAAGTGATCTGGTGTTGGTCGCGCTGGACCCCGACCGGCTGGGTCCGGCGCTGAAATGGGAGCCGTCGCGCGGTGGGGCGCTGTTTCCGCATCTTTACCGCCGGCTGACCTTGGCCGATGTGGTGTGGGACAAGTCGTTGCCGCTGGGCGCCACGGGCCATATCTTTCCCGAGGGGCTTTGGTGAACCTGTGGGAGCGTGCAGGCCTGTGGCTGCTGCGAGGGTTTGATCCGGAAACCGCGCATGGGCTGTCACTGCGCGCGCTGCAACTGGGCCTTGCGCCGCTGCCGGGCGAAGTGACGTCGGCGCGCCTTGCTACCAGCGTGGCAGGGTTGCAACTGGCCAACCCCGTGGGGCTGGCGGCGGGCTATGACAAAAACGCGGTGGCGCTGCGGCCGCTGGCGCGCGCGGGTTTCGG
>JBGSQL010000459.1:0-3241 GCA_041738105.1 Rhodobacter sp. | reverse complement strand
GGGGCTGTCTGCCCCCCACGGCGCGCAAGCGCGCCTCCCCCCGAGGATATTTGTGAACAGAAGACTTCAGGCGATTTCAGTCAACCTGGCGAGTGCTGCGCGCAGCTTGCCGGCCTCGTCCTCGCCCTGGTCCAGTTTGGCGCGGGTTTCATCCACCACCTCTTCTTTTGCCGAGGCCAGAAAGGCCGGATTGGCCAGCCGACCGCGCAGCCCGTTCAGGTCTTTCTCGAGTTTCTCCAAGGCGTTTGAAAGACGCGTCTTTTCCTCGGCGATGTCGATGACGCCTTCGAGCGGGATCGCGAAGGTGCCGCCCTCGACGGCGAGGGTGATCGCGCCTTTCGGTGCTTCGGCTGCCTCGGTCAGCGTGCCGATGCGCGCCAAACGGGTGATCAACGCCGCGTTGCGCGCCCAGGCCGCGCGCCCGGCCGCGTCAAGCTGGAGTTGCAGCATGTCGATTTTGAGGCCGGCCGGCACGTGCATCTGCATCCGGACCGAGCGGATTTCCTCGATCAGCCCGGTGACCCAGGACATTTCGTGCAAGGCGGCTCCGTCGACCAGATCTTCGCCCAGCGTCGGCCAATCGGTATGCACCAGCATCTTTGTGCGCCGGCCGGTGGTTTGCCAGAGTTCCTCGGTCACGAAGGGCATGATCGGATGTAGCAGAATCATGCAGTGATCCAGCACCCAGGCCATCGTCGCGCGAGTCTCGGCCGCCTGATCACCGTCAAACAGCGGCTTGGCGAATTCCACGTACCAGTCGCAGACCTTGCCCCAGACAAAGGCGTAGAGCGCAGTCGCGGCGTGATCGAAGCGATACTCGGCCAAGGCCGCGTCCACCTCGGCGCGCACCCGGGCCGTCTCGCCGATGATCCAGCGGTTGACGGTCGCCGTCGCGGCGGGCGGGGCGGCCTGCGTGGCGTGACCCTGCCAGACGCCGTTCATCTCGGCAAAGCGGCAGGCGTTCCACAGCTTGGTGCCGAAGTTGCGATAGCCCGCGATCCGTGCCGTCGACAGCTTCAGATCGCGCCCCATCGCCGCCATCGCGGTGAGGGTAAAGCGAACCGCATCGGTGCCGAATTCGTCGATCAGGTCGAGCGGGTCGAGCACATTGCCCAACGATTTCGACATCTTCTTGCCCTTCTCGTCGCGGACAAGGGCGTGGACATAGACCGTGCGGAACGGCACCTGGCCCACCACGGCCAGTTGCATCATCATCATCCGGGCGACCCAGAAGAAGATGATGTCAAACCCGGTGACCAGAACCGAGGTCGGGAAGTAGCGCTGCAATTCCGGGGTGTTCTCGGGCCATCCCAGGGTTCCGATCGGCCAGAGGCCAGACGAGAACCAGGTGTCCAGCACATCGGGATCGCGCCAGACCGGATAGACCAGGTGCGTCGGATCCTGCGACACCGCATATTCGGCCAGGCTTTGCGCCAGACGGTCCACGGCAGCATCCCGGTCTGCAACCTCGATGATCGTGGCGGCGTTCAGCGGGTGCGCTGCCGCCGCCAGATCGTCACGGAACCGCTCGGTGACGGTGGCGAAGTCGGCGGCGCAATGGGGGCGGGGGTCGGCGGCCTGTGGCAGATCGGACAGCAGGCGGATCAGTTCCACCTCGTCGAGCGCATCATCGCCTTCGTCGTCGCGGAACCCCGGCACGACAAGCGGCAGCCCATACCAGACCGGGATCTGATGCCCCCACCAGAGCTGGCGCGAGATGCACCAGGGCTCGATGTTCTCAAGCCAGTGGAAATACACCTTCGCGTCGCGCTCGGGCAGGATCACGGTATCGCCGTTGCGCACCGCGTCGATCGCGGGTTGCACAATTCTGGCCGTATCGACGAACCACTGGTCCGTCAGAAGCGGTTCAATTGCAGTTTTCGAACGATCGCCGTGCGGAACCATGTGGCGGTCCGGATCCACGCCGTCCAGCCAGCCCTGATCCTCGGCCAGACGCAGGATCTCCTTGCGCGCGGCGTAGCGATCCAGCCCGTCCAGTTCCAGACACGCGCCCGTCGGATCGGCCGCTTCGAGAAAGTCCGCATTGTCGCGCAGGAACATCGCCGCGCGCGGCGTCATCACGTTGATGACGCGCAGCGCCTGGCGCTGGCCCACGCCCCAGTCGTTGAAGTCATGCGCCGGGGTGATCTTGACGGCCCCCGTGCCCTTGGTCGGGTCGGCATAGTCATCGGCCACGATCGGGATGCGCCGGTTCACCAGCGGCAGGATCACCTCCTTGCCGACCAGATGGGCATAGCGCGTGTCCGAGGGATGCACCGCGATCCCGGTATCGCCCAGCATCGTCTCGGGCCGGGTCGTGGCAACGACCAGATAGTCGCGCTCTTCCCACGCGGTCGCTGCGCCGGCCTCGTCGAAGGCAACCGGGTGGCGGTAGCTCAGCCCATCCGCAAGGCCATAGCGCAGGCGGTGCATCGCGCCCTGAACCTCGACCTGCTCGACCTCCAGGTCAGAGATCGCCGTCTCGAAATGCGGATCCCAGTTGACCAGCCGTTTGCCGCGATAGATCAGGCCCTTGTCATACAGATCGACAAACACCTTGATCACCGCATCGGGAAAGTTGCCCGACATGGTGAAGGCGTTGCGCGACCAGTCGCACGAGGCGCCAAGCCGCTTCAGCTGGGTGATGATCGTGTCGCCCGACTGCTCTTTCCACTCCCACACCTTCTCCAGGAAGGCCTCGCGGCCCAGCTCGCGGCGCGACGGTTGCTGGGTGCGCGCCAGTTCCCGTTCCACCACCATCTGCGTTGCGATCCCGGCATGGTCCTGACCGGGCTGCCACAGCGTGTCGAAGCCCCGCATCCGGTGCCAGCGCACGAGGATGTCCTGCAAGGTGTTGTTGAACGCATGGCCCATGTGCAGCGATCCCGTGACGTTGGGCGGCGGGATCATGATGCAGAACGTCTCGGGGCGCTGCGCATTGGCCCCGGCTTTGAAGGCCCCCGCCGCTTCCCAGGCCGCATAAAGCCTGGGCTCGGCCTCGGCCGCGTTGAAGGTCTTTTCCATCGGCATGTTTCGGCTTCCTGCTATGTTGCGGGCTGTCTAGCGCGGGCGGGCCCGAAGGAAAAGCGCCTTGCCTAGTTTCCGCCCGCGATCAGGGCTGCCAGCACCAGCGCCAAAAGCACGATTTCGCGCAGATCCAGCCGCCGCGTCAGCATCCGTCGCACGAACCCGGGGCCGGGGGGCGGAAGATCGGGCGGGCTCGGGGTGTCGGCGGGGGCCT
>JBGSQL010000432.1:0-3255 GCA_041738105.1 Rhodobacter sp. | reverse complement strand
CGATCTGGTCGAGAAAGGGCGACGACAGCAGCGGGGTGCGCCGGGCCTGCCCGTGCAACCGCTCGGCCGCCGCCTCGATCATCGCGATATCGGTCATGGTGCGATCCGGGCCAGGAACGCGCGAATTGCAGCCAGGCTTTCCGGTTCGTCCAGGAACGGGACATGGGCGCGGTCGGGCACCTCGGCCAGGATCATGTCGGGCCGGCGGCGGCGCATCTCGGCCGCTGTCTCGGGCGACAGCAGATCCGAGTTCGCGCCCCGGATCAGCGCCAGCGGCACCCCCGCGCAGGCATCGAACAAGGGCCAGGCATCGGCTTGCGGCCCCTCGAACGCGGCGAGAAAAGCGTCGCGCAGCGCGGGATCGTAGGTGATGCGCAGGCCGTCCCGAGTTTCGCGGTAGTGCAGCCGGGCCTCGGCCAGCCAACGGTCCGGCGGGACATTTGCAAAGCCGGGATTGTGGCGCGGCAGGGCCGCGGCGACCTCGGCATGGGTGCGGGCCGCGGGGTTGCGCCCGAGATAGCCGAAGATGCGGGTCAGTCCGGCACGCTCTATCACCGGGCCGACATCGTTCAGGCACAGGCCCAGCAGCCGATCCTTCGCAACGGCGCCCAGCAGCATCCCGATCAGCCCGCCGCGCGAGGTGCCAAGGACTGCGGCCTGTGCCACGCCCAGATGATCGAGCAGCGCAAGCGCATCCTTCGCCTCGATCGGCACGGTATAAGTGGCGGCGCCGCTGTGATCCGACGCGCCCCGCCCGCGATAGTCCATCCGGATCAGGCGCAAGGGGGGCAAATGCGGCGCGAGGTAGTCGAAATCGCCCATCGTGCGGGTCAGTCCCGGCAGACAAAGCAGCGGCAGGCCGCTGCCCTGGTCGGCATAGGCGAGGCGGGTGCCGTCGGCGGGGGTGAAGACCTGCGGCGTCATAGGGCGGCCAGCAGGCCGGGCAGGGCGGTCAGATCGCGCGCCTGATGGGTGGGCGCCGCTGGCAGGCGATCCAGCGGCAGGCCCGCGCGGTTGACCCAGAGCGTTGCAAAACCGAAGGCGCCGGCGCCTGCCACGTCCCAGCCGTTTGACGACACGAAGAGCACCTCGCTGGGCTGGCTACCGAAATGCGCCCCGACCAGCGCATAGACCGATGCATCGGGTTTGTAGACGCCGACCTCTTCCACCGAAAGGACGGCATTCAGATGCTCGCCCAGCCCGGCCGAGGCCACGGCGGCCGACAGCATGGCAGGCGTGCCGTTCGACAGGATCGCGCAGGTCCGCCCGGCGCTGCGCAGGTCCGCCAGTACGCCCGCAACCTCGGGGTAGGCGGGCAGGCGATCGTAGAGCGCCAGAAGGCGGGCGCGCAACGCCGTATCGTGCAGGTTGGCCGCGTCCATCGCCCAGTCGAGTGCGTCGGCCGTGACCTGGGCAAAGTCGGCGTGACGGTGCAGGATCGCGCGCAGCCAGGTGTATTCCAGTTGCTTGCGGCGCCAGTCTTCGGCCAGCCGCTGCCAGACCGGTGCAAGCGCCGCGCCATCAGGCTGGGCGGCGGCCAGGCGTGCCGCGCCGGCCACGTCGAACAGCGTGCCATAGGCATCAAACACAATCGTCCTGATCGTCATGTCATGCCCCTTTCGGCGGCGACCGTCGCACAAGGCGGGTGCCGCGAAAAGGGGGGGCATCGAATGAAGTCAGCGCCGATCGGCGGTCCACTGGCCGGCGGCCGCATCCCTGCGGGATCCGGCATCGGGCGCGAGGCGCGGCAATCGAGGCGCTTGCCGGGGCTGGCTGCAGCGCCTAAACCCGACCGGCACAGGTGGGGCGGGGCGGACGCATGGCGAAAACGACGGGACAGGATGAGGTGAGGGCGGCCTCGAAAAAGGTCAGCGCGCTGCGCGGGCTGGTTCCCTTTTTGCTGCCCTATCGCCGGCTGCTGGTGCTGGCGGGCCTTGCGCTGACGCTGACGGCAGCGGTCAGTCTGATGCTGCCGATTGCCGTGCGCCGGGTCGTGGACGGGTTCAACGCAGACAATGCAAGCCTGCTGGATCAATACTTTGCCGCCGCCTTGCTGATCGCGGCGCTGCTCGCGCTGGGGACCGGGCTGCGATACTATCTGGTGACGCGGCTGGGCGAGCGTGTGGTGGCCGACATTCGCCGCGCGCTCTTTGATCGCGTCGTGGGGCTGAGCCCGGCTTTTTTCGAGCGGATCATGACAGGTGAGGTCGTCAGCCGGCTGACCACCGACACGACGCTGATCCTGTCGCTGATCGGATCATCGGTTTCGGTGGCGCTGCGCAACCTGCTGATTCTCGTTGGCGGGATGATCCTGATGTTCTTCACCTCGGCCAAGCTGGCGGCGCTGGTCTTGCTGATCGTGCCGGCTGTGGTGCTGCCGATCATCGTGCTGGGGCGGCGCCTGCGCGCGCTGAGCCGGCAGAATCAGGACTGGATTGCGGCATCGTCCGGCAGCGCGTCCGAGGCGTTGACCTCGGTTCAGGCGGTGCAGGCCTTCACGCATGAACGCCAGACGCAGGCGGCTTTCGGTGCGGTGACGGAGAAATCCTATGCCTCGGCGCAGACCCGCATCCGGACGCGGGCGGTGATGACGGTGATCGTCATCTTCCTGACTTTCACCGGTATCGTGGGTGTGCTGTGGATCGGCGCGCGCGATGTGCGCGCCGGGGCGATGACGCCGGGCGAGTTGATCCAGTTCCTGATCTATGCGGTGATGGTGGCCGGCGCGGTCGGGGCCTTGTCCGAGATCTGGGGCGAGTTGCAGCGCGCGGCGGGCGCGACCGAGCGCTTGCAAGAGCTGCTGTCAACCGAGGATACGGTGCAGGACCCGCCCCGCCCTGTGGCGCTGCCCGACAAGGTGCGCGGCGAGATCGCCTTTGAGGGCGTGGTCTTTCACTATCCGGCACGTCCGGAAACCTCGGCGCTGGCTGGGGTTGATCTGACCGTTGCGCCGGGCGAGACGGTGGCACTGGTCGGCCCGTCGGGTGCGGGCAAGACCACGATCCTGCAACTGCTGTTGCGGTTTTACGATCCGCAGGCGGGGCGCATCACCATCGACGGGATCGACATCGCCAGCATGGCGCGCGCCGATTTCCGCCGGGCGATCGCGCTGGTGCCACAGGATCCGGTGATCTTTGGCGATACCGCGCGCAACAACATCCGGTTCGGGCGACCGGAGGCGTCCGACGCCGAGGTCGAGGCGGCCGCGCGCGCTGCGGCTGCGCATGACTTCCTGGCCGCGCTGCCGCAGGGCTA
>JBGSQL010000468.1:0-1827 GCA_041738105.1 Rhodobacter sp. | reverse complement strand
GACCATGCCCGAGGCTGCGGCCTCGGTCGCCAGCACCGCACCCAGCGGAAAGCCGCCGCCGATGCCCTTGGCCACCATCACGATGTCGGGCGTGACGCCGGCCCATTCATGCGCAAAGAGCCGCCCCGTGCGGCCCATGCCGCATTGCACCTCGTCCAGGATCATCAGCGCGCCGGTCTGGTCGCACAGATCCCGCAGGCCCTTGAGGCAGGCATCGGGCAGCACGCGGATGCCGCCCTCGCCCTGGATCGGCTCCAGCAGCACGGCGGCCGTCCGATCGGTCAGGGCGGCCCGCAACGCCGCGTGGTCGCCGAACGGCAAGGACCGGAACCCCGGCATCAGCGGGCCGAAGCCCCGCGTCATCTTCTCGGACCCGGCGGCGGCGATCGCGCCGGTGGAGCGGCCGTGGAAGGCGCCCTCGAAGGTCAGGATCTCGGTCCGCTCGGGCTGGTCCTGATCGTACCAGTACTTGCGCGCCATCTTGATCGCCAGTTCGCAGGCCTCGGTCCCGGAATTGGTAAAGAACACGGTATCGGCAAAGCTGTGATCCACCAGCAGATCCGCCAGCCGTTCCTGTTCGGGGATGCGGTAGAGGTTGGAGACATGCCACAGCCGCGCCGCCTGCGCGCCCAGCGCCGCCACCAGCGCGGGATGCGCATGGCCCAGCGCGTTCACCGCGATCCCCGCGCCAAGATCCAGATATCGGGTGCCATCCTCGGCCGTCAACCAGGAGCCTTCGCCCCGCACAAAGGCCAGGGGCGCGCGGTTGTAGGTGGGCAATACGGAGGAGATCATTGCAGGATCCTTGCACAAGGCGTGCCCCAGGGGTGCCAAAGGCGGGCACGCAAGTCAACGAATGTTCGGGAACGGACAGAACGGAGGTGGGCGCGGCGCAACACCGGCGACCTTGGGCGCGCGGCTAGACGCTCTGCGCGCGGCGGCTTCGGCGAAGCTGTCGTCGGGGCAGCGGGCAAGGCGCGATCCATCCGGTCATGCAGGGCCATGTATCCCAAGGGCGGGCGCTTGTAAACGGACGGCGCGAGGGCAGATCGGGCGCCGCGCGGCCCGGACTTGCGCACGGGGCTGCCCCCTTGTATCTCGTACCGTCGGGAATAGAATACCCGCCAAGTTGCACACGGGGCGTGCTTTGCCCCTCCCCTGCGAAACCGGAGATCGCAATGTCCTGGACCGACGAGCGCGTCGAGACGCTCAAGAAGATGTGGGCCGATGGCCAGAGCGCCAGCCAGATCGCCAAGGAACTGGGCGGCGTCACCCGCAATGCGGTGATCGGCAAGGTGCACAGGCTGGGCCTGTCGAACCGCGTCGGCAACGGCAAGGGCGGCGAAGACGAGGTGGTGGAACCCGTCACCCCTTCACCGCTGCGCGCCGATCCGCCTTCGCGGCCGGTTCCGCCGACCGCCGAGATCCGCCCCGCGGCCGAACGCGCCGCCACCACTGATCGTCCCGCCCCGCCCGCCAGCGGTGCCACGGTGACGCCGCTGCCCACGCGCAAGGCGATCATTCCCGCCGGTCAGCCCTTGCCGCCGCAGCCTTCGGCCAACGAGATCTCGCCCGAGGCGCTGGCCTCGGTGCGCGAGGTCGAAAAGCGCGCGCGCCGGCTGACCCTGATGGAGTTGACCGAACGCACCTGCAAATGGCCGATCGGCGATCCGGCGACGGATGATTTCTGGTTCTGCGGCCTGCCCACCCAGGCCGGCAAGCCCTATTGCGACGCCCATGTCAGCGTCGCCTTCCAACCGATGAGCGCGCGACGCGACCGGCGGCGCTGACGCGGCATCCGGACGGGGGACATGGGTTGGGAATGAT
>JBGSQL010000464.1:0-3562 GCA_041738105.1 Rhodobacter sp. | reverse complement strand
GCCTGATCGCCGCGGAAGGCTGGCGGCTGGTCTACGGCGCGGGGGATGTCGGGCTGATGGGCGAAACCGCAAGGGCCGCGCAAGCGGCGGGGGCCCGCACGCTGGGGGTCATCCCGACGCATCTGATGGGCCGCGAACAGGGCCGGCGCGATCTGACCACGCTGGTCATCACCGAGGACATGCACGAACGCAAGAAGGTCATGTTCATGAACTCTGACGCGATCGTGGTCCTGCCCGGCGGCGCCGGCACGCTGGACGAGTTTTTCGAGGTTCTGACCTGGCGCCAGATCGGCCTGCACCGCAAGCCGATCTTCCTGCTGGATACGAACGGGTACTGGACGCCCCTTGTCGCCCTGCTCGATCACGTCATCGCCCAGGGGTTTGCCGAAGATGCCATGCACGGCTTCAGCGCCGTCGTGCCGGATGTGCCCACACTCGAAGCAGGGCTGAAGGCCGCCCTGTTGCAGATCACGGCCCACCCCGCCTGACCAGGCGCGGCACTTCATTGAAACGCCGCGCCCCCGTGCGGGGGACGCGGCGTGAGAGACCGCCACAAAGCGGCAATCAAAGGTCACATGCGGCAAGCGTCACATGCGGGCAGCGACGGCTTCCCAGTTCACCAGCTTGTCGAGGAAGTTCGTCAGATAGGCCGGCCGCTTGTTGCGATAGTCGATGTAGTAGCTGTGTTCCCACACGTCACAGCCCAGCAGAGCGGTCTGACCAAAGCACAGCGGGTTCACACCATTCTCGGTTTTCGTGACCTTCAGCGCGCCGTCCTTGTCCCGCACAAGCCAGGCCCAGCCCGACCCGAACTGCCCGGCCCCTGCGGCGGCGAAATCGTCCTTGAACTTCTGAACCGACCCGAACGCCTCGGTCAGCGCCTTTTCCAGGGCACCCGGCATCTTCTTTTCGCCCGGCCCCATGATCTCCCAGAACAGCGCATGGTTCCAATGCTGCGAGGCGTTGTTGAAAATGCCGTTCTGCGCAACTGAGCCCGCCACATAGGTGCCGGTCACGATGTCCTCAACCGTCTTGGTTTCCCATTCGGTGCCCGCGATCAGCTTGTTGCCATTATCCACATAGGCCTTGTGGTGAAGATCGTGGTGATACTCCAGCGTCTCCTTCGACATGCCAAACGACGCCAGCGCGTCATGGGCATAGGGAAGATCGGGAAGCGTGAAAGCCATGGGACTCTCCTTTCGGAAGATGTGAAGGTATGCGGTGAATAAGTGGGGCCGATGCAGCGAGGTCAAGGGAATTGCGGCACAGAGCCGGGGAATTGCAGTGCGAGCCCGGTGAAATCGCCGCCCCCGACGGCCCGGTCAGTCCAGATCGAGCTCGCTTCCCGGCATCGCCGAATGGGTCAGCAGCCCCAACACATAGCCCGCAACCGACCGGAACGAGACCAGCGTGAACCCGGCATCGTCGCGCCAGAAGGCGCAGGCCACCTGCGCGGCCCGCGTGCGGCGCAACTCGCCCGGCGCCAGCGCGGCAAGATCCACCGGCGCCAGCTTGCGCAGCACATCGCCCGCGGCTTGGCCTTCGATCCGGAACACCGCGCGGGCATCCGACACATCGACCGCCAGCGCATGTGCCCCCTTCAACGCCTTGGTCAGACGCGCCAGGGCTGCGGGCACCTCGGCATGGGGCATCACCAAGAGCCATTCATCGGGTGACATCCAGCCGACCGCCCGATCGCCCTTGATCACGATGCGCCGCACCTCGGGCAGGCCCAGCTTGACCGCAGCTTTCACCGCGGCCGTCAATTGCGCCAGATCGGCCCGCGCCCGCAACGAGATCATGCCAAGCGGGCCGATCTCGCGGATCTCGGCGAAGCCACTGTAAGATGCGCCGCCAAGGGGTTGAACAGGATCAGACATTCTGTTTTTCCCCTTGTTTGTCGTAGAACACCGGATCGACGATACGCGCACTGACCGAGCCGCCACCGACCTTTGGGAACTCCACCGTTTCGCCCATCCGCTCCGGGCCCCGCCGGATCAAGCCCATTGCGATTCCCCGTCCGAGCGTGGGCGAGAAGTAGGTCGAGGTCACGCGGCCCTGCACATTGCGCTGGCCGTTCCCATTCACGCCCTCGTCCACCGCATAGGCGCCATCCGGAATGACCGATCCATCCAGTGTTTCCAGACCAACCAGCCGCCAGCGATCCGGCGCGGCAAGGAACGCCCGTTCCTGCCCGCGCTTGCCCAGATAGTCGTCTTTCTTCTTCGAGATTGCCCAGTTCAAACCCAGATCCTGCGGAATGACGGTGCCATCCGTCTCGTCCCCGATCATGATGAACCCCTTTTCCGCGCGCATCACATGCAGCGCCTCGGTGCCATAGGGCATCACGCCAAGATCCTCTCCCGCCGCAAGGCAGGCATCCCAGAACGCGCGGCCCTGCCCGGCAGGCACGGCGATTTCATAGCTGAGCTCGCCCGAGAAACTGATCCGATAGACCCGCACCGGAAATCCGCCAAGTGTGCCATCGGCCCATTGCATGAAGGGCAGCGCCTCTTTCGAGATCTCCATGCCGCCCAGTTTCTCCAGCAGTTTTCGGGCGTTGGGGCCTACAACCGCAACCTGGGCATACTGTTCGGTGACATTGGCGGTATAGACCTGCCAATCCCACCACTCGCATTGCAGCCAGTCCTCCATATGGGCATGGATCCGGTCGGCGCCGCCCGTGGTGGTGTGGCAAAGGAAGGTCTCCTCATCGAGACGCGCCACCACGCCATCGTCCATCAGGAACCCGGACTCGCTGCACATCAGGCCATAGCGGCACTTGCCGACCGGCAGGCTCGACATGACACCGGTATACAGCATGTCGAGGAACCGCCCCGCATCGGGGCCCTTAACGATGATCTTGCCCAGCGTCGAGGCATCCAGCAGCCCGACATTGCGCCGCACGTTCAGGATCTCGCGTTGCACCGCCTGTTCGTGACTTTCCCCTGCGCGCACAAAGCAGTAGGGCCGGCGCCACTGTCCGACGGGCTCGAAAAAAGCCCCCGCAGCCTCGTGCCAGTCATGGATCGGGGTGCGACGCAACGGCTGAAAGATCTCGCCCCGCGCCTCGCCCGCCAGCGCGCCCAGCGTGACCGGCGTGTAGGGCGGGCGGAAGGTGGTGGTGCCGACCTGCGGGATATCTTCATTCCGACTCTGCGCAAGAACCGCCAATCCGTTGATGTTACTCAATTTACCCTGATCCGTCGCCATCCCCAGCGTGGTGTAGCGCTTGGTGTGCTCGACGCTTTCATAGCCCTCGCGCGCAGCAAGCTGCACGTCGCTGACCTTCACATCGTTCTGATAATCCAGCCACATCTTCGCGCGCAGCGCCGTCCCCGCGCCCTGCGGCATCACCCAGATCGGGTCGACCCGGTAGTCCTGCGGGTTCGACACGGCTGCGCCACTCAAGGCGTCGCCCGAACCATCCCCTACAGCACCTATCTTTGTCGGTATCGGCATTACAGACCCAGAAGTCGCTGAATTTATCACCAAAGCGACTGCTCAGCTTCCAACAGCAGTGTACTACAACTCTCACCCCAGCCTCAGCAGCAGCAGCAGG
>JBGSQL010000313.1:0-2238 GCA_041738105.1 Rhodobacter sp. | reverse complement strand
GGCCGGGCCGGGCTGCCGGGTGATCGACGGGCAGGGCCGGACGCTGCTGCCGGGATTTGTCGAGAGCCATCTGCACCTGGTGCTGGGCGGGGCGGAACTGGCGCATCTGCAACTGACCGGGGTGCTGGGGGCCGCGCCGTTGGCGCAGGCGTTCCGCGCCTTTGCCGCAGCCCATCCCGACCAGGACCTGCTGATGGCGCAGGGGGCGGACTATGCGATGTTCGGCGGGCGGGCGATCACGCGCCATGACCTGGATGCGGTGATCGCCGATCGTCCGATCGCGATGACGTCGTATGACCATCACACGGTCTGGGCGAACACGGCGGCGCTGCGCGCGGCGGGGGTGCTGCAGGGGCGGCGTCTGCCGGACGGGCATGAAGTGGTGATGGCCGACGACGGGCTTGCCTCGGGCGAATTGCGCGAGTTCGAGGCCTTTGCCCCGGTGCAGGATCTGGGCGGCGAGTCACGCCTGTACCTGGGCATCGCGACGGGGGGCGAGCCCGATCCCTGGCCGTCGGCGGCCGAGCGGGTGGTGGACCGGGCGAAGATCGCGCGGGGACTGGCGCATTGTGCGGCGCATGGCATCACCTCGATGGTGAACATGGACGGCAACCGCTACACGCTGGAGTTGCTGCGCGAGATGCGGGACGCGGGCGAGTTGACCGCGCGCGTCAAGGTGCCGTTTCATTTCAAGCCGCACATGGCGCTGGCGGAACTGGACCGTGCCGAGGAGATGACGCGCAGCTATGATGACGCGTGGCTGCAGGCCGGCTTTGTCAAGATGTTCATGGACGGGGTGATGGACAGCGGCACGGCGTTTCGGCTGGATGACTATCCCGACCAGCCTGGCCACCGGTCGGTTCCCTTGTTCGAGCCCGAGCGGTTCAAGGCGATCGCGACCGAGATCGACCGCCGTGGCTTGCAGATCGCCGTTCACGCGATCGGCGACGGGGCGGTGCGGGCAACGATCGACGGCTATGAAGCGGCGCGTCGCACCAATGGGCCGCGCGACAGCCGCCACCGGATTGAGCATATCGAGTTGATCGACCGGGCCGATGTGCCGCGCCTGGGTACCCTGGGGATCACCGCGTCGATGCAGCCATCGCACCCGCCGGGGGCGATGGACTTCAGTCTGCATCCGTCGCTGGACAAGGTGGGGCGCGCGCGCTGGCGTGACAGCTTTCCGACGCGCGAGATCGTCGAGGCCGGGGCGCCGCTGGCCTTTGCGTCGGACTGGCCGGTGACGGATGTCTCGGTGCTGCGCAACATCCAGGCGGCGTTGACGCGGGTGCCGTTTGCCGAGGACTGCCCGGATCAGCGGGTGGACCTGATGGCGACGCTGCACGCCTATACGGCCGGCGGGGCCTGGGCCGCGCATCGCGAGCAGGTGACGGGGCGTCTGGTGCCGGGGCTGGCGGGGGATCTGGTGCTGCTGGGCGGCGACATCGAGACCACGGCACCCGAGGCGGTAGGCGCGATGGGAATCGCGCTGACGGTCTGCGGCGGGCGGATCACGCACGAGGCCTGACAACCCCGGTCGAGTCGTGACGCAGGGCGGGGGGGAATCATGTGATTCCAGTCGTTTGGCGTGCCAGACTGTGGATAAGCTTGGTGCAGGGCACGGCTGACGCAGGGTCATGGCAGGTCAAAACCCCAGCAAACCAAGGCTCTGCGAAGAAATCATGTCAGCCGGCATTTTTCCTCTTGCGGGCCCTGTCGCCTGACCGTAAACACCGCCTCACCGAAACGGACGGGATGCGGAAACGCGGAACGAACGCGACGGCGGCGGTGTTGGAAGGCATTGCGAAGACTTCAGGACGGCTTGGTCGGGTGCACCAAAGGTATTGGTGTTCCGGTTTTGTTTTGTCCTATGCTCTTTGACATTGATGATGAATGAAGGGATATGCGGGCGGTTTGGTCGTTTCGGCGCCGGATCGCAGCATATCGGCCTACTAGGGTTCGCCCGATGATGTAGGTGTCAGCTTCACTGTCTTGGTTGGGCTACTTCGGTAGCTTGGCACAGACAGAGACTGATCTGGACTTTCGGGTTCAGACAGATGTGCGAAGGTTCGACGTCAAGGATACAGCTTCGTGCTGTTTCAACTTGAGAGTTTGATCCTGGCTCAGAACGAACGCTGGCGGCAGGCCTAACACATGCAAGTCGAGCGAGGACTTCGGTCCTAGCGGCGGACGGGTGAGTAACGCGTGGGAACGTGCCCTTTGCTACGGAATAGCCCT
>JBGSQL010000285.1:0-4199 GCA_041738105.1 Rhodobacter sp. | reverse complement strand
GGGCCCGCCGCCACGGCGCATCGGCGGACTTGTAGATGACGTGGCGCAGGTCGTTCAGGCGGCCCGGCTGTTGCGGGCGCCCGGCGGCGAGCCAGCTTTCGCGGCTTTGCCCGCCCTTCCACGCCCGGGTGGTGAAGCCGAGGATCTCGACCTTGACGGCGCAGCGTTCGAGGGTGCGGGCGAGCACGTCGGCACAGATCGCGGCGATCGAGATCGGGCGGCCGCGCATGGATCCAGAGTTGTCCAGCAGCAGCGTCACGCAGGTGTCGCGAAACTCGGTGTCCTTTTCGACCTTGAAGGACAGCGGCGTCGTGGGATTGGCGACGACCCTGGCAAGGCGGCCGGCGTCGAGGATGCCTTCCTCGAGGTCAAACTCCCAACTGCGGTTCTGCTGGGCTTGCAGGCGGCGTTGCAGCTTGTTCGCCAGCCGGCTGACCGCGCCCTTGAGCGGTTCGAGCTGTTGGTCGAGGTAGGCGCGCAGGCGTTCGAGCTCGGCCGGGTCCGCCAGATCCTCGGCGCGGATCTCTTCGTCGAAACTGGTGGTGTAGACGGTGTAGTTCGGGTCGGCATCCGAATAGGGGGCGGGGGGCGGGGGTTCCAGCGGGGCCTCGCCCTCGGGCAATTCGGCCTCGTCGCCCTGTTCCATGTCGGCGCTGTCTTCCATCGAGACCTGGGCCTGCGATGCGTCGTCCTGATCGTCCTGGCTTTGTTCGGGCGCGGCTTCGCTGTCGTCGGACTGATCCTGATCCTCGCCCGCCGAATCCGGGCTTTCGGGATCCTGCTCGGCCTCGTCGCCGGCGTCGTCGGGTTCGTCCTGGTCGGGATCATCGCCCAACTGGTCGCCATAGCCCAGGTCGGCGATCACCTTGCGCGTCAGCCGCGCAAAGGCGGCCTGATCGGCCAGCACATGATCGACGTTCTCCAGCGTACCGCCCGCCTGGTCCTCGATAAAGCCCCGCCACAGGTCCATGACATTCGCGGCGCCCTTGGGCAGATCGCGCCCTGTGGCCAGATGCCGCACGAGGTAGCCGGCTGCGGTTGCAAGCGGGGCATCGGCCGCCTGGGTGATCTGGGAATACCCCTTGCGGTCGGCGTCATGCCCGATCTTGGCGTCGATGTTTCCGGCCGTGCCCGGCATGTCGCGGGCCCCGACAGCCTCGCAGCGCGCGGTTTCCATCGCGTCATAGATCTCGCGCGCCATCTGGCCGGTGGGGGCGTAGCGGGCATCGGTTGCGTCATCGTGGAACTTGCGGCGCAACGCGAAGGCATCCGCGGTGCCCCTGGCCAGCAGCACCTCGTCGCGGGTCATGCGGCGGCTGACCTGGGGCAGGCGCACGCCATCCTTGGTCATGCCCGGCGGGTCGACCGAAAAGCTGACCGTCATGTCCGGATCATCGGCCATGACCTTGGTCGCCTCGGCCAAGGCTTTCTTGAAGGGGTCGGCGGGATTGTCGGAACCTTTGATCATGCCGCAGATAAAGCACTGCGCCGGGGCGGGGGCAAGAGTGGGCACACCGCGGATGCGGCGGTTCTGTATCTGCCCTGCACGGATGCACAGAGGCCGCGCACCTGTGCCGAATTGCGCAGAGTTGCAGAGTGCCCATCTTGCAGCCATGCGCGTCACGCGCCAGTTCAAAGGATCAACACTCATGACAAAACCCCGCATCGCCCTGATCATCGGATCGACCCGCGCCGCCCGCTTTGCCGACAAGCCGGCCCAGTGGATGCTGGCGCAAGCGCAGGCCCGCGACGATATGGAAGTCGAGTTGGTCGATCTGCGAGATTTCGACCTGCCGCTGTTCGATGAGGTGGCGTCGAACGCCTGGGTGCCGAGCAGCGATCCGCGTGCGGTGGCCTGGCAGAAGAAACTGGCCGAGTTCGACGGCTACATCTTTGTGGTCGCGGAATACAACCGGTCGGTTACCGGGTCGCTGAAAAACGCGCTGGATCAGGCCTATGTCGAATGGAACAAGAAGCCGATGGGCGCGATCGCCTATGGTTCCATGGGCGGCGCGCGGGCGCTGGAACATCTGCGCACCATCTCGGTGGAATTGCAAATGGTGCCGGTGCGCAATGCGGTGCACATCGGTGGCGGCGATTTCTTCAAGGTGAGCCCTCTGGGCGCCAATGGACCGATCAGCGAGATCGAGGGCAACCTGCAGGGGTCCGCGAAGGCGCTGCTGGATGACATCGTGTGGTGGGCGAACGCCACAAGGGCCGCGCGGGCCTGAACCGTCGATCCCGGCCCGGAGCAGCCGGGATCAGAGCAGATCGCGGGTTTCGGGGTGTTCGGCCGCGAAATCCGCGCAATCCTGCCAAAGCGACTCGTAGACCTCGCGGCTTTGGCGATCGCCGCCAAAGATGTAGGCTTCGACCAGGAAGGCCATGATCGGGATCTGCTGCGCGATGAAGCTGTCGATCGCGGCGGCGTCGCGGTTCGTCAGCCGATGCGCCACCTTGCGGAACGCCTCGGCCAGCACCACGTCCTGCGGATTGCGGTCGAGGAGTTGCGAGCGGCTGGCATAGTCATCCTGCCCGAGCAAAAGGGCTGCGCATTGCGCGGCGGGGTAAAGGCCGGGATCGTCGGCGCCCAGGGCGGGCAATGCAAGAGCGGCGGCGAGGACCAGCCCCGTCGCAGCCCGGCGCATCACTTCATCGCCATGCTTGCCGCGCTTTCGGGCAGTTCCTCGGCGAAGCAGCGTTGATAGAACTCGGCCACCGTCTGGCGTTCCAGCTCGTCGCATTTGTTCAGGAAGGTCAGCCGGAAGGCATAGCCGAGGTTGCGGAAGATCTCGGCGTTCTGTGCCCAGTTCAGCACCGTCCGCGGGCTCATCACCGTCGAGATGTCGCCATTCATGAAGGCGGTCCGGGTCAGGTCGGCCACGGTCACCATCTGGCTGATCTGCTTGCGGCCCTTTTCGGTGTTGTAATGCGGCGATTTGGCCAGCACGATCGCCGCCTCGGCATCGTGCGAGAGATAGTTCAGTGTCGCCACCAGGCTCCAGCGGTCCATCTGCGCCTGGTTGATCTGCTGGACGCCGTGGTAAAGGCCGGTCGTATCGCCCAGACCGACGGTGTTCGACGTGGCGAACAGGCGGAAATAGGGGTTGGGGGTGATGATCTCGTTCTGGTCCAGCAGGGTCAGCTTGCCGTCATGCTCCAGCACGCGCTGAATGACGAACATCACGTCGGCGCGGCCTGCGTCGTATTCGTCGAACACGATGGCGACGGGGTTGCGCAAGGCCCAGGGCAGGATACCTTCGTGAAATTCTGTCACTTGCTTGCCGTCGCGAAGCTTGATCGCATCCTTGCCGATCAGGTCGATCCGGGAGATGTGAGAATCAAGGTTTACCCGCACCGCAGGCCAGCTCAGCCTCGCCGCGACCTGTTCGATATGCGTCGATTTGCCGGTGCCGTGATAGCCCTGAATCATGACACGGCGGTTGTAGGCAAAGCCTGCAAGGATGGCCAAGGTCGTATCGGGATCAAACTTGTAGGTGCTGTCCACCTCGGGCACCCGGTCGGTGCGCGCGGCAAAGCCCTTGACCTTCATATCGCTGTCAATCCCGAACACCTCGCGCACCGAGATTTCTTCGCTGGGTTTCAGGTTCTCATCCAACATCGGTCAGCCATGTGGTTCGGGCACCGACATTCGGTGCAAAGGGCAATTCATCGTTTCATGGAACATAACGCCGGGGGGTGCAAGGGGAAGGGCACCTGCACAACCTTTGCACAAAGGGCGCACGGGCTTCGGGCGGGCCCGGTGCAGATCTTGGCGAACAATACCGAAGGAGCACCCATTGAAAAAGTCCGATCCGGCGGTTCCTGCAGGTCTGGTCACAACAGGCGGTTTAGCCGTGGCAAAGACATGGTGCCGGATGATGGACGGCGTGTCCGGTGTGTTCGTGGTGGCGTTTGGTGCAGCGGGCATTTCAGCAGGGCGCGCGGGGATTGTCGCGTTCGGCCTGTTCCGCCATAGCCCTGCCGCTTGCGCGCCATGATACGGGCCGGAGGTTCCGCCTTCTCACCGCCCCTTCGCCCGTGGGGCAGGCGATAAATGCCGCCCGCCGGCTGGACGGGCGCCCGATGAAGACGAATATCGTCATTGCCGCAGGCAAAACGCATCTCGAACTGCGCGCCTTCACCGCGGCCCTGCGGGCGATGGGCCGGCCGCAGGCGCGGGACCGCAGTTCCCGCAA
>JBGSQL010000247.1:0-23275 GCA_041738105.1 Rhodobacter sp. | reverse complement strand
CGCCCGCCAGCCAGTCGTCCCCCTCGCCGCCTGCCAGCGTGTCGTCCCCTCCACCGCCGATCAGCGTGTCGTCGCCCTCGCCCCCGAACAGGCTGTCCTGCCCTTCGTGGCCGAACAGCACGTCCTCGCCTGCTCCGCCCGACAGCACATCCTGGCCATCCTGACCGTGCAGCACGTCGGCGCCCTCGGCCCCGTCCAGGCTGTCGTCGCCCCCGCCACCCACGATTCGGTCCGCGCCCTCGCCTCCGGCCATCACATCGTCGCCACCCCGCCCGGCCAGTTGGTCATCGCCCCCGCCGCCGCTCAGCGTATCGTCGCCCCCGTCGCTGGCGAGGATATCATCGTCTTCACCGCCCATAAGCAGCAGGTCAGGATCCTCGGGGTCGGGCAGGTCATCCGACTGCGGCGCATCCTCGGGGTTCGCTGCCGTCTCCGGCTCTTCCGACCAGTCGAGCAGGCTCAACTGCGTCTCTGGGCCGGACTCCGTCAGCATCCCCGCGCTCTCGCTGCCGGATGATGCCGGATCCTCGTCCGCGTCTTCGGTCCGGGCAATTGCAATGGTCGCCTCGGCCACCACACCCGCAAAGACCACGCCGATCAACCCTGCCAACGCCATCAACATGCCACCCTCCGGACCTTGGATCTGTTTGCGCCCCCGTTAACCAAGAGTTGCGTAAACATCTGTTAATAAATGATATTATGGATTTTCAATGTGGCGCAATAAGGGCGGCAGACCCTGCAGCGTCGTTGCTTGCGGTTCGCGGTCGCCCGCAAGTCCGCGCCTGCCGGGCAACACGGATTCCCGCTTTCCTTTTCAGGGGATTTCCCCTATACGCGCGCATCCGCAACAACATTGCGGACACTCCAAGGGCCCTGCTGGACGACATCCCGGCTCTGGCCATGAACCCTTTGAAACAGGAGACCACGATGTCGATCACTGTCGAAGAAAAGGCCCGCCTCATCACGGAATACGCAACCAAAGCCGGCGATACGGGTTCGCCCGAAGTCCAGGTTGCCATCCTGTCGAGCCGGATCGCCACGCTGACCGAACACTTCAAGATCCACCGCAAGGACAATCATTCGCGCCGTGGGCTCTTGATGATGGTGGCACAGCGCCGCAAGCTTCTCGACTACCTCAAGAAAAAGGACGAAGGCCGCTACACCGCGCTGATCGCGCGTCTCGGCCTGCGCCGCTGATCAAAGGAACGCGCGCCCGGCAACGCGGCGCGCGTTCTTCTTTTCGGCCCCGGTGATGCCGGGGGATGGTTCACCCCACCGGGCTTCATGGGGCGGACAGGAGGAAAGAGAAGAAGCCACGGGCAATGCGGCCCGTACGCAATCCCGGAGACGGGCCCTGCAATGGGAAAACGGTCGGGCGGAGGGTCCCCCGGCGAGAATAGGAAAACACATGTTCAACGTTACAAAGAAATCAATCCAGTGGGGCAATGAGACGCTGACCCTGGAAACCGGCAAGGTCGCACGTCAGGCCGACGGATCGGTCATCGCCACGCTGGGTGAAACCTCGGTCATGGCCAACGTCACCTTCGCCAAAACCGCGAAACCGGGGCAGGATTTCTTCCCGCTCACCGTGCACTACCAGGAACGCTACTACGCCGCCGGCAAGATCCCGGGCGGCTTCTTCAAACGCGAGGCGCGCCCGTCCGAAAAGGAAACGCTGACCTCGCGCCTGATCGACCGGCCGATCCGCCCGCTGTTCGTCGACGGCTTCAAGAATGAGGTTCTGTTGATCGTGACCGTGCTGTCGCATGATCTGGTCAACGAGCCCGACATCGTGGCGATGGTCGCGGCCTCTGCCGCGCTGACCATCTCGGGCGTGCCCTTCATGGGTCCGATCGGCGCGGCGCGCGTCGGATACTCGAACGGCGCCTATGTGCTGAACCCCGATGTGGACGACATGCAAAAGCTGCGGTCGAACCCCGACCAGCGGCTCGATCTGGTCATCGCTGGCACCAAGGACGCTGTGATGATGGTCGAATCCGAAGCCTATGAGCTGACCGAGGCCGAGATGCTGGGCGCGGTGAAGTTCGGCCATGATGCGATGCAGCCGGTGATCGACCTGATCATCGACTTTGCGGAACTCGCGGCGAAAGAGCCTTTCGACTTCCAGCCGGCGGATTACGCCGCGCTTTACGCCAAGGTGAAGGCCGCGGGCGAGGCGCAGATGCGCGCCGCCTTCGCGATCCGCAACAAGCAGGAACGCGTGAACGCAATCGACGCTGCGCGCGATGCAGTCAAGGCGGCACTGTCTGCCGAGGATCTGGCCGACGAAAACCTCGGGTCGTGCTTCAAGAAACTCGAAGCATCGATCCTGCGCGGTGACATCATCAGCGGTGGCGCACGCATTGACGGGCGCGACACGAAAACCGTGCGCCCGATCGTCTCGGAAACGGGCATCCTGCCGCGCACGCACGGCTCGGCTCTGTTCACCCGTGGCGAAACACAGGGTCTTGTCGTGACCACGCTGGGCACGGGCGAGGATGAGCAGATCATCGACGCGCTGCATGGCAATTCGCGCTCGAACTTCCTGCTGCACTACAACTTCCCGCCCTACTCGGTTGGTGAAGTGGGTCGCTTCGGTCCTCCGGGACGTCGCGAGATCGGTCACGGCAAACTGGCATGGCGTGCGCTTCAGGCAGTTCTGCCCTCGGCTACCGATTTCCCCTACACGATCCGCGTCGTGTCCGAGATCACCGAATCCAACGGCTCGTCCTCGATGGCAACCGTCTGCGGCGGCTCGCTTTCGATGATGGACGCCGGTGTGCCGCTCAAGGCGCCGGTCGCCGGCGTGGCGATGGGCCTGATCCTGGAAGACGACGGCAAGTATGCCATCCTGACCGACATCCTTGGCGACGAGGATCACCTCGGCGACATGGACTTCAAGGTTGCGGGTACCGAGAACGGCATCACCTCGCTCCAGATGGACATCAAGGTGGCCGGCATCACGCCGGAAATCATGGAAAAGGCGTTGGCGCAGGCCAAGGACGGCAGGCTGCATATCCTGGGCGAGATGAACAAGGCGCTGTCGGCCCCGCAGGGCTTCAGCGAATACGCGCCCAAGATCGAAACGCTGACCATCCCCACCGACAAGATCCGCGAAGTGATCGGTTCGGGCGGCAAGGTGATCCGCGAGATCGTCGAAACCTCGGGGGCCAAGGTCGACATCAACGACGATGGCATGATCAAGATCGCATCGTCGGATGCGAACGCGATCAAGCGCGCCTATGACATGATCTGGTCGATCGTGGCAGAGCCTGAAGAGGGCCAGATCTACACCGGTCGCGTCGTCAAGCTGGTCGATTTCGGCGCCTTCGTGAACTTCTTCGGCAAGCGCGATGGTCTGGTGCATGTCAGCCAGATCGCCAACAAGCGCCTGACCCATCCGAACGAGTACCTCAAGGAAGGCCAGGAAGTGAAGGTCAAGCTTCTGGGCTTTGACGATCGCGGCAAGGTCCGGCTCGGCATGAAGATGGTCGATCAGGAAACCGGCGCCGAGATCACCGAAAAGGCCGAAGCCGAGGTTTGATCGCCCGGCCATCCAGTTGAAAAGGCCCCGGACCTGCTCCGGGGCCTTTTTCCTTTGCCGCCCTGCAATCGGATTTGATTTTCTCGAAGCGAATCAGCAAACTGCAGCAGAACTCTTTTGATCCGAACCCGGAAAAGGCCTTTCATGATGATGTCCTCGCTGTCGCGCCGCCAGTTTCTTGCAACCGGTCTGGCTGCCGGGGCCGCAATTTCGGCGCCCGCCTGGGCCTCGAAGATGCCCGAAGGCTGGGTGATGCCCGAGGCGTTCCTGCCCCGCATCGTCAAGCTCGGCAACGATTTCGCGCCTGGTGAGATCCATGTTGATCCCGCCAATTTCGCGCTCTACCTCACGCAGGAAAAGGGCAAGGCGATCCGCTACGCGGTGGGGATTGCCAAGGGCGATCTCTACATCCCGGGCGAGTTCACCATTGGCGCCAAGAAGGAATGGCCAAGCTGGACCCCGACCAAGGAGATGATCGCCCGCAGCCCCGACCATTACGCGCAATATGCGGACGGAATGCCGGGCGGCCCCACCAACCCGCTCGGGGCGCGCGCGCTTTACCTTTTTTCGCCGAACATCGGCGACACCTTTCTGCGCATCCATGGCACGCCTGAACCCTGGACCGTTGGCTCGGCCGTCTCGAACGGCTGCGTGCGTCTGGCGAACGAGCATGTGATGCACCTGTACGAACAGGTGCCGGTCGGCGCGCGTGTCGTGCTTTATCCCAAGACAGCCGCCTGAAGCCGGATCAACCTCCGGTGCCCAAGGTTGCCGGCGTGTCGCGCGTGCGTCGGCCCCGCGAGAAGCAGGGCCGATGCTAAGGTTCAGACCATTGGGGCCTTGGCAAAGCGCAGGTAGGGCAGCTTGATATCCAGATCGCCGAAGCGCTCTTTCGCCTGATCGTTGTTCAACGACAGCGCCACAATCACATCCTGCCCCGGAACCCAGTTCGCCGGCGTGGCCAGCGGCACGCCATCGGTCGCCTGCACCGCATCCAGCGCACGCAGAACCTCGGCAAAGTTGCGCCCGACCGACATCGGATAATACATCGTCAGCCGGATCTTCTTGTCAGGCCCGATCAGGAACACCGTGCGCACGGTGGCGCTATCGGCGGGCGTCCGGCCATCCGGCAGCACGGCCTCGGCGGGCAGCATGTCGTAAAGCTTGGCCACCTTCAGCCCGCTGTCGTCGATGATCGGGAAATTGGCCGGCGCGCCGGCAAATGCCTCGATGTCGCGCTTCCATTTCAGGTGATCCTCGACGTTGTCGATCGAGATGCCCATCACCTTCGTGTTGCGCTTCTGAAACTCTCCGGCAAGCTGAGCCACGGCGCCAAACTCGGTCGTGCAGACCGGCGTGAAGTCCTTGGGATGCGAGAACAGGATGGCATAGCTGTTACCGATCCAGTCGTGCAGGCTGATCTTGCCTTGCGTCGAATCGGCGGTGAAATCCGGGGCGATGTCGTTGATGCGGAGTCCCATGAAAACCTCTCTGGGCTGGAATGACATGGCACAGATAGGCGATCGCCAGCCCCATTGCACCCCCAATCCCTTGCGGATCATGGCAGGGTGAAACCCACGCTTGCGGGCCGGTGCGCAGAGTGCAAGAATATGATCAAATTATTGGAGGCTGCCATGCTCGAAAAACGCGACTTCTACATCAACGGCCGTTGGGTCGCCCCGGCCAAGCCGCGCGACTGTCCCGTCATCGACCCGTCCAGCGAAGAGGTCTGTGCGGTCATCTCGCTGGGCGATGCCGCCGATACCAATGCCGCCGTCGCGGCCGCAAAGGCAGCCTTCCCGGCCTGGGCGGCAACGCCCCCGGCTGAACGCCGCGCCGCCGTCGTGCGCATCCTCGACCAGTATGACAAGCGCAAAGAGGATCTGGCCCGCGCCATGAGCATGGAAATGGGCTCGCCCATCAACCATGCCCGCAACGAACAGGCGCCCTGCCTTCCCTGGCATACGAAAAACTTCCTGACCGCCTTCGACCAGATCGAATGGGTGCGCCCGCTTGGGCCCCATGCGCCAAATGATCGCATCTCGCTGGAACCGATCGGCGTCGTTGGCCTGATCACCCCCTGGAACTGGCCGATGAACCAGATCGCGCTCAAGGCGATCCCGGCGATTCTCACCGGGTGCACCTGTGTCTTGAAGCCGTCCGAGGAAAGCCCGCTGAACGCGATGATCTTCGCCGAGTTCTGCCACGATGCGGGCCTCCCCCCGGGCGTGTTCAACCTGGTCAACGGGGATGGCGCAGGGGTCGGTGCGCAACTTTCCACCCACCCGGATGTCCAGATGATCTCGTTCACTGGCTCCACCCGTGCCGGCCGCGCCATCACCAAGGCCGCCGCCGAAACGCTCAAGCGGGTTACGCTGGAACTGGGCGGCAAGGGCGCCAACGTGATCTTCGCCGATGCCGATGACCGCGCGGTGGAGCGCGGTGTGCGTCACATGATGGACAACACGGGCCAGTCCTGCAACGCACCCAGCCGGATGCTGGTGGAACGTCCGATCTATGACAAGGCCGTGGAAATCGCCGCGCAAGTCGCCAATGCGATCAAGGTCGGCCCCGCGAACGAAGAAGGCGATCATATCGGCCCCGTGGTGAACCGTCGCCAGTGGGAACAGATCCAGGGCTATATCCAGAAGGGCATGGATGAAGGCGCGCGGCTGATCGCGGGCGGCCCCGGCCTGCCCGAGGGCTTCAACCGCGGCTTCTACGTCAAGCCCACCATCTTTGCGGATGTGGTCCCCGGCATGACGATCGAGCGTGAAGAGATCTTTGGCCCCGTCCTGTGCATGATCCCCTTCGAGGGCGAGGAAGAGGCGGTGCGCATCGCCAACGATACGCCCTATGGCCTGACCAACTACGTGCAAAGCCAGGATGGTGCCAAGCGCAACCGCATGGCATTGCGCCTCAAGTCCGGCATGGTTCAGATGAACGGCAAAAGCCGCGCTGCCGGGTCGCCGTTCGGTGGCGTCAAATCGTCCGGCCGCGCGCGCGAGGGTGGCCTCTGGGGGCTTGAGGAGTTTCTCGAAGCCAAGGCGATCTCGGGCTGGGACAGCAGCATCGACATGGCCGCCGAGTAGCGCCGGATCATCAGGGGGCATTGGCAACGCCGATGCCCCCCCGGCGTGACGTGAACGAAGGTCAACCCATCTCGCCGCCACATCCTGGGTTGGCCGTGCTGCCGCATTTGTAGCGCGTTCAGAGCAATCTGAACCACGGGCAGCCCGGAAATCCCGAGTTTTCCTGTCTACATACGAAAGCCATACGGTTTCCAGACGCTTTCCAGACAGCCCGTTTCCGACATTGCCGGTCGGTTCCTGTGCCACACGCCCGCCGTGCCCGCCCTAGCATGGGTCACGGTCCGGAGGCATGTCGATGACGCAGCACCCTCGCCTGATGTCACCCATCACCTTGCGGGATCATACCCTGCGCAACCGCATCGTATTCGGCGCGCATACCGCAAACATGTCCGATCAGGGCCTGCCCGGCCCCCGTTTCGCGGCCTATCTGCTGGAACGCGCGCTTGGCGGCGCGGCAATGATCGTGGCCGAACCGATGCCCGTTCATGCGACGGGTGTCCTGACGCGCGGCAATTTCCTGCATGGCACGGATGCGGTGATCCCTCATTTCCGCAAGGTGACAGAGCCCGTCAAGGACGCGGGCGCCGTGATCCTGCAACAGCTCTATCATATTGGCGCACATGGGGATTCCGACCTGAGCTTTGCGCCGCACTGGTCGCCCTCGGGGGGGCCTTCCTACCATGACAGCGATGGCTCGCACGCCATGACCGGGACCGAGGTCGAGGCCCTTCTTGACGCCCATGTTGCCGCCGCGATCCGGTGCCAGAAGTCAGGCTTTCAGGGCGTCGAGGTCTGGGCGGCCTACCATTCGCTGCTTGATCAGTTCTGGACACCGTGGAGCAACCGGCGCGCCGATCAATGGGGCGGCAGTCTGGAAAACCGCACGCGCTTTTCGCGCACTCTGATCGAAAGGATCCGCCAGGCCTGTGGCCAAGACTTCATCATCGGGCTTGCGATCAGCTATTCCCCCGCGTTCACCGTCACGCTTGGCGCAGAGCAACTTGTTGAAATCGCACAGCTTCATGATGCAACCGGGGATGTCGATTACATCACCTGCGGCTATGGCAGCTATCTCGAATTCGACGGCATCATCCCGCCGTTCACCCATGCAGAAAAGCTGACAACCCCGCTGACCGCCTTGCTCAGGCAGGCCTGCACCCATGCCCGCATCACCTCCGAAGCACATGTTCGCACCCCCGATAACGCCGAAGCCATCCTTGCGTCGGGCGAGGCTGATCTGGTGTCGATCGTGCGCGGGCAGATTGCCGACCCCCACCTTGCCCGCAAGACTGCAGAGGGGCGCGCAGATGACATCCGATCCTGCATCTCCTGCAACCAGATGTGCTGGGGGCGAAGATCGCGTGACTACTGGATCTCCTGCCTCATCAATCCGTCCGCAGGTCGTGAATTCGAATGGGGTGGCGATCGTTTCACCCGTGCATCTCAGCCCCGGCACGTCCTGGTGGTCGGGGCCGGCCCGGCGGGACTGGAGGCGGCGCGGGTGGCGGCAGAGCGTGGGCATCATGTTGAAATCGCAGAGGCTTCTGTAAGGACCGGCGGTCAGTTCCGGCTTGCCGGACTTCAACCGCGCCGCGCACAGATCCTCGATCTTCTGGATTGGTATGACCGCCAACTGGCGCGCCTTGGCGTTCAAATGCGTCTTGGCACCTATCTGGAAGAGGCAGAAATCGAGGTACATCCCGCCGATACCGTGATCATCGCAACCGGCTCGCTGCCCGACCCGTCCGGCCGCCAGCGCTGGATGCCCGAGGCGCCCAGCCTGCCGGGATTGGATCTGGGCAACGTCTGGTCACCGGAAGAGGTGATCCGTCGAGAGGCACGTCTCGGCGATACGGTCATTCTCTATGACGAGGGCGGAAACTGGCGCGGCGCTGGCACAGCCTGGTGGCTCGTCGATCAAGGCAAGAAGGTGATCCTTGTCACGCCTGATCCCTTCGTCGGCAAAGAGATCACGCGCACCGCCGCCGATGGGGCGTTGCGGCGGAGTCTTGCGCTGAAGGGGGTTGTGACACACCCCGAGCACTGCATCCGGCGCTGGCATGGAAATGGCGCCACGTTACGAAATCTTCTGACGGGGCAAGAGGTTACCGTCGCCGCATCCGCGCTGGTGATGGCGACCACAAACGTGGCCTTCGATCCCTTTCCAGAGTTCTTCGATGGCAAGCAGACGTATCGGGTCGGCGATTGTGCGGCCCCGCGTCTGGCGGCCTATGCCTTTCACGAGGGCCGAAAGATCGCGCTGTCGCTCTAGCGGGCCGCGTCAGCGCTTGCTTGTCAGCCACGCCCGAAAGCGGCCCCACCGTGTGCGCGCCCGTGCGCGGGCCTCGTCGGCCCGTTCGTCCATGTTCTCGAATGCGTCTTCCATGCTTTCCAGCGCCGGGTCGATGGTGCGTTCGCGAAACTGCAGCCACATCCGCCGCAGCATGAACAGAATCAGGGCCAGAGTGGTCAGAATAACCAGGTTCACCCAGGGAATGATCCTGACATCCGGGCTGTCAACCGGGCGCAAACCCACGGCATTTGGAAAGATCGTGAAGAACTGGTTGCGCCAGCCGTAGTGGGTCACGACAACCCATTTTGGTGCGGCGACCGTCGAGGTCAGGTCAGTCGCCGTCGCCTGGATGTCAAAGCTGTTCACCTTGAAGTAGGGCGGCCATCCCCAACCCGTATCCTCGTTGCGATACACCATCGGCCGGCCGGAACCCGCCAGAATCGTCTCGATGAACTTCACATCCCGGCTGCCGGACGTGTTCGGGTTCGTTCCCGCATCCGGCGCAGCAAAGAACCAGCTGTTCTCGCCCAGATCCATCCGCTGCGTGTTGGTGCCAACGATGCGGACGACATCGTGCTGCGGCAAGGTGTAGTGAAAGAAGCCGATCACCAGCAACGCGATCAGCACGACGAGGGTCCATTTCACATAACGCATTGCAGCCTCATTGGAAATTCAGGATGTAGATCAGCACAAGGATCACAACCGTCGGGATCACATAGACAAGGCGGATCAGCCGACGGCGCAGGCCCTTCTCATATTGGCGCATGCCCTCGGCAATGAAAGCATCACGATCCCCCTCCATCCCTTCGGCATCCCAGCGCTTCTCGAGATGTTCGCGACGGACAGACCGGGAGTAGACGGAAATCAGCAGATAGACCACTGTCATCGCCACAAATCCAAAGACGATCAGCCGCAGCGCTCCGATGATCATCTGCCTGCCCTTCTCACGGCGCCCCAAGGACCAACCAGATCGACCAGGCCCCGCGCGGGCGCCGGGGCAGGCCGCGCGTCCGGCGGGTCGGCACCGTCCATTCCCGGTTCTGGCCCGAACAGGGCGGCACGCGCCCCGACCTTGTCCACCTGATACTCGCGTTCGAGGAAATCAGCCACATATCCCCGTTTCCGCTCTGACCAGTTGGCATATCGTGCATAGAAAAGCTCTTTGTGCGTGATGAACATCTGCCGCACGTCGAGAGGGGCAAGTTCGGCCAGAAGCATGTTCACCAGATCACGATCCTTGTGGCGACGCGAACGCAGCGTGTAGAAATACGCCGGATGCTCCGAGGTGATGCGCGGCCAGTCGCCCCCGCCTTCGACCCAGCGCAGAAGCGCGCCAAGGCCCAGGAACTCGTCTGGCAGGGCCGGCCCGAGTTGACGGGCGATCTTGCGCAGATCGGCGCGGGTGGCCTGACCAAGGTCCAGGTTCAACCGGTCTGCGGCGTCAACCAGGATGAAATCCATTTTCTGCCGCAGAACCGCCGCCGCATCCATGTCACGCGCCTGCACGATGGGTTCGACCAGGCTGTTGCGCTCCATCCAGTCGGCGACCGCATTGCGCTCGCTCAGGGCATGAACCGGCATCGGCAAGGCGCCCAGGCGTGACTTGTCCGTTGGCGTGATTACGGCGCGGCGATGCAAATCGCGAAACAGATAGAGGCCACCGAAATGCGAGGTCCAGAAGTTGCCCTGCTCGAAAGTCATCGCAGGCAGGGCGACCGGCGTGCGTGTAACGTCGCCTGTCTTCTTCGCAAGACCGATCATCTGGGCAATCAGGATATCGTCGCGCCAGCCTTCCGGCTCGGTGCGGAACCGCTCGATCAGCCGGGCGAGGGCGGCGGCATCCTTCACGTGCCCGCCGATCGTATCCGCCTCGATGGTGATCCGCCGGATCTCGAGCAGTTTTTCCGGGCTGGACACCTGATAGACGGAATTCTGCAACTCGCCCGCTACCGCGTCGCGCGCGGTCAGGGCGAAAAGCTGTGCGTCGTTCGCCTCATAAAACTGTCTGAGGATACCGCGCGAGGTCGAGAACTTGACGTTCAGCAGCGGTGCGGATTTCTGGGCTGTGGTCAGGATGATGAACTGCCGGTTGCAACCATTTGGGTTGAGGTAGAGGTCGTCTTGCAACTCGTCCCCGATCTCGGGCGAAAATCCCGAGATGTCGATGTGAAAATCCGCCAGCGAAGTGGTCTTGCCCGCAAGATGCTGGAGCGCCCGATTGTAGCGCTCGACCAGGACGGGCGAGGAAATCTCGACAAGATTTCCGAACATCAGACCCTTCTGGATCAGGCGTTTCACCGCTCGCCCTCCGCAAATCGCCGCTTCGCCTCTTGCATCCGGCCCATGTCGCGCACCAAGGCGTCAATCGCAACCTCGTCCGACTTGTCAGCGTACCGAAACTCGCTGTCTGCGTAGCGGTTGATCTCTTGCAAAACCATGTCAACCGTAATGGGTTGCATCTGCGCACGGATCATTGCGGCCTTTTCGTCATAGGGCTTGAACAGGAACAGATCGGGTTCCTCCATCCAGGCGTCGGGCAATTCGAAATCCATTGCACGAACCTTCAACGCGTCGGTGATGTTCTTGATCGCGCGCCCGGTAAACCGTGCGTCGGCCTGCTGGATGGCCTTCAGGTAGGTTCCGATCTTGGCAAGCGTATCAAGCGGGCCGATCTGGCTTGCCAGCTGATCCCAGACCCGGATCAGCCCGTCCTCCTTGGGTCGCCCATGACCGGCAAAGCTCTCCGCCACAGCGCGCCGGATTTCCTGGCCGGCGTAAAGCTGATGATCGCCCAGCGGGATCGCATGGTTTTTCCCCAGCAGAAGGGCCAGAATGTCGATGTAGTCATCGCGTGTCTGCGGCCCGTCCACAAGAAACCGGGCGCCAGCCCGCTGCCGCAGCGCATCGTCGACGTTCTCGGGAAAGTTGCTGAACATCCCGAAGGTGCAGTTGCCCCGCACCACGGTATTGGCCCCGGCGAACGCCTCCATGAAGACAGCCGTCACCTCTTGCTGGCCCGCGCTTGACTGCCGGTCGCCGCGCTTGCCGGCCACCTGATCAATGTCGTCGATCGTGCCAAAGCCGATGACAGCCGGGTCGAGCACGTTCTGGATGAATGCCTTGGCATTCTGTCCCGACTTGCCCTGATAGCTGTCGATCTGATCGATCGAGAAATTCTGGTAGCGGAACGGGTAGCCCGCCGTCCGGCAGTAGCCGTCCAGCAGCCCCGCCATCATCTGGATCAGCGTGGTCTTGCCAGTGCCGGGCTTGCCATCGCCCATGAAGGTGAAGATGAAGCCGCCGATCTCGGCAAAGGGGTTGAGCTTGCGGTCGAAATCATAGGCCATCAGCATCTTGGCCAGCCGCATCGCCTGATATTTGGCAATGTGGTTGCCGATGACCTCCTCGGGTTTCTTGAAGGTCATGGTCAAGGCGCCGCCCCTGGCCTTGCGCGCGGGCGAAAAGCCCGCAAGTGTCAGCCCATCCGCCTCGATCCGCCAGGATCCGGCCGCGAAGGCGGCGGTCCGCGGTGCGGTCTCGGCCCGCAGGGCGACTGTCTGCATCAACTGTTCCGCAAATCCCGCGACCGTCGCCACCAGACGCGCGTCTTCTGCAGCCAGCGCCCCGATGTCCTGATCCAGTTCCCACAACGCGCCTTGAAGGGCCAGCGGTGCATTGTCGGTCAGCACTTCTTCGACGCGTCCGACCTCTACGATCGTCTCACCCAGATGGGGCGCCAGCAGAAACGCCAGGGCATTTCCCAGGACATGCAGCACGACCAGCGCCTCGGCCGCGAGCAGTTCGCCAAACTCTGCTCGCCGGGTCTCGGGCAGCCGCGCCTCAAGGTTGGCGCGCTTCAATTCCACCAGCCCTGTCTGCGCGCAGAATGTCTCGCCCATCGCCAGGGAAATCGCCAGCGCGCGTCGCAACGCCCCAAGAACCTGAGCCTGCATCGGCGAGACCAACCCGTCGCCCAGCCCTTCGATCCGCCCGACAAGGCGGATGCTGCCGGCCCGGACAGTCGATTGCGTGGCCAGCCCCGGCACTGTCGAGCGCATCGCGCGGCGCGTGCCAATCCCGGCCGACCTTTCGGTTTGCGGCTGCGCGACTGCCGCCCCCAACCGTGGCGCATGATCGAAACCCTGGAGCAGGCCGAGAGCCGCCGCATAGTGCGACCGGATCGCGGCTTCGGGCAGCTCCATCGTGTCGCGTGTGCCGTTCATCGCATTACCTCACCGTCATCACGCGGCCGCCCGCGCCGACGACGAACTTGCGCACGTCGGCAAAGCCGGAGGGGTTCTTTTCCACCAGAACCTGGGCGGGACGCTCGGGCAGGATCACCATGCGCTCGATGCGTGTTGCCCCGGTCTCGGCGCCGCGCCCGGCGAACCCGTCCAGGGCGAAGATCTGGCGCTGCGCCGATCCGAACCAACCGTCCTTCACGGCGTCTTCCCGTTCCGACCGCAGATCCTCGAAGGTCCAGACCAGCGCCCAATCCTCGCCCGCGGCAGCCCGTGCATCGGCAAGCACCTCGCTGATCGGACCAGATTGCAGGGTGAAGCTGTGCGAATGCATCGGCCCCACGTGGATCCGCTGCAGCCGTTTCGGGTGCAGATCGTCAAAATCGGTGTCGAGCCCCTGGGCGATGGTCAGCAGTTTCAATCCGCCCAACGATTGTGCCATCAGGTGCGCCTGCACTTCAGGCCAGCGCCTGTCATCCTTGGGCAGCGCCGTTCGCCCTGAATCCTCGACGTCCATCAGGTAGATCACCGGCAGGTTTTCGCGGCTGTCATAGACTGCCCAATGCAGCAGATAGGCCCGCCTTCGGCCTCGATCCTCCAGCCAATGCGCATCGGGATCGTTCCGCGCCCAGAACAGGCCCCCCGCCTGCAAAGCCTCGTAGTAAAGCCGCTGCGACAGCGCGAACTGCAACTTGGTGGGAATGGCAAGCTCGCCCACGATCTGGCGGATCATCCTGTCCTTCAGATCATGGCTCGAGGCCATGCCGGCAAGGTGCCGGTCGGCCTGGTGCGCATCGTTGGCCATGACCAAAAGCTCGGTCGCCACCGGAAACCCGCTGTCGTGTCGGTCAATGGTCAGCCGCCCCGCCGCACCGTCGCGGCCCGTCATCAGGTACTTCAGGGCAAGCGCGCGAAAACTTGCCGCAACGCCGGCGACATAGCCGCCGATCACCCGCGATTCCAGTCGGCTGAGGCGTCCCTCGGCCTCCAGCTCTGCCGCGATCTGTGGCAAATGCGCGGTGATCCGCTCGAACTTCGCGAAATAGCGTCGCGCGACATCGGTATCGTAAAGCTCGGCATGATCCGATGTCAGGGCGGCCTTGGCGTCTGTTTCGGGCACTTATTCCCCGTACCGGTTCTTGTCGTGTTTTTCGACGATCGCGGCGAACCTGCGGGCAAAGCGTTCGTCCGCCTTGGCCTTCTGGTCCAGCACCTTGCGCGCAAAGACCATGTGATCTTCGTGCGCCTCGAGCATATCGGCCATGCGGGCGTTGGTGGCTGCCCCGATGCCTGCCATGGCCGTTTGCGCTTCCTGATCCGTCTTTACCCCGATCTCGTTGATGCGATGTGCCACGTCCTGCTGCTGCGCCGTCTTGAGCGAGGAGGTCAGCGCATCATACAGCACCACACGCTGCCGTGTGTCGGTCTGCAACTTGTTGATCAGCACCATCTGGGTCGCCGCCTGGTTTTGCAGGCTGTCGACCCAAGTCTTGCCCTTTTCGATGTAGCGTTCCAGCGTCTGGCTTCTGGCCAATTGCACCTGTTCGTCCTGCACAAGCGCGTTGTGGCGCGTGTTCAAGCCGGCCAGTTCAGTTTCAAGCCGGGTCCTGGCGGCCGCATCCTGTTCGACACTGATCCGGTTTTCCAACTCGATCAGTTTCGGATCCATACCCGCGATCTCTGCCCGGATGCCTTCGAGCGCGGCAACCGCACCTTCCCGTTCATCAAGGGTCGCGGTCAGGTTGCTCTCGACCCGCCCTTTCTGCACGTTCAACAGGTCAAGCTGGCCTTGCAGCAGCCGCACGATCACGTCGGACTTGGCAATCAGATCCTGAAGCTTGTCGTCGATCGAGGCTGTGCGCAAACGTTCCTGCCGCATCGCCTCGGATCGGTCCTGCGAGAATATGCCGATGAAGCTTTCCATTCCCGTCTTCGATCGCATCTCGTCGAAGTCCTTCGAGAAACCGGCGGTCACGTCATCAAGCCCCATGATGAGTTCGGCGATGTTCGCGTTCATCAGATCAGCCTGCTTGGCCACGTCTTCCAAGGTCGCCGTCTCGATGTCGATCGCCGTCTCGCCCGCGTCCAGTTTCGCGCGCGCTGTCTCGATCCGCCCGGTGATCTCGGTGATCCGTGCCTGTGCCTTGGCCACCTGTTCCTGGCTGTCGCGGATCTGTGCGTCGAAATCGGCCATGCGCTGTCCTCCAGATACTGATCGTGCAAAGTGATTTGGGCAAAGTATTGCCGCATTACATCCCCTGCGTCACCGATTATCCGATGCAGGGCCATTGCCGCATCAATCCGCACGCGGCAAGCTACCCGGCATGACCCATGCCCGCCTACTTGCCGAGATTGACAGCCGGCGCACTGCGCTGATCCGGTTGACGCAGGATCTTGTCCGGATCCCCACCCTCAATCCGCCCGGACTCAATTATCGAGAGATCTGCGATTACCTCGCCGCGCGTCTGCTTCCGCTTGGCTTCACGACCGAGTTCGTCCGCGCCGAGGGGGCGCCTGGCGACAGTGACACCCACCCACGATGGAACCTGATCGCCCGCTATGACGGTGGCAGGCCGGGTGACTGCGTGCATTTCAACAGTCATCACGATGTGGTCGAGGTTGGTCACGGCTGGACCCGCGATCCGTTCGGGGCCGAGATCGACGGCGACCGGATCTTCGGTCGCGGGGCGTGCGACATGAAGGGCGGGCTTGCCGCCAGCATTGTGGCCGCCGAGGCGTTCGTTGCGAAGCACCCCGAATTTGACGGGGCAATCGAGATCAGCGCGACCGCGGACGAAGAGTCGGGCGGCTATGGAGGCGTCGCCTATCTGGCGCAACAGGGGCGGTTCGCGCCCGAGCGTGTCCAGCATGTCCTGATCCCGGAACCGCTGCACAAGGATCGCATCTGCCTGGGACACCGGGGGGTCTGGTGGGCCGAAGTCGAGACGATGGGCCGGATCGCACATGGCTCCATGCCCTTTCAGGGCGACAGCGCGATCCGGCACATGGGGGCGGTGCTGCATGAAATCGAATCGGTGCTGTACCCGCTTCTCGCGACCCGCCACACAGCGATGCCGGTGACGCCTGAGGGCGCGCGCAGCTCGACACTCAACATCAACTCGATCCATGGCGGCGAGCCTGAACCCGAGCCAGGCTACACCGGCCTGCCTGCCCCCTGCGTTGCGGATCGCTGTCGCATCATCCTGGACCGCCGCTTCCTGATCGAAGAGGATCTTTCTGATGTGAAAGCCGAGCTGACGACGCTGCTCGAGCGTGTGAAGGCGGCCCGCCCGTCCTTTCGTTACGAGATCCGCGATCTGTTCGAGGTCAGCCCAGTCATGACAGCCCGTGACGCCCCGGTCGTGCGCACGACGGCCGCTGCGATCGAACGGGTTTTGGCACGACAGGCAGACTACGTCGTGTCCCCCGGCACCTATGATCAAAAGCACATCGACCGCATCGGGCGGCTGCACAACTGCATCGCCTATGGTCCCGGCCTTCTGCATCTTGCCCATCAACCCGACGAATGGGTGGGGATCCAGGATATGCTCGACAGTGCCAAGGTCATGGCGCTGGTGCTGGATGATCTGCTGTTGGTCGGTTGAGCGGCGGGATCAGGGAAAGCCGGGCGCCAGTTGCAGCATCCCGGTTTCAAGCCCGCGCCAATTGCTCTGCACCACGTTGAGGCGCTTGCGCGTTGCGGGATGTTCAGCGTCGAGAACCCCCAACCTGACCAGAAGCGCGGCGATCACGGCCTCTGATCCGCGTGTCGAGCCGTCAGCAATCTTTACCGCAATCCCCATACGCCGCTCGGGAAGAATGGCGACAAACACGCCTTCGGCCCCGGTCTTGATCGCCGCCTTGCCGCTCATTGCGCGCATCAGTTCGGTGCAGGCCCGCCCTTCGCCCGCGACAAGCTCGGGATGAGCGCGCATCGCCTGCGTCAGACGATGCATCGCCCGGCTGCGGGCATTCCCGGCCTCGGACGCCACGGCAAACTGCGCCATGGCGCGCGCAAGGCCATGCAGCGAGGTGGCGAAGTTGGGTGCCGAGCAGCCATCGATCCCGTAGCCGGGCGAGGTTTCGTCCGTAACCTCTTCAAAGGCAGCCCTAATGGCTTGTTGCAGCGGATGGGCCGGATCGACGTACTCCGGACCTGCCTTCATGTGCCGCGACATCGTCAGGAATCCCGCGTGCTTGCCCGAACAGTTGTTGTGGATCTGGCACGGGGGCTCATAGGCCCGGATCAGCCGGTCGCGCTCGGACCTGTCATAGGGTTCGTGCGCGCCGCAACGAAGATCGCCTTCCGTCAGCCCCAGATCTGCCAGCCACCGGCCAACCATCCCGGTATGCAGCGCAGCGCCCTGATGGCTGGCGCAGGAAAGGGCAAGCTGCGCCTGGGTCAGCCCGGCGGCGTCGGCCGCGCCGCTTTCCACAAGCGGCAGCGCCTGCAGCATCTTGCACGAGGATCGCGGATAGATCACCGCCTCGGGATTGCCCCAGGCCTCAACGATCTGGCCGGTTTCGTCGCAGATCACGGCATGTCCGGCATGGGCGCTTTCCAACCGCCCGCCGCGCCACAACTCCACCATCGGGTGTGCCAAGATTTTGCCTGTCATTTCAGTGCTTCCTCTCACGCATGCGCGATTTTGTGCCCATGGGGCTTTCGCGCTTCGACGATTTTGCGCTAAGGGGAGATATCGAGTTGAAAAGACCCGCGCCACAGGAAAAGCTGGCGGCTGAAAAGGATCACCACCGCCGGGTCGGGCAAAGGGCAGCGTGGAGGCTGTAAACACATGACAGCATGGATGATGGCGGGTTTGCGCGGAACGGTGATTGCCACCGCACTGGCCCTTGGAACGGTGTCGGGTGCGCTTGCGCAGGAATCGACGAACCGTGTTGCGACCAAGACCGATTGGAGCGTTTTCACAGAAGAGAACCCCAAGGAATGCTGGGGCGTGTCGAGCCCCAAGGAAACCGTGAACACACGGGACGGAAATCCGGTCTCGGTTCGGCGCGGCGACATCTTGTTGTTCGTGACGTTCCGGCCCGGCTCCGGCGCGGCCGGTGAGGTGTCGTTCACAGGCGGGTATCCGTTTGCTCCGGGGTCTACCGTGAACATGACCATCGACAGCAACAGCTTCGAGATGTTCGTCGATGGCGAGTGGGCCTGGCCCGCGAATACCGCCGATGATGCGGCGATGCTGGCGGCATTGAAGGCGGGAACCTCTGCCGTCCTGACGGCCCGATCGGCCCGCGGGACGCAGACGAAGGATACCTTCTCGCTGCTCGGGTTCACCGCCGCGATGGCAGAGGCTGAATCGCGCTGCAAGTAGACGCAGGCCAGGCGGCCTGCCGCACCCCGGTAGCGCTACCGGGGCAATCTGCTGGTGCCCGGTTTCGTTTCCTGCCGACTTCGCCTATATGATGCCTTTGGTTTTCCCGAGGCTGCCATGTCCGATCTGCCCACAGCGCCCATCACGCAGGATGTCCTGACCCTGCCGCGCAAGCTGCCCGAGACCGGTCGGCGCAACATCGTCGGCCTGACCCGTGAGCAATTGCGCGAAGCACTGATCGCCGGTGGCACACCAGAGGCACAGGCCAAGATGCGCCTCGGTCAGATCTGGCAGTGGGTCTATCACTGGGGTGTGCGCGATTTCGAGCAGATGACCAACCTTGCGAAGGCTTACCGCGCGATGCTGGCGGAACGGTTCGTGATCGAACTGCCCGAAGTGGTCACGCGTCAGATCAGCGCCGACGGCACCCGCAAGTATCTGGTGCGAATCGCCGGTGGGCATGAGGTGGAAACCGTCTACATCCCCGAGGACGGGCGCGGCACACTCTGTATTTCTTCCCAGGTCGGTTGCACCCTGACCTGTTCGTTCTGCCACACGGGCACGCAAAAGCTTGTCCGCAACCTGACGGCTGCCGAAATCGTCGGTCAGGTCATGCTGGCCCGCGACGATCTGGGCGAATGGCCGGTGCAAGGTGCACCCAAGGACGAGACGCGGCTTGTGTCTAACGTCGTCCTGATGGGGATGGGCGAGCCGCTTTACAACTTCGAGAACGTCCGCGATGCGATGAAGGTCGTGATGGACAATGAGGGGCTGACCCTCAGCCGGCGGCGGATCACGCTTTCCACGTCGGGCGTGGTGCCCGAGATCGCGCGGACAGCCGAGGAAATCGGCTGCCTTCTGGCCGTCTCGTTCCATGCCACGACCGATGAGGTCCGCGACCGTCTTGTTCCGATCAACAAGCGCTGGAACATCAAGACGCTGCTTGACGTGCTGCGGGACTATCCCCGGCTGTCCAACTCCGAACGGATCACCTTTGAATATGTCATGCTAAAGGGCGTGAATGACAGCGATGCCGACGCAAAACGCCTGGTCAAGCTGATTGCCGGCATCCCCGCCAAGATCAACCTCATTCCATTCAACGAATGGCCCGGCGCCCCGTACGAACGGTCGGATTGGGACCGGATCGAGGCCTTTGCCGACATCATCTACAAGGCCGGCTATGCAAGCCCGATCCGGACGCCACGTGGCGAGGATATCATGGCCGCCTGTGGCCAGTTGAAATCCGCGACAGAACGGCAACGGAAATCACGCGCCCAGATCGCGGTCGAGACCGGTCTTTAGTGCCACCTGCCTTTGATTGACGCCGGCCCGGCGCCGCGCCAAAGCTGGGCCATGACTGATGTCCTTCTGCCGAACCGGCTGGCCCGCCGACTTTTCCTTGACCTGCACGCGCTGGCCGAGGCGCCATCTGGCCCTGCCAGAGGGGCGGATCTGGCCGCGCTGATCGACCGGATCGGTTTTGTCCAGGTGGACAGCATCACGACCGTCGAGCGGGCGCATCACATGATTCTGTTCGCGCGCAGAACCGCTTACCGCCCGAAGGCGCTGAAGCCGCTTCTGGAGGCTGACCGTCACCTGTTCGAGCATTGGACGCATGATGCCTCGATCCTTCCGATCCGGCATTTCCCGATCTGGCAACACCGATTTGCCCGGGATGCCGAGCGTCTGCACACCAACTGGCGCCGCTGGTTTCGCGAGGGGTATGAGGCAAGGTTCGACGATATCCTGAACCACATCGCCGCCCATGGCCCGGTCACATCCGCGGATGTCAGCGAGGGCGAGACCCGCGGCAAGGGCGGCTGGTGGGACTGGCACCCGTCCAAAACGGCGCTGGAATGGCTGTGGCGGACGGGTCAATTGCAGATTACCCGGCGCGACGGCTTTCAGAAGGTCTACGATCTGACTGAACGGGTCATCCCCGATGCCCACCGCCTGCCTTGCCCGCCAGAGGCCGAGGTGATCGACTGGGCGTGTCAGTCTGCGTTCGATCGGCTCGGCTTCGCCACGCCGGGTGAAATCGCATCCTACTGGGGTGCAGTGTCACCGCAGCAGGCGCGCGCCTGGTGCAAGACTGCGCTGGACAAGAGGCGCCTGGTCGCGATTTCGGTCGAATGTGCAGACGGCACCCGCCGTCCCTGTCTTGCGCTCCCGGATATCCTGAGCCGCGCCGAAGCAGCACCAGAGCCGCGGCCGCGCCTGCGGGTTCTGTCACCTTTCGACCCGGCGCTGCGGGACAGGAACAGAACCGAACGATTGTTCGGTTTTCGGTATCGGATCGAGGTTTTCGTACCCGAGGCGCAGCGGCGCTTTGGCTATTATGTCTTTCCCTTGCTGGAAGGTAGCCGCCTTGTCGGGCGGATCGACATGAAGGCGCGTCGCGATGTGGGCGCGCTGCAGGTGCGCGCACTTTGGCCCGAGCCAGATGTTACCTTCGGGACGGGGCGGATGAACCGGCTCGAGGCAGAGTTGCACCGGGTCGCACGGTTTGCCGGCTGTGATCGGGTTGCCTTCGATGCAGGCTGGCACCGCGACTGTTCGCCGGAATGATCCCCTTGGGTCGGGGTTGGTCTCAGCAGGGATCTTCCCAGGCCCCGATCACGTCCATCGCCGCCTCTGCTGTTTCCACGAACCGGAAGATGTCTAGGTCTTCAGCCGCGATGACACCAGCCTCGACCAGCGCCTTCCAGTTGATGACGCTGTCCCAGAAGGACTGGCCGAATAGCAGGACCGGAATAGGTTTCATCCGGCCGGTTTGAATCAGGGTAAGACACTCGAACATCTCGTCGAGCGTGCCCAAACCGCCTGGGAAAATGCAGATCGCGCGCGCGCGCATCAGGAAGTGCATCTTGCGGATCGCAAAATAATGGAAGTTGAAGCACAGATCCGGCGTGACGTGGGCATTCGGTGCCTGTTCGTGCGGCAGGACGATGTTCAGACCGATGGACTGGCCGCCTGCCTCTTGCGCGCCGCGATTGCCGGCTTCCATGATCCCGGGGCCGCCGCCGGTGATCACGACGAACTCGCGGCCATAGCTCTCCATGCTTTTGGCGGTGATGAGGGTCGCAAGTTTGCGGGCCTCGTCATACCAACTGGCAAGGCCAGCGGCGGAAGCGGGCTGTTCCGGGGAAGGGATGCGGGCGCTGCCCATCAGCACGACGGTGGACAGGATGCCGCGTTCATCCATCACCATCTGGGGCTTGAGAAGTTCAAGTTGCAGGCGGACGGGGCGCAGTTCCTCGCGGGTCAGGAACTCGGGGTCCGCGAAGGCCAACCGGTAGGCCGGGGCCCGGGTCTGGGCAGTGTCGGGGATCCGGTCAGCTGTCGCGATATCGGCAACGCTGTCGCGGAAGGGATGAGTTCGGGGATCGTCTTTCATGGGGCTTGGCCGGATTGCGTGAGGTCACCCTCCCGTCTATAGGCTGGAGACCGTCAAGACCACAGGAAACCGGAGATCGCCCCATGTCGCACGCCGCCCTTGAAGTCGCCATCAATGCCGCCTGGGAGAACCGCGAGGCCATCACCCCGGCCACGCGGGGCGAGGTTCGCGAGGCGATCGAGGCAACGCTGCAAACGCTCGACAGCGGTGCGCTGCGGGTGGCCGAGCGCGGGGATGACGGCGTCTGGCAGGTCCGGCAATGGGCGAAGAAGGCCGTGTTGCTGGGGTTCCGACTGAAGGACATGGAATGGCAATCGGGCGGGCCGCAGGGCGGCGGATGGTGGGACAAGGTTGACAGCAAGTTCCAGGGCTGGGGCGAGGCAGAGTGGCGGGCGGCGGGGTTCCGGGCGGTTCCGAACTGTATCGTGCGGCGGTCGGCCTACATCGCGAAGGGGGTGGTGTTGATGCCGTCTTTCGTGAACCTCGGGGCCTATGTGGATGAGGGAACGATGGTGGATACCTGGGCCACGGTCGGGTCTTGCGCGCAGATCGGGAAGAACGTGCATCTGTCGGGCGGGGTCGGCATCGGGGGGGTGCTGGAGCCGATGCAGGCGGGGCCGACCATCATCGAGGACAACTGTTTCATCGGCGCGCGGTCGGAGGTGGTCGAGGGCTGCATCGTGCGCGAGGGCTCGGTGCTGGGGATGGGCGTATTCATAGGGCAGTCCACCAAGATCGTGGATCGGGCGACAGGGACGGTGACTTATGGCGAGGTGCCGCCCTATTCGGTGGTGGTGGCGGGGTCGCTGCCGGGCAAGCCGATCCCGAACGGAGACCCGGGGCCGAGCCTCTATTGCGCGGTGATCGTGAAGCAGGTGGATGCGCAGACCCGGTCCAAGACGGCGATCAACGAGTTGCTGCGGGACTGAGAATGGTGCTGACGGTAAGCGCAGTGCGCACGCAGGCGAGCGAGCGCGGGCGCCGGGTCTTGATCGGATGGTCCTGTCGGCGGGCATTGATCGCCGCCAGGCGATCCGCTTCGATCACAAGCTCGGATTTGTCGATGACGCAGGCCTGCCAGACACCGGCGCCGGCGGTCTGGAACCGCGCATGTCCTGCGATCTGTGAGGCGGGCGCGATCCTTTCCGCAGCGCGACGTTCAGGCGGCGGCCGCAGCCTCGTCGAAGGCCGCAAGGGTGGCGTCGAGCGCCAGCAGGATGGAGGCGTGGCGGTTCTTGTAGTCCCTCGCCGGGATCAGCACTTCGAGACCATCGAAGGGCGCGTCCGGCACGGGTCCTGAACTCTTGAGCATGTCCGCCAGTTGCGCACGGGCCTTTGCGACCTCGTCGCGACTGCGCCCGATTGCGACAGC